>NZ_RPDH01000003.1:0-303677 GCF_003813775.1 Chitinophaga lutea | reverse complement strand
GCTCTTTGGGCGGGGATATCACGGCTTCGCACGTTAACCCGGCAGGTATCGGCTTTTACAAAACGAGTGAAGTGGTTATCACACCCGGGTTCTTCTTTAAAAGCAACAGTTCCAGCTACCTCGGCAACAGCGCCGACGAGAAGAAATCAGGCGCCATGCTGGGCAATGCCGGTATCGTTTTCGGCCTGCCCGTACGCAACAGCAACAGCAAATTCAAAAACCTCGCTTTTGCACTGGATTATAACCGCCTCGCCAACTTCAACAATACTTTCCGCCTCGACGGCATCAACCGCACCAGCAGCTACTCCGACCGGTGGGTGGAAGAACTGAACCGCGGCAACAACCCCGTTCCGTTCAGCAGCGCCACGATCGACTACCCGCTGGGCGCAAGCCTCGGGCTGAACACCTACGTGATCGACGCCGAATTCGACGGCTCCGGCAACGCCACCAAATATGTTTCCGGCGTGCCCATCGGCGCCAATGGCATCCGGCAACAGGACCTGATAAAGGAAAAAGGCGGGCAGGACGAGTTTTCCCTCGCACTGGGCGGCAACTACAACGACCAGTTCTACTTCGGGGCCTCGCTGAACTTTCCCACCATCCGCTACGAGCGCACCCGCACCTTCGCGGAAGACGATGAAAGCGGCGACAATAACAACAACTTCGCTTATTTCGAGCATACGGAAAACCTGAAGACAGACGCGGTAGGTTTTAACGCCAAACTCGGCATCATCTACTCGCCCGTACCCAGCCTGCGTTTCGGTGTGGCTTATCACACGCCTTCGTGGTACTCCATGCGCGACCAGTCTACCGCCCGCGTACAGGCCGACCTGGAAGGGTTCAGGCCGCCGAACGACCCGAACTTCACCAACCCGATCTGGCAGGATACCGAGGAACTGACCGACGGTTACCCGATCGAGTACGAATACAAACTGCAAACGCCCAGCCGCGCCATCGGCAGTATCTCCTACATCTTCGGCACCAATGCCGACGTGAGCAAACAGCACGGTTTCATCACCGCTGATGTGGAGTATGTAAACTATGCCGGCGCGAAATATAACTTCAACAAAGGCACCGCCGGCGACCAGGATTTCGCGCGCCGCCTCAACCAGTCGATCGAAGACCTGTACAAAGGCGCGCTGAACTTCCGGGTGGGTGGTGAAATGAAATTCACGGTACTGGCCGTTCGCGCAGGTTTTGCTTATTACAGCAGCCCCTACCAGAACACTGTTTCCGGTGCAGACGGCAGTATGAAAAAATTCAGCGGCGGCATCGGTTACCGTAACAAAGGATTTTTTGCGGACCTCACGTATGTGCATACACTCGCGAGCGACGCCTATCAGCCTTACCGCCTGAGTTCAACCGCCGTAGCACCCGCTACGGTAGACCTTTCCGGCGGTAACGTGCTTGCCACCGTAGGTTTCAAATTCTGATCATAAACATTCCGGATACAAAAAAAGGAAAGGGCGCCGCTCTTTCCTTTTTTGTTTTAGTGCAGTTGCGCCAGTAATGCCTGCATGATGGCATCCCCTTCCCGCGCGTCGAACCATTGTATGTCCGCGTCTTTACGGAACCAGGTGAGCTGCCGTTTGGCGTACTGGCGGGTATGTGTTTTGATGGCTTCCACGGCCTGCGGCAGGCTCAGGGCGCCGTCGAAATAATCGAAGATCTCGGCGTACCCCACCGTCTGCAAAGCATTGTGATGGCGGAATGCTTCCACACTGCGCACTTCCTCCACCAGCCCGGCGTCCATCATCCCGTCTACCCGGCGGTGGATATTGTCGTGCAGCATTTCTTTGGGCAGCTGGATGCCGATTTTGATGATGTTGAAGTTGCGCTGTTGCGGGGTGGCTGTTCTGAAAGCGGTGATGGATTGCCCCGTGGCCTCCAGTACTTCAAGGGCCCTCAGCAGGCGCTGGGGGTTCTGCGTTTCCGCCACGGCGTAGAATGCGGGGTCGCGCCGCCGCAGGGTTTCCTGCAACCAGGCGAGGCCGTGGGCGGCGTATTGTTCGCGTAGCGCGGTACGTATCTCCGGCGGAACAGGCGGCATCCGGTCCATGCCTTCGAGCAGGGCGCGGATATAAAGACCCGTGCCGCCCGCCACAACCGCCACCGGGCGGCGTTTGAAGATATCGTCCGCATACTGCAGCGCGAGCTGCTCATACATGGCCGCGTTCACTTCTTCGGTGATGGAGTGGGAATTGATGAAATAATGCGGTACCGCGGCCAGTTCTTCCGGCGAGGGTTTAGCCGTGCCGATGCTCAGTTCGCGGTAGCACTGACGGGAATCAGCGGAGATAATCTCCGTTCCCAGCTGTTGAGCGATTCGTATAGCCAATGCCGTTTTACCTACAGCCGTAGGGCCGGCCAGTACCACCACCGTATTTTTCATCCGGATGCAGGAATATGTTGTATGCAAAACGGGGCCGCTGTAGCAGCGGCCCCGTCAGTATGGTTATTAAAAGATATTTTCTTCTTCGCCGCCGCTTTCTTCCGCGCCGTCCTCTTCTCCTTCCGCCTCCTCTCCTTCTTCACCGAAGCCGTCTTCCGACATGCCTTCGCGGTTGAGGTCATATTTCTCTTCCATTTCCACCAGTTTGTCGCCGATCAGGCCCTTGGTGCCGTACTGGCTGGGGGCCAGGCCTTCTTTGCGTACGCAGGCGGGATAGGTGAGTTTCACGTTTTCATCTTTGGCTACACCGATCAGTTCAACGAGAAACGTCCAGTTTTTCGCATAATCGTAGAGGTAAATGAATTTCTGGTTGGGAGCCTTCACCATGGCGCCGATGGGCGTTTCCCCCATCATCAGCGGTTCTACCTTTCGGGCCTGGTTATCGGCTTCGAGGATGATCTCGCGGCCACGCTGCCAGTTGTCGTTGCTGCGGAAAAACGTGGCTTTGTGTTTACTGTCAAACTCATATGCAGTTAATATGGCTTGATGGAACTGTAAAAAATTCTGGGACGGCTTAACCGCAATGTCTCTGTAGACACTCTCATCTTCTTCCCAATAAACTCTAAACTTCAATACCGGCATATGATTAAGTTATAGGCGTACGGCAAAAGTACCAAATTATTTAACAGGGGTCAAATTCAGTTCTTTGGCTTTATCCAGCATGTACTGGTAAGCTGCTTCATAATTGTTCGGAATGATACCGTCGAGGATCGCTTCCCGGATGGTGTTTTTAAGATCACCCACGATGCGCCCGGGCTTGAGGCCGAACACTTCCATGATCAGCTCACCGGTGATGGGCGGCTGCCAGTTGCGGATGCGGTCGCTTTCCTCCACTTCTTTCAGCCGTTCGCGCACGAGTTCGAAATTCTCGAGGTACCGCTTCACTTTCGCGCGGTTCTTGGAAGTGATGTCCGCTTCGCAAAGCAGCATCAGCGCCTCGAGGTCTTCCCCGGCATCGAACAGCAATCGCCGTATAGCCGAATCCGTTATATTCTCCTTGGTAAGGCTGATGGGCCGCAAATGCAGTTCCACCAGCTTGCGCACCTGGCGCATTTCCGCGTGCTGCGGCAGTTTCAGCCGGGCGAAGATGCGGGGCACCATTTTGCCGCCCACCGCATCATGACCATGAAACGTCCACCCATGGCCTTCTTCGAAGCGTTTGGTGGCCGGTTTGCCGATGTCGTGCAACAGGGCCGACCAGCGGAGCCAGAGGTCCTTGGTATGACGGGCGATGTTGTCCACCACCTGCAGCGTATGATAAAAATTGTCCTTGTGCCCTTTGCCTTCCTGCATTTCCACGCCTACGAGGTCGATCATCTGTGGGAAGATGATTTTCAGCAGGCCGGATTTGTACAACAGGTCGAGGCCCACAGAAGGTTTGGGCGACAGCAATATTTTATTCAGTTCGTCCGTGATCCTTTCCTGCGAGATGATTTTAATCCTTTCCGCATGATCGGCGATGGCCTGGAAGGTTTCCGGCACGATGCTGAAATTCAGCTGTGAGGCGAACCGGATGGCGCGCATCATGCGCAGCGGGTCGTCACTGAAGGTGGCGCCCGGTTCCAGGGGGGTACGGATGAGTTTATCCTGCAAATCCTGCAGCCCGTTGAACGGATCCAGCAGGCTGCCGTAATCGGCTTTATTGAGGCTGATGGCGAGTGCGTTGATGGTAAAATCGCGGCGCAACTGATCGTCTTCCAGCGTGCCCGGCATTACTTCCGGGTTGCGCGATTCGCGGCTGTAACTTTCTTTGCGGGCGCCCACGAACTCTATTTCGAGGTCTTTATACCGGATCTGGGCGGTGCCGTAGGTTTTGAAATAGTTCACTTTCAGCGCCGGATCGAGGGTGGCCGCTACTTTATGGGCCAGCGTAATGCCGTCCCCGACGCAAACGATATCCATATCCTTGGTGGGCCGGCCCAGGAGCTTATCCCTGACGAAACCGCCGATGAGGTAGCAGGGAACGCCAATCTGGCGCGCTGCACCGGCCACGCTTTCGAACAAATCCATTTCCCGTGGTGTACAGGGAATCTGCATATACTTTCTACTGGTTTAAGGCGCAAAAGTAATTGAATTGAGGGAGGAACCCAAGGGATTGCGCTTCATTGCGGCCTTTCGGCCCCGCAGCGGCTGAATAAAGCCGCCATGGGCCCGCTACGGGCGCAGCACCTCCATCTGTCCGTCTTTTCTTATCCGCACAATCCGGGAAGGCTGGTGCTCGGAGGCATCATCCTGGCGGTATTTCACTACATAATCCGCACCGTTGAGGATTTCCGGGGAAATATCGGCGAAACTGCGGGGCGCCGGCTCCCCGCTGATATTGGCAGAAGTGGACACCAGGGGCCTCCGCAGGCGTTTCACCAGGTGGCGGCAAAACGGGTCTTTGACGAGGCGGATGGCCACGGTGCCGTCTTCAGCCACCACGTTGGGCGCCAGGTGCAGGGCCCCTTCGTAGATCACGGTAGTGGGGCGGTCGAAGCCCGCCAGCGTATCCGCAATGTCGGGCGGGGGATGCGACAGGTACTTTACGAGGTCCTTGACATCCGCCATCAATATCACCAGGCTTTTGGACTCGTCCCGCTTTTTGAGGGCGAAGATGCGCCGTACCGCCGCCTCATCGGTGGCATCGCAGCCCAGGCCCCAGATGGTGTCTGTAGGGTATAAAATGGTGCCGCCCGTTCTCAGGACGGCCAAAGCATGTTCCAGGTCGTTCTCGAAATGAATCATCGGTTACAGGTTTTCGTACACGTTCATGACCGCTGCCGCGCATTTGGGGATGGTGAAATTTTGTGCGTGCATCCATCCCCGTTCCCTCATGCCCTCAACAAATGTTCCATTTTCGGATACGCTTTCCATAGCGCCGGCAATGGCTTCCGGGCTGAGGGGATCCACATACAGCGCCGCGTCGCCGCCCGTTTCCAGGAAGCAGGATCCCTGCGAGGTGATCACGGGGGTGCGGCTCCAGAGCGCCTCCAGGATGGGAATGCCGAACCCTTCGAAGAGCGACGGGTACAGCAGGGCCAGTGCGCCCTGGAAGAGAGCGGGCAGGTCTTTAAAAGTGAAACTGGCCGTTTCGTTGAGCCAGATCACCTGTTGGGCCAGCCCTTTCTGCCGCAGGTAACTTTTAACCGTTTCCTTGTATTTACCGCCATCGCCCACCACCACCAGGGGAACGTTGAGGCGCCCTTTCAGCTGGTGCAGCGCTTCGGCGATGCGGAGCAGGTTTTTCCGCTCGATCACCGAGCCTACGTAGAGGAAATACTTTTCCGGCAGCCCGTACTGCCGTAGCATGGCGCTAATGACCTCCTGCGGGTGCAATACGGCAAAAGCGGGGTCGCAGGCCTGGTAGCAGACGCTGATACGGTCCGCAGGAACGCCGTAAAAGAGCATCAGGTCCTGTTTGGTCTGCTCGCTGATGGCAACCACCCGGTGGGCGTGTTTGCAGGCGTAACGGGCCTTTTTGCGGTAAGTATACACATCGATCGGGTTGTACTGGCCCGGATATCGTTCAAAAATAAGATCGTGCATGGTAACGGCCGTTTTCACGGGGATGCGGTGCACGCCGAAGGGCAGTTCCGCGCTGAGGCCATGAAACACGTCGATTTGCTGTTGTTGCAGGTCGCTGACCATCCAGCGGCTTCTCCATACGGATTTGAGCAGGCGGTGATGGGTTTTGCCGGGCAGGATGACCGGCATGTGCGCCGGTGGCCGGAACAGGGGCTTCGTTTTAGGCGCGAATAAAAAATACTGGTGTTGCGGGTATATTTCCGCGAGCGAACGGATGAGGGTACGGCTGTAGTTCCCCAGGCCCGTCCGGTTCTGGAAAGCCCTTTTGGCGTCGAAACCGATGTTCAAGGTGTGCAGTGTTTTGTCCGGGGGCAAAATAATATTTCTCACAGCCACATCGTTAATATTTTTTTTCTTTCTGTAAAAAATGCTAAATTGTTTGTCTGCCCGGAAACGAGTCGGGCCACACGGAGCTAACGGAACATTGTTTAATGCATTCATCACTTAAAACCGATCCTGTATGCAACCCTCCACCAATCCGGTGAAACCATTTTTTGCACAGTTCCTGGAAAAACAGCGTAAGACACAGCAGGAACCTCCGATATTCACCCTGAAGATCTGGGACCATATAGAGCACACATTGAAATATCCTTCGGACGGTGATGAAGTGTAACATCAGCTTTACTTTCAAACTTTATCAGTAACTAAAAAACATATCAGATTATGAAACCCAATGAACAGGTATTAAAGCCATTCTTTGCGCAATTCCTCGAATCGCAAACGAAAGCGGAAGAAGAGAAAAACCGCCGCGAGTCCGGCATCTGGACGAGCAAGCTGGCGGATGCCCCCGATCAGACGCACAAATACCCTTCAGACGGGGATGAGGAATGGTGGCTCCTGTAAGCTGCCTTCCCCTTCACATTGATCATTTGCAAGCAATGGCTGCGGCTGTTGCTTGTTTTTTATAGGAACCATACATGATTCTCTGCATTACGCATTCTCAGGATACTTACACCATCGATTTAGTACAGCAACACCTCGAACAACTGGGGTATCCCAGTTTCCGCTTCAATTCAGACGAGTTCGGCACCCGTTACCGGTTGCGCTACCGCCTCACCGCCGCGGGGCCGCAATACCAGCTGGAACATGGCAATACGCTGATAGATGCGGCCGACATCACCGGCGTGTGGTACCGTAAATTATGGGAACTGAAAGTGCCTGCCTCCCTTGATCCCGCCTATGTGCCCGCTTTTGTCAAAGAATACAATACCTCGCTGCACATTTTCCTCGACTCGCTCGACGTACCCTGGATCAACCGCATCGACATCGACCATGCCGTGAGCGGCAACAAGCTGCTGCAGCTCACCGCCGCACAGGCCGCAGGTTTGGCAGTGCCGCAAACGCTCTTCAGCAACCATGCAGAAGACGCCATCCGGTTTTACGACGACCATAACGGCGACGTAGTGGTGAAGCTGCACGGCGCCCTCTCGAAAACGATGGACGGGCGCGGCGACTTCTTCCCCACCACCCGCCTGCGCAAGGAAGATGTGCCCATGCTGGAGTCGCTTTCCGCCTGCCCCATGATTCTGCAGCAATACATCCCCAAAGACCGGGAGCTGCGGATCGTGTATGTAGACGGCGAGTTTTTCACCGGCAGCCTCCGCGCTCCGGACACTACCGACTGGCGTACGGCGAGCACCACCATCATACAGTGGGAGCCCTTCGTGCTACCGCCCGCGCAGGAAGAAAAGATCACGCGGCTGATGCAACTGCTGGGGCTGCCCTTCGGCGCAATAGACATGATCGTGCAACCGGACGGGCAGTATGTATTCCTCGAAGTGAACCCCCAGGGCGAGTGGGGCATGCTGCAGAAATATTTAGGTTTTCCAATAGCCGAGACGATCGCTGAAAAACTTGTACAAAAGATCACCCATGCCTGAAGGGAAAGTGCTGATCATCACCCATACGGCCGACAACGAGGCCGCCGACACCGTTATACAGGCCATTGCCGAATTGGGCGGGCAGAGCGTCCGTTTCGACGTGGACCGTTACCCCGCCGACCTCACTTTAACGACCACCTGGCAGGGCGGCCGCTGGGCGCTTTGGCTCGGCGACGAGCGCCTCGACGATATTACAGCCGTCTGGTACCGGCGCAGCTACCACATCGGGAAAGGGCTTGAACCTTTGCTGGACAAGGAGTTCCTGAGCTCGGCGCTCGGTGAGGTGCGGCGCACGCTCTTCGGCATGCTCGAAGGCCTCCCCTGTTTCCAGCTGGAGCGGTACAGCGTGTACCGCCGCCTCGACAGCAAGGAAGAGCAACTGCGCATGGCCGTCAAACACGGCCTGCTGGTGCCTGAAACCTGCATCACCAATTCCCCGCAGCAGCTACAGCAGTTCCTGGCCGCTACCGGCGGGCCCGTGATCGCCAAAATGCAGAGCTCGTTCGCCATTTACCGCGAGGGCGAAGAACATGTGGTGTTTACGAACGAGATCTCGGATGAACATCTTTCACAGCTCGACCAGCTGAAATACTGCCCCATGGTGTTCCAGGAAAAACTGCCGAAGGCGCTCGAACTGCGGGTCACCATCGTGGGCCGGGAGGTGTTTTCCTTCGCCATCGATTCCCAGCAGCTGCCCGGCGCCGCCACCGACTGGCGGAAAGAAGGCGCCGCCCTCGTCAACAACTGGAAACCCTATCCCCTCCGGGAAGACGTGGCCAATTCCCTCCTGTCCATGATGGACGCCTACGGGCTCAACTACGGCGCCATCGACCTCATCCTCACCCCCGACGGAAAATATTACTTTCTCGAGATCAATGCCGCCGGTGAATTTTTCTGGCTCGACCGGCTTTGCAGCAACGCCATTTCCCGCCACCTGGCCGCGATATTGTTAAATGCGGCAGAAAGAAGGGAATGAAACGCTATCAACTGTGCCCGATTATATTATTTTTGCGGTCTAAATATTTTCGCAATGGATGTACAGCAACAAATCCAGGCTGCGTGGAACGACCGCAGCCTGTTACAGCAATCACAGTATTCCGATGCCGTGAAAGCCGTTATAGAAGCCGTAGATAAGGGTAAATTACGTGTGGCGGAGCCGACAGCCGACGGCTGGAAGGTGAACGAATGGGTAAAACAGGCCATCCTGATGTATTTTTCCATACAGCCGATGGAAACCATGGAACTGCCTCCCTTCGAGTTCCACGATAAAATGAAGCTCAAAACCAACTATAAAGAGCTGGGCGTACGCGTGGTACCGCATGCTGTGGCCCGTTACGGCGCATTCATCGCCAGAGGCGCCATCCTGATGCCTTCTTATGTGAATATCGGCGCTTATGTAGACGAGGGCACCATGGTGGACACCTGGGCCACCGTTGGTTCCTGCGCACAGATCGGCAAACACGTGCACCTGAGCGGCGGTGTGGGCATCGGCGGCGTACTGGAGCCCCTGCAGGCCAGCCCCGTGATCATCGAAGACGGCGTGTTCGTAGGTTCCCGCTGCATTGTGGTGGAAGGCGTACATGTGGAAAAAGAAGCGGTACTGGGCGCTAACGTGGTACTAACCCAGAGCACCAAAATCATCGACGTGAGCGGTCCCGAGCCGATCGAATACAAAGGCCGCGTACCGGCCCGCAGCGTGGTGATCCCCGGCACTTACACGAAAAAATTCCCGGCAGGCGAATACCAGGTATCCTGCGCTTTGATCATCGGTCAGCGCAAAGCCTCTACAGACTTGAAAACCAGCCTGAACGACACACTGCGTGAGTTCAATATTGCCGTATAATTTTAAAATTTTTTGGGTGCGGAATTTGGAAATAATTGAAAACTCCTTACCTTTGCACTCCCTGAACGGGATGCCCAGATGGCGAAATTGGTAGACGCACTGTGTTCAGGTCGCAGCGCCGGCAACGGTGTGCTGGTTCGAATCCAGTTCTGGGCACTCAAAAAACAGAACCCGCTCCTAGAGCGGGTTTTCGTTATTTAGGGCCAGCCCGGGGCCACAATGGGGCCACGGGTCGAAAACATAAATTTCTGGACATGCAATATCGCCCCGCAAAAATTTACCCCGAAACGCTCGACCTCAGCGTAAAAAAATGGTATGTGTTTTACTCGTTCATACACCCATTCACCGGCAAGTTTGAACGGTTTAAGGTGTACGAAGACATCAACCTGTTTAAGGGTGAGGAAAAAGTAAACTACGCCAAAAATCTCCGCGATGCCGTTAATCTTTCGTTGCAGAACGGATATAGCCCCTATGATGAAGAGGAGAAACTTAACTTATGGGTAGAAGAAACAAGTAAGCAGGCCGCAGCTGAGGCTGCAGGCGACCGTAGCCGATTCACCATGGTTCAGGGTGTAAATCTCTTCCTAGCCGAAAAAAAGGAGCAGGGAAAATCGAAATCCACAATGAGCGCATATACAACGACTGCAAACTTTATTAAATCCTGGCTGAATGAAAACGGCATGCTGCTGGTGCCAGCTGCAAACATTACTGCAGTACAACTTCTAACTATTCTGAAGGACGAAGCAACAAAAAACAACTGGGAGAATAAGACTTACAACAATTACTTGCTGTATACCGAAACGATCCTGAACTGGCTCGCTGAAAAAAAGAACGGGAGGATAATACCAGAAAACCCGATCAAAGGTGCCGATCAGCGGGAAGTCGTGGAGAATAAGCCATCGACATATACCGACCAGGAGCTCAATGACATGCTTGCCCTTGTCCGGTCCGCTAACGATGTCTACATGGAGGGGATTATCATGACCTGTTATTATGCTGCAGTGCGCAGCAAGGAAGAAATGCGAGCCTTCAAGATAAAGAATATCCTGTTTGACAGAGATTTGCTGCTCCTGTGTCCGGAGGGGACCAAAGCCCGAAGAGAAGACTACGTGCCTCTTGACCCGATATTGAAGCGGTTTTTTTTAGCGCAGAAATTGGACAAATTACCACTCGAATGGTATGTTTTCGGAAAGGGTGACCGACCGGGCCCAGTGCCGGCGAGCAGCAACCACTATGCTACGAAATACCGGCCATACCGGGAGAAACTGAAAATCGATGAAAGCAAAAAGCTCTATAACTGGAAGCACACCCGCGGCATACACTTAGCCAATGCAGGTGTAGACCCATATGCAATTATGCAATTATTCAGGCATGCGTCTTTGGAGCAAACCATGCAGTATTTGCGCGACTTGGGCTGCGTGATAAACAGAAAGGCGGTGGAAAACAGCCGGGAGATTTAAAGTCCACGGAACAATTCAGAGAGAGGAATATCCAGCGCCTGCGCAATGGCCCGGAGGGTACAGATTTTCACGTCGAGCTCTCCTTTGTCGATGCGGTTGACCTGGGAGGCGGCGATGCCGGCGGTGTTGGCGAAATCACGATCGGACATACCGGTTGCATGGCGGAGGGCTCTCACCCTCTTCCCCAGCGCCTTTAAGAATTTGTCGTCTCGAATTTCGTCCATGCCGCCCCAAATTGGAGAAAGTCGGCAAATATATTGACCGCATGCGTGCGGTCGATTGAAAATTTAGCTATATTCGATTACTTTTGCAGCCTAAAAATATTAGTAGCTGCTTCTTTTGAAACACGCCCGGGAAATGTCGAAACTTCAGATGGTGCGGTGTTAAGAAGGAGAAAGCTCACGTTTCGGCGTGGGCTCTCTTGTCTGCACCAGGCCTTCGACAGCCTCCCGGCGGCAAGTTGAGTTCCGCGCCTCTTTTTTTGTGCGGATGAACCCAAAAATCAAGCTTATGTATTCCCACCACGATGAAGATGAGCTCCGCACCCTTTTCCTTAAGAGCCTCGCCGGCAAGCGTCTGGCCCTCGAAGAGCAACAGTTCATTGAAGAGGCAATGAAAACCCCGCACCTCGAGAAAAAGCTGAAAGACCTGGAGGTGATCTACCAGGACTGTGACATGCGCAGGTTACTTATCCTGCGGCCCACTTACGCCCGTTGGCAGGAGGTATGGAAGCAGGTACAGGATAAGCAGGAAGAAGCCATGTTCCGTCAATATCGGCAGGGTATAGTATTGCTTGCTGTTATGGCGGCGCTGTGCCTTGGGTGCGGGGCCTGCTTGGCTATCCTGCTTCTCACATAATTTCAAAATCCGCGATCATTTTACGGCACAATCGCTCAAGGGATTGGTGCTCTGCATGTATCGGCCGGCCGTAGTGTATGCAGTCCCATATCTGCATAAGCGCGCTGCACTTCCTCTGCAGTTCCTCGTCGCATCCAATGTATTTAAGCCGCTTGGGATCTATGGCCCACATAGGCACGGGCCAGGCATGGGCTTCGTTCTCGAGGCAGCTGATAAGGCCCACCCCCTCCCGCCTCGGGACGACACGCATAAACATGACCGGCGAAAGGGAGTCCTGGTATATGGATCCAACTTCGAACGAAGGGAAGCCGCCGCGATAATGCTTTACATTTTCTTTGTTCATTGTAATGAGTTCCAGAATGATGCTCTTGTCAATCTTTGACAGCCACCAGTCGGGCGTCGACCAGCAAACTGAATATCCCTGCCCATTAAACCGTACCACTTGGCCCCAATACCGATTATTGACCATAATGTGGAACCCGCCGCCGGCCCCAAGCGGTTCACTGATATCAACATCGCAGACCTCATGGCCGAAGGTCGCTTTGAATTTTATCTCCGTTAGCACCACCGTAAATTACTAATATTTTTAGCAATTAGCAAGAAAGTGGCTATACAGGGTTGGTCAGCTCTTTGTAATTATTGCGGGAATTTCCTACAGCTGGGCCGACCTCGTACTTCGTCATTCGATCGGATGGGAAGGGTTTCAGGATCTCTTCAGGCGGGGCTCCGGCCAGCCAGGCGGCAACATCCTCGGCCTGCGGGTCCAGAAACACCGGCATGCGGTTGTGAACTTCGGCCATGAATTCGTTGGGCGCCATGGTCAGCATTGTGAAGGAGCGCTTCACCTCGCCGGTCTCCCGGTTCACCCAGTTGTCGTACAGGCCGGCCACCCAGAACATACCGTCTTCGGAGGGTTTAATAAGGTAGGGGGTCTTATCTTTAGGGGTCAATTTTTTCCACTCATAAAACCCGCCCATGGGAATCACTACCCGCTGGCTGGCGACGAGCTTCTTCCAGTAGGGTTTCTCCAGCTCCTCGCTCTTCTTATTGAATAGGGTGAACTTCCCTGCTTTGAATTCCTTTTCATAACCAGGAATCAGCCACCAGTGCATGAACTCCAGGTTCTTCAGCTCCCGCATCACCGGCACGGTCTGGGTGGGTGCTATGTTATAGCTGTTGAACAGGTCGCCCTGGAAGGTCTCCGGGAGAAAGTCCTTTTCTTTGAGTGTAATGTGAACGGGACGTTCAGATTCGAGGATATATCGGCCGCACATGGTGGTTTTTTTTGGTAAATTACAGAGATTCCAGGTAATCCTCGATGGCGCTGGCGATCTGGGCATACAGCCGGTCCAGGTGGTGATCAATCCCGTATTCATGGTCCACCGCCTGCAGGGAGATGCTTTCTTCGTCCACTTTGAAAACAACCGGGTCACCCTCAATCTCCACGGCGAAGGTGCTGGAGAGATCGTCCACAATCTCGGTCACCCGGTACTCGTACCCATCGACGGTAATATTGAACATTTCAGTTATACTCCCCATAACGCGTATTTTCCATAATTTAACAAAAAAAAACGATGGAAGAAAATCCAATGAAACAAACCAGGGGCCTGCATCACATGCCGGAATTCTGGCGCTGCGAACCGCTGGATGGCGAAGCCGAAGGCATGTACTTTTTCTGTGGCGGGATTCCCGCAATCTTCGTTCGGGTCATTCCCGCAGCCAACCCACGGATTGACGCGCATCAGATGGATGTCCTTTTCCACTACGGCCGAGAGGACGAATACTCCTCATCCTCGGAGGTCCTTATACAACTGTCCTACTTCCTGAAACTGAAGGGGATATTGCCGCCGGATATTAACGAGTTGACCAACCCGAAGTAGGATCGCGCTTCTAGCAAAAAATATTATGCCAATACGTTATAACGTATTATATTTGTGTTGTAAACCAAATGTTATGACACTTTCTGAAACGATCAATTCACTTCTTAAACAGGCTGAAGGCCGTCGAACTCAGTACATTAAGTGTGTTGATTCAGATGGAGACGAACTGATCATCCGGGTATCAGACCACCGCTGCAACGGCAGGAACAACTACTTACGGCACAATGCGAGGGTGTTGTCATTCGTAACCTCGACCGCCCGCAAACAAGATGCCCAGATGATTGATATGGAGTGGGTTATCGACGAAACAGGCATGGACAAGAACTATAACACAGTGGCCGACATCCTGGCCGATTTCGAAATTGAATCTTTTCAGGAACCAATATACCTAGAACAATGAGCACACCTTCACACCTTCATCACATCGGCCAGATGATCAAACAGGCCCGCGAGCACCGCGGGTATTCACAGGCGGATTTAGCGAACCTGGCCAGCCTTCGCCAGGCGACAATCGCCGATATCGAACTCGGGAAAAGTAACTTTGAAATCAACACGCTGGTGCGCATCTGCAGCGCATTGAAATTCTATCTCGATATTAATATGGCACCGGCCGATTAAACCGAAAAAAAGCCGGGGTAAATACCCCGGCCCAAAAATGTTACTTGAAACAAAAATATTATGTAAGGCGAAGGTACTCACATTACAAGGATTGTATTTACGGGAACCCGTAGCACTGTAAAGTATTATGGGCCGGTTTTCGCCATCTCTTCTTTCATTAATTCCTCCACTCGGCGGGACCACCCGCGGCCGTATCGGGCATAGAATGCTTCATAAATGTCGGGCAAGATAGTAAGCGGCTTCTGAATTCTTTTAACCGTTACGCGAGTAGAGCCTTTTTTATTACCCGCCCCGACGCGGGCGCCGCCACGTTTATTCTGTTCCGATTTGGTCATCGTATTGTTTGATTACGGGCCGGAGTCACCCGGCCCGGTGACAATTTTATTCGTTAAGGTTTAAATCCCCAATCCTAGCCAGGCACTTTGCGTTTTGATAACCGGCCATGTAAACAATAAACAGGTCGTTAATCTGGCCATTGGTGTAATAGTAGTGGCTGTCCCGCGGCTCGCGTTCAGGTTGAGCGCCTACATAGGGCATATTTTCGCCTTTAACAAGATCATGCTCAAATTGCGCTCTCAATTCTTCAAACTCTTTGCTGTTCTTTTTCATGTGCTTGTTTGTTTTGTTGCAACAAAGATACAGCTATGTTTGATTAAAACAAAATATTTTAATCAAATTATCTGACCAGATTTGGGCCGTTTTAGTACTGATTCAGTACAACATTCGTACTATTTTCGTACAACATTGGAATTTCAATTTTAACATCTCATATGATTATCAATTATTTGTGCAGTTTTTAAATTACCACTTGTAAATTTTAATTTGCTAATAATTTGGCTATTGCTAATTTCGTAGCAATTGGTTTGGAATTTGCACTACCAATAAGTCCTAAAACAGCATCTTATACCTGAGAATCAATAGCGCGACTGAATGATGCCTTCCAATAAGTGCCCACGTTAGTTCACGTTTTAAAGAACAAAATCATGGCAACAACACTCGAAATTAGCAACAGGCGTTACCAAGCAACTACTGAATCCCCGGCCCCTCTTCGCCCAAAAAATGTGGGTTGGTTTCAACGTTGCATCTTGAAGCTAAAAGCAAAAAGACAAGTCAATAAAATAATGCGCAGTCTGCATGAAGCAAAAGAAATCCACGCAGGACGAAGAAAAGGCCAGTCCCTCTCAGAATTCCTTAAAGAGTTATGAGGTTATTGTAACTGATGTCTGTAAGCGAGATATCAAAAAACTGGCAAAAAAATATCCCTCTATCGCCTCCGACATTTCTAATCTCAACACAATACTAGAAAGTGACCCGCTTTCATGTGTGGAAGCTGCCTTGGGCATGGATTGCTATAAGATTCGCATGCAGATTACGGGCAAAAATTCTGGCAAGTCTGGCGCTGCAAGGATAATTGCTAAAATACATGTTATTGATTCCGTAGTCTATTTAATTGCGATGTACGACAAAGCCACACAGGAAACAATGGTTATTAAGGACATCAGAAAGCGCCTAAAAGATATAGCCGTAGATCTCGTATTATAACTGAATCAATCCTCTATCCATCATCCTCACCAGAATAACCGCGGCGCCGATCTGCTTGCTTACCGCATTGGGATTATATTCACCGTCGGCCACGAACTTCCCTTTTTCGTAATGCTGGCTTCCCGACCATAAGTACGGCGAAGGAATGCCCACCTTACGATATCCGAGCCCGTTATACCGCTCCAGCCGGTCGAGTATGGAAGTAATACCCCACGTGAGGCTTTCGGTCTTCTTTTCGCCCGGTTTGGCCTCTTTCCGGGCGTAACCCATGAGGGTGAGCGCATCCACTGCACTTTCTTCCCATGTAAACGGCGGTTCTCCGTTGAGCGGCCGGCCGGCGGGATGCTTCTTGGTACGCGCAGTGAGCGGGTCGCCGTTGTGCAGGTGCGTGGTGAATTTGCCGCCGGATTCCAGCTGGTGAACAACCGATATAAAAAACCAGGGCACACCGGTGATCTGGGCAACGAACTGGTACCGGGGTTTACCTGCCTCGATCTTTTGAATTACCGCGTCAACCTGGTCGGGATTGCTAACCTTGCAGATAAGGAACATTTCTTTGTTGGTCATTGAGTCAACTTTTTAAGCGTGATAAAACCATCCACCTGCAACAGTCCCTCCCTGCTCGGGTGTGGGTCATGGACCAGTTTGCCATGCCGATAGATGACCATATGATGCACTCCGCGCGACGCTGGCCCGACTGCGAAGTAATAATCCTTGTAGCCAGATTCAGCAGGGTCTACCGGCCTTCCTTGCTTAAAATGATTGCGTTCCTCATCATATCCCAATGAATTCAGCCAATTCACAAGCCGCTCATACCAGGAAACGCTTTCATCATCGAACAGTTCCTCGATAGCTGGGACTTGGGATAATTCGAGATCGAAAAAGCTGGCATAGCATGCCATCATGCAATTGCCCCTAACGCCAGCTGTTGGGTCATAAAACTTTGTTTGAGTTAAAAACTTCATCCGAAAAGACGTTTAAAAATTCCAGTTACGAACGATAGCTTCCCGGCCAGCAGAAGCCACAGCACAATGGCGCCGATGATCGTGCCACCGCCAGCCCAACATCGGGTGCGCCATTTCTTTTTCTGTGCCTCTTCCTTATCGGCCCGCTGCACCTCTTTTGCATGAGCATGGCGCAAATCGGCATAATCCTCTTTCGCGTCCTGGATGTGCTGATCGCGGAGTTCTATCTGGTACCTGGCTGCATCCATGCTGTCCTTCATAGCCTGCAGGTCACCACGATCACGAACTGTTAATGTACGGGTGATGCGTACAGTATCGGTTCGACCGGGTGCATAAGCTGTATCAGGTGCTCCGGGGAGATAAACAGTGTCCTCCTTGACACTCGGAGTGTCGCAGGGGAAGGCCTTGCGCATATCCTTGAGCAGCTGCAGGCGCTCCTGCCTGGCTCGTTCATCCTTGGCGGCCTGCTCGCGGCGTTGTCGCTCCTGTTTGGCAGCTTTTTCTGCGGCGATCTGTTCTGATGTTTTACAGCTGGCGAACAGCACCAGCAAAAAGATTATCCATCTCATCTATATTTGTTTTTTGCTTTATGCGCGGCAATACGCCGCATCTGTTCAGAAAATGTTTCCTTCGTCAGCTGCGGGTGGCCATCGAGCGACAACACGGTCGCAGATTGTGTCCCGCGGATGACGATTTTACGCTTGCCGGAAAGCAGCCCATCGATGATCTGTGCGGCCTGCTCTTCGGTTATTTTCTCGCGGTAAGCCAGGCTTTTAATTGCACGGTCTTTTACTTCGTAGGGTCTCATGGTTGAACGTTTACGGTTACTGTGTCGGATACACTCACGCCGGCCACGTTGGTTCCCGTTACCCGGAAGACATATTCCCCCTCGATCAGGTTGCTTACCTGTGTTGTAGGCTGGCTCGGGTTTGCAATCTGGATGCCATCGGCAAGCTCAACCGGCCCCAACGGTTGCAACTTTCTGAAGCCCTGGGTGACTGAGCCGGAATTAGGCAGATAGAAGTTCGTTTTGTCCACGTCGGCCAGCGCTTCCGTGCGGAAGGTTGTATTTGCATCGGCGCCGGCCAGCGGGAAGGTGACTATGTTCTCGTACCCATAATCCTGTGGGTTTTCTGTGTAAACATAGTATGGTACGTAGTTATCGCCCGTGCCGCTATCGTTATGGATGGCCATCAGAATGTTTTTCTTCATGATGACCATCGGCAGGGGCACCGTAATCATTTCGCCCGGATTCTGTGGGTCCGGTACTTGCTGCGTAGGATTGGCGCCATTCTCGGCCGTCTTATTGTAATAGCCGTTCACCCTGACCAGCGAGCCCAGGTTTTTGCATCGAGAAACTGTGTTGCCCTCAAAAGTGATCTGCGCCGGGTTGTATTCGGAGCCTACATACCCTTTTCGACCGGCCAGGGTGATAAGATCGCCGCGTATGGCCGAGGCATCGATATTGTAGCACAGGTTGTTTTTGAAAATATGGCCCGGCCCTGTGCCGAAAAACTGGAACATCTCACCCCACGCGTCGTGAATCATATTGTCATGGACATTCGATAGCTCACAGCGGCCGCCAATTAGAATGCCTCCCATGTGGGCCTCCCGTGCAACATGCACAACTGTTGCCCAGTTTGTTACCTCATTGCTGGCAACTTCGATGTTTTTTGATGCCGCTATCTGGATACCATCCCTGCCGGTATTGCGAACTACATTATAGCAGACCTTGACGCCGTTCCACATGATGGGCGTTTTGAAGTCACCACCTGGTGCAGCGCCATAGGTTGTATCTCCTGATGGTGCATTGGTGATGGGGTTGTGAAAAGCAGACGAGTGGCCGATATATGCGCCTTCGCTATAGGTGCCATCGATAACGTTGTTGGAAAGAATGAAGCGTGAAAGCTCCCGATTAGGGAACCACGTTTGCGGATCGTCTATTTTGGGTTCAGTTTTCGCCACAACTCCGGTTCCGCCCTTACGAATCGTGGTGTAGCTAATTTGAATTTTTTCGGAAAAATCTTCCACTGACACATTACGGTATACCGCCCGAATCGGCTCGCTTCCGCCAGATGGTACCGTTTCGACCTCGGAGCCATTGATAACAAAGTCGGCAGGATGAGTGCCGGCAATCAGTATTCCCCGGCTGTTGCGTAGCCGGATGGCAAATGGAGGGGCGCCCCCGGTGTTATCGAATGCCGGATTCCCCACCGTAACAGAGGTGCCATGCGCATTTCGCAACACTATCGGAAGGTCGCTGCCGTCAACGTTTCCAACTACTCCGTTAAAGTCTATCGATCTGACATTTTGATTGATCAGCAGGAGGTCGCCCGGCAGATAGTTACTCCCGTTCAAAACAAGATCACCGGCGCCGTTGGGCGTAACGACGAATGTCCGATCAGGATTTGGCACGAATACACCGCCATCAAATCCGATTTCACCACCTGGAGGCTGCGGTCCCGTGATCAGCTGCCAAAGCCACACATTGACCAGCCCCCTAACGGTCGATGCGCTCAAATTCACGGAATTTGTCGGTAGGGTCACCACCAGGTTCCCGCCGGCGTCTACTTCCAATTGGGCGTTCTGCAGCGCTGATAGCTGTGACTGCAGACCCGCTACGATACTATCAATCTCCTGCTGCGAGTATACCTGGGTTTTGGTGTAAAATTGGGTAGTATCAACTATCCCTGGATCTCCTTGATCGCCCTTTGGGCCTTGTGTGCCGGCCGCGCCTGTATCGCCTGGGTCGCCCTTTGGACCGACAGGACCTTGCGGCCCCTGAGCTCCCTGCTGCCCCTGCGCTCCATTATCACCTTTGGCGCCCTTTATCGAAAGCAGGAAATCGGCTTCCGTGCCGGCATTCCCGGCTTCCTTCCAGATGTCGAAGGCGGATTTCCCATCCTTCCCGCCGATTCTGACCTCCAAGCCTACAATCTGGCTCATGTTAAACGGTTTTTATTGTGACACGATCTTTTACCACGTAGCTCCCGCCCACTGGGCATTGAGCAACTTCATTGGTGAACTGGACCAGCAGGTCCCAATGATAAACTCCGGGCGGCAAGTCCTTTCGGTTGGCGGGCTTCTCCATCACCAGCTCAGTTGGGACTCCTTCCTTTATTGTCAGGCCATCACCTGCGGTGAACGATGCAACTATGGTTCCGATTGAATTCATCACATCGGCCCGTATCTCCTGGGCGGTACTCCAGTCGATCAGATTCCCGTTTTCATTGTTGCAAGTGAACGTGAATGGAACCCAGGACGCGCCACGTTGATCGACGATGTTGAGCTCGCTCCGGATGTAATTATTGATTGTCGCCATTACTTTACCATTGTATTGATTCTCGCTTCTAAAAGAGCCGTTCGCACTTTCAGGTCAGCCAGATCGGCTTCAATCTTAGCCTTCCATATTTTGTTATCAGCGGCTTCCCGCTCCTGGTTGCGCTCAATTCTTGCGGTAGATTCGTTCACGCTGTCGATCTTCCCTGATTGCCGGCCAACGTACATCACAACAGCAACGGTCTGTACCACGACAACCGCCACCTGGATGATGTTAAGCCTGATGTTCTTTATATCCATGCTGGTTGTCATTTTTGCCCCCATTTAGGTTTTTCTTCTTGAATGCCTACCATCCGAGAAAGTGACCAGACCACGAGGTCGGCAGCCTTGAGATAAACGCCAATGCGTACTGCAATCTCTGCCGGGATGCCGGGGTCTGAGCCGATGATGAACGTCGCCGCCGTAGTGAGCAGGAACACAATCCGAAAAACCCAGGTCGCCCATTTGGGTGTAGGTTTTTCTATACTTATTACTGTTTTGTTTGCCATAATGCTCAGGTTTAAGGTGCGAGTGTCGTGTAGGAGATCGGATACCACGCCCCGGAGTATAGTACCGTAAGTGCCATGCCGGAGGTCATGTTTTTTACGGTGCCTCCGAGGTTATCATTTACGAAAGCGGGAGCACTATTCTGGTTGATGATCACATATACCCGACCGTTAATTGGAGAACCTGGGAGCGATACCCCAACTGGCCCCTGGCCTGCGTCGGGAATAGTGATAGAATAGTCGCCAGTAAGCACGCTTACAGAGGTTGCAGCACCGGTATTACGATTATTGGTTACTAACCCGGCTGTAGTAGTCACGCCCGCACTTTGGAAGTTTCCGCTAACATTAAGATTTCCATTCACGGAATTTTGCGAAAGAGGGCCGCCGCCAACTGACCCCAACACGAATTGTGCATCGACAACGAAACGAGTTTTGGTTAAACTTAAATTAGGCGTATATGGGTTACCGGGGCCACCTCTCTGCAAGTTAGATGTAAGTATTGTATCGGTAGCTGAAAGCGGAACGCTGTATTTGGTCGTGCCGTGGTTTACTTCAAATTTAGCCGTTGGGGTCGTTGTGTTGATGCCGACATTCCCATCCGTTCCGTTTATCCTCATTCGTTCTTCCCATCCACCGCCACTATTAGTGAGCCAAAAAGCCATACCGGGGGTAGCTCCGCCAGTTAACTGAAGGTTCATGCCTCGGTTCTGTGCGGCATTATATTGGATGAATCGCCCTGCTACTCCATCTGTACCGTCCGCAGTAACAGTATAAGTTAAAGGTGTTTGGAATCCTGAATTACCTACGGCTACACCGCCGCTAAATACGTGATTCGCACCATTTTCAGCAACATAATTCATGTTGGTCGCGTCACCGCCTATATATCCGAGCCTGACACCACTAGATAAATAGTACCCCGTCCATCCTGCCGCACCCACCGCAGTATTTAGATGGACGAAACCACTGCCTGGCAGGCCGCCAACTCTAAACTGCCCACTAAGCCACCCGTTACCGCTCTGCGGCGCGTCGAACTGATTCTGAATATAATTCGCAGAGCCTGAAGAAGGCGCCAGTGCCGCCGCAACGCCGTCCACATATGTTTTCACTGCGTTTTGCGTAGGATAAAGCGTATTGCTGGCACCCAGCGATGTAGACGTGCTTTTATTGGCCACATCCTCTTTCAGATCGAGCGCGGCCTGTTGTGCGGTGCTTACAGGCTTGTTTGCATCGCTTGTATTATCTGCGCTGGCCAATCCGACATCTGACTTAGTAAGTGTCACATTGCCCGTATAACCATTCACTGATTGAACCGGCGCGGGCCTATTGTTTAAACTATCCGTAACCTGCTGGCGCGTTACAAAATGGTTCGCAGCCGTTGCATTTGCCCCCTGCACAGTACCAGTAAACCGGCCAGTGCCACCAACCTGTAGGGTACTCGACCCATCATCAGCGGCATTCACCGTTGCGCGGCCGAAAAACTCGTGAATCGCTGCCCCCTGGGCACGGTAGTACATGTTGGTCTGGCTGTTTCCCAACCAGCCAAGTAATGAACCCCCAGGCGTATAAAACGCGGCCCAACCGGTCACGGTGGTCGTGCCCTTGTTGAGCTGGATGCGTCCGTTTGAACCGCCACCCACGTCGAGCTTTTCGGAGATAGTAACCGGCGTATTATTTAAGGAAAGCCCATTGCCAGTGCCCTCTAAAGTGCGAGGCCCGGTAAGGGTGCCGTCTGAATTGTAAATGTTAGCGAGAGTTGCGCCGGCAGGTATCCATTTTCCGGTCGTATCCGCCTTCCTAAGGTAGGGAGACAGCATTGCGGCGCTGTCTGTGTACTTCATGTAGGCGGTGAGGTCAGGCTCCTTGCCCAACTTCTGCCACTTTACGCCGTTCGAATGGTAATGGGAGGTATCCCCTGGCTGCTGTCGGAATACGATGGCGCCGGGATAAAGTGATGCGGCATAGTTTACAGTATCGGTAGTCTTAAGCCATAACAGGCTATCCACCTTCACCTCACCCAACCACGTTGGAATTTCGGTTTTCCCGACAAACTGGCTTTGTGCGGTGCTCGACAAAGCCACACAGCAAGCAATAAGAACGAGGGCTACAAACTTCTTAAACATTTAAAATAATTTGGGTTAACAATTACAAAAGTAATAGGCTATGTATTCCTGTCACGTGCCGATCAAGCCGAGGAAGCCCACGTTCTTCACAGTATTCTCAGGTGAGCCGAATGCTCCAGTATTGGCTATTATTCCTGAAGAACCAGGAGTAGTACCACCTGGCCCAACAGGCCCCGGTACGCCTTCGGTCAGAATCCTATTGTCCAGCGGGTGATCGTGTACTTTCACGTTGTCGCCCTGATAGCCACCGGGAACATTCATTGACCTGCCGTTTGTATCCAGCCCACGGCCTCTGTCAAGCCAGCGAGGCGAAAGGCCGCGGAGGTCTGGGACGCGGAAAGTGGTTGTCCCATTACCAACGGAAAAGCAGCTACGCTTTGCAACGGGGTCCGCCACCCAATCCTCTTCAGACAACAAACTGGCTCCGATGGTCTGCGCATACTCCCATAACCGTGGGTAAGAATCTCGGTTCAGCTCTTGCCCCTCAGCCACGATAGAATTCAGCTCAGTAGCATACCCGCTAAAGGGACGCCCCACCGTCTGATAACCACCGAACAATCCCATAGCATACCAACCGTCGTTACCTCGGGCAAGCTTGATGAGCTCGCCTACACCGAGGTATATTTTTTGTTTTGAGGTCCCGTTAATGTATATCATCTGGCCCCCCGTCGTCTGGATAGTGGTTTGCCAGTCGTTGTTCACCATGGTAATGAAAGACACGGTGGAGTTCTCCGTGATGTTGGCCACATCATCGAGGGTAATCACCAGCTTGTTACTACCACCCGACACGTTGATAAGCTTCTCCATGTCGATATTGAAAACGGTGGCATTCGTGGTAATTGATCTAAAGCCCTTCAGGCCAGATCCGCCGCCAGTTCCCCCTGGAATTGTCGAGTTGCCACCCTCATACTCGTAAATATGAGCAACAAACTTATCGTTGGCGTAAAACTTATCACCTGGTCGCTTTAACACAAAACCGCCTGTTGAGAGCACATCGAACCATGTTGACCAAAGCCGGGATGATGCAGTAGCGCCGATTCGCTCCAGCCAATAGCTCTTCCCAGCCAGCGCCGGTATATCAATCCGAGTTTGACCAATCAAAGCAGGAGGAACTTCAATTTCCATGTCGGCCCCGTTCACTACCGGCGCCTCCGGAGTTGAATCACCAACAAACTTTGCCCTTAGCTGGGCTGTTGTAGCAATCCTGGTGATGTTGTCGGAAATATCGACACCATAGAAAATATCATCGTCCGCGATGTCTGTAAAGGGTGGAAGCTCGGTAGCTCTCGCTGTTTCGAGATCAACAGTGATGGCCTGCCCTGTTTCCACAATTATGCCTGGTACTATTGCCATGGGTTAACAATTACATTTTTTTATAAAGCTTTCCTGATCCATCCACGAACACCTGGAACATTCCAGAAGTATCTGAAGCCACAGGTATATCGGCCATTATCACATTGCCAACGAAATTATTTTCGCTAGAACGATTGTTCAACCGACTGTTGATATCCGCAATTTCCCGGCTGTTGCCGCTAATGCCACCATACCAATCTTGGGTCGGGCTCGTGGTCAGGCCATCGGAAAGTGTTAACTGGTATTCGTATTCGTCCTGAAACGACCGTACAATCCCGATAACCCTGATTCTCTTGTTGATCTCCAGGTCAGGGTCGGTTATCCAAACCAGGTCGCCGATATCAATTTTCAGACTCTTTTTTCGGAAGTAAATGGGGTCAGATGTCACTGAAAATTCTATCAGTGGTTCAGAAATCGAGTTCACCAGGTTTTGGGCTTTGACCTTTAACTGCGCTTCTGCTGCCGTAACATAGCTCTCCGGCATAATGATATCCACCAGCACATATTCATCGCCAATGGCCGGACGAATGAGCGAACTGGGTACGTCAAGGGCTTTCTCATCTTTGTTTTTTAGAATGGTGAATTGCTTCAGTGAGTTATCGAACCGCTGGATATCGAATGTATACCCGGCCAGCTGCCCAGTGTTAAAAGTGATCTTGGCAGCCACCCCTGGCATTAGCTGGTTATTCACATCAAAATCAATGGCGGCATCTTTGAAGGAAAAAGGGTTGCCGGCATCCACGGCAGTTAACTTGCCTGTTCGATGTGGGTAAACATCTTCGAATACTTTTGATGCCTCAATGACTCCGTATTTTTCTACGTTCTTTTCAAGGTAGAGCTGCCCGTCCGTCATTCGCAGGCGATCAGCATAGTTCCTATAGTTGGGAGGCAAATTTTTGTCAGAGCCAAATGCATACAGCCGGGTAACAACAGACGAATCCCCTTGGGTCTTCGTGTCGATCTTCGTTAGACCTTTGTCCCGTCCATGGCGGAGAGTAATACCGCGGTCCTTCTGGCGTTTATCTATTGAAATCACCTTGCCGTTCACAAAATACTCAGTACCGAATTGCTGTGCCACACGAACCAATGCCGCGAGACAGGTTTCCGATTTGAAGGTCATATTCACGTAGGGCGTACTGATCGCAGCGCCTTTGGTCCAGCCGGCACCTACCCTATTTGCATTCTTTATGATCAAGTTCAGAAACTCGTCAGCATTCCCCATTAAGGAAAATTCGCCCTCCTTCAATTCATTGGCTGCATCATAAAACATGAACATGGCTTTCCCGAGATCGTAATACTCGGACTGCATGACCAAGGTATATTCATACAAATACGTGGAAACCTTATTGACAACCGGCATTTTGTTCAGAAAGTAGTTTTCACCGTAAACTGTGCACCAGTCCCCCAACTTAAAATCAATCTTTTGGTTCAGGTCGAACTGCAGATTGATCACATTATCCCCCATGACAGCCTTGCTCTGATTACTACTGCTATCAGGCTTGATGGTAACCACAAGGTCGGAACCCCGCAATATGTCAATGGCTATCATGTAATGATGAATTTATTATTTTGGGTTATAACATACACGTTGGAGGCATCCAGCCGCGGCTTTTGTTCAACGAAGGTTATACTGAACTTTGCACCTACTTTACCAGCATGGGGCCCCGTTTTTATTCTCGTAACCCGATCGTAAGATGGGCAGTCTTTATAGTACACGTAGAAAGAACTCGAAAGTTCAGTTATTTCGAGCCGGCGCAGACCCGGCTTTATCAACATGGCGAAGAACGAGTCATACTTTGTCCAAAAATCAATCTCGTTTGCTGCAAGGATTGCGCATTCAAGTGTGCACTCCTTTGATTTCAGGAACACGCGCGAAAGATCGATATCGATACCGTTTTCATCCAGCCAATCGTTGGTGATGCTTTCCTTCCTGTCAGGCAATCTCAGAAAGTCGTCGCTACCACTGGCGATGAGGATTCCATACACCAAATAAAGGTCTGCACCATCTATGTAATATTGCCCTATCGGATATGCCATTACTTTATGATTTTAACGCCTACAGTATTAATGTTTCTCAAGCTCGCTCGGATGTCACTCAAATTCGAGGTATCCTCTTTAATGCGGTTCAAGACGCCCAGGTTCTGGTTCATTATTTCCAGCTGTTGCATGTTGGTAAGCCGCAGCCCACCGAACTGACCTGCCAACAATTCCGCCTGCTGTTCGGTTATGCCCCTAATAGCCCCCTTCAGGCTATTGTCGTCTTTCGAGCCATTTGACAGGTCAATTCCCGTTATGTCTTCGATTTGCTTGAATTGGAGGCCCGCTGCCTTTATGATCGCGTTATACTTGTCCTGGAGTGTCTTCATTTCGGATTGAGTCAACACGTTGTCGCTTTCCGCGGCCTTGGCAAACTCTTCGTAGAACGCCTGTAGCGGTTCTTCCAGGTACTGGAATTTAAGTGCATTCAGAGCGGCCTGCCGCATCAGGTCCTCGAAGTCTCCCGCGAAGTCCTGCGCCGCGAATTTTCCGTTGGCAAATCCGTCTACAATGGAATCAGTAATGCTCTCGGCTGTCGTCCCGGTGAACACCTCCTTTGTCTGCTGTTCCAGATCGGCCAGCATCTGCTGAATGTTCTGACCCTCTGACTGAAGGCGTTGGAGCTGCTCAAACAGAGCCTTCGCGCGGCCATCTAGCTGGCCGCTCGCGTACAGTTTTTCGATATCTGACACGGTCATCCCCAGCAACGAAGAGTATTGATCGACTGACTCCTTCTTCCTCCACAGTCCGAGAAATCCACCTCGTTTTCGAGTACCTACACCAGAATTGAAGCTTTCAGCCTGTAGTAGCTGGAGTATTCTTTCTTGCTCTGACTTATTTTGCTTCAGAGTCTCCGCCGCGGCTTCTTTTTGTGCCTTAAGAGCTTGGAGCGTCAGTTTGATCTCTTGAGCCTTAAGTAAGACACGCTGCCGGATAACCTCATTTATCCTGTATTCCCCCAGCTCCTGATTAACGATAAATTCGTATTGAGCAGCGAAAGTCTTTTGAAGCGACTCCCTTACTTTCTTTCCTCCTTTAAATGCTGCAGCAACCCCTCCGACTACAGCGCCAACTACGGCACCAACCACACCGCCGACAGCCGTACCCAGGGCTGGAATGATTGACCCTACAGCTGCGCCGATGGACGCGCCGGCGCCAATAAATCCGCCGATGTTCGTCGCTTTGCCGCTGGCCGCCTTGGCGTCGAACTTGCCATTTTTAAAGCTTCCCCCTAATGAGGCACCAAGCTGAACAATACCTCCAAACCCGTCGATCATGTCCGATAGGGTTTCCAGGGTATCGGCAAGTCCGTCATTGATGCCCTTTAGGTCACCTGCGAAGCTTCGCAATGAGCCGCTTGCTGTGGCCAGCGTTTCACCAATTTGGCCAACAATACTCAGGAACTTCTCGACATTATTCAACTCAATCGCATCGTTAGTTTCCCGTAACTCTGCGTTGAGCTTGTTCAGCAGTTTATTCAGTTCGTCAACGTTCCCGCTCCCTGATTTTGCAAATCGCTCAACCAGGGAGATCATATCTTTTAATGCCTTTCGGTTGTTCTCCAGTATCTGCCTTTGGGCTTCAAACTTCTCATTAGCAGTAGAGGTGGGGTTGTTGAGAACCTTTTCGAGCCCCTGATTTATGCCATCAGTGTCCCGCTTGATTTTATCCATCCATGAGGAAAGAACGCGATCGGCATAATCTTCGTCCAATTTCTTCCGGTCGGCTATGGACTTGGTATGAATTTCCTTTAAGCGGATCGCAAGATTTTGTTCATTCAGAATTGTCGCTTTTGCCTTGGCGATCTCCAGCGACTGCTGCTGAATAATTGCATCCCTTTTCAGCTCCACTTCCTCGGCCGAACCAGATCGAACAACTGCCAGTCGCTCGTTGATGTTGGAAATCTCGCGGGCAATGTCCGTCTCAGAACGGTCAAACGTGTATTTACGGTTCAATTCTGCAATCTCCCGCAGTTCTTCGGCTTTAATCTCCCGGATTTTAGCAGAGGTCACCCCTTCTTGGTCTTGTTTGGCTCTCGCCTCCAGTTGAATGAGGGATAGTTTCGCGTTAAATTCCTCGATGGAGCCCTCTTTGGCCAATGCTAGAGTGGCTTTGATCAAAGACTGTTCATCAGTCAGTCGGCGCTGCCTGATCTCACGTCGAAGATTTTCGATGTCCTTCTCCGCCTGTGCGTTTATTTTAGCACGTTCGCCCGAAGTTATATTCACGTCTGCCAGTTCCTGCCGGCGCCGGGCATTGATCGCATTGATTTGTAGCTCGAGTTCTTCCTTGGAGCCTTTCCGTGCGGCGATGGCTCTCGCCTCCGCCTCCGCAGTCACAGAGGTGATCGCCCTTTCCCGGTTCTCTTTTGCCTGTTGCGCCCGCAACTCTTTGTCCTTTTCATTCGCGGCCTGAATTGCATTGAAGTAGCCAACCGCAGAATCAAACAACGACTTGACCACAGCTTCCTGTGACTTCAGATTGTCGAGTTGCTGCTTCTGCTCCTTTGAAATCCTATCGTTTGGGATGGATTCGAGGTACATCCGTTGTTGGATGATGCTTTCCAGTTTAGCGCGTTCAATCCCGATGCGCTGCCGGTCATATCCCAACGATTCCAGTTTATAAACCGCCTCTAGTCTGGCTGCCTGGTTCGCTTTTATTTGCAATTCCAGTATCTCCCGGTTTGACTTTCCCTCTGCCTGTGCGAGGCTGGCAGTTTCGTTGGCTACCCGAGAACGATCTGAATAAACCTGCGCCTGCAGTTCCACCAACTCACCATAAAGCTTATTGGCCGCAGCTAACGCCTCATTCATTTTTGTTTGAACCTCCAGCGCGCTGTCCGTGTTCGCGATGTACAGTGCGATTGCGCCGGCGACAGCTGAAAGAGCTACCAGCATCGCACCAACCGGATTGGCTGCCATGGCAGCGTTAAGATTCCATTGGGCAACAGCAGCACCCTCCGCTGCAACCGCCTGGGCTCCCTCTGCGGCAGCCAGGGTAGTTGCAGCGGCAGTTTGTCCCACTGTGGTAACAAACCCCGCCTTTTTTGCCAGATTCAGTGCATATTGAACTACCGCACTTTCCTTGTTTACTGTGGTCAGAAACTGCTCCGCGCCGGCTACTACCTGAATAACCAGGAATAGTTTGGTCATGGTCTGCTGCATCCGGTCTTCTTCGCCACTGAAAAGCGCCATAGCCGACGCCGCGGCACCGAACCCTCCAACGAGGCCGTTAATACCCTGTTTAAGAGCCTGAACACCGGCAGTGTTTGAGCCGAGCAGGGCAACAGTCCGGTTGACGTTTTTGAACCGGTTTTCGAGCTGTATGGCTTCGTCCAGGAGCTTTTGATAACCTTCATCGCTGGGCTTCATGCTGGCCAGCAAGTTCCGAACGAGTTCGAGGCGTGTTGAAACCTTCACGACCTTCTCATCAGTTTGCCCAAGTCGGGCATTCACCTCATCGATTCTGGCTTTTGTATCAGCCAGAGCCTTGTTGTACTTTTGAGTTGCGGCGTCGGTATCACTGAAGCTTAAAGCCTGCTTCAGCTTTTCAGCATAGGCAGTAAGTTCCTGCAGGTTGCCTTTGAGTTCCTTTTTGCTGGCGGTGTCGAGGTTAATGGCGGCAGGAGCGGCGCCTACCTTGCCAAAATTGCTGTCCCGCAACGACTGGAAGCGGGCTTTCATGGAGTCCAGTTGGGCGTTCAATTCCCTGGACTGATCATTTAGTTTGGATAGTTCGGTCTTATCGTTGCTCGCTTCCATCAGACGCTCGATCTCCACGATCTCATTCTCCAGATTTTGAATTTGGCCGTACAATGTGCCGGCTGTAGCCGTTGCGCTCTCGAACTTCTCATCGAACTGCTCTACGGCAGCGCTTGCTCCCTGGACTGACTCCCGGATGGCATTAATGGACTGCTCTACCTGGGCGGTAGCTTCTGGGTCACCAACAGACAAGTCCTTGGCGTTCTCCTGAATGAAATTTAGAATGACCCCGAATTCTTCGGCATGATTGGTTGCCTTTTGGAGTTCTTCGTCCAGCTTCTCTAACTTCTCAGCGCCGAACGTATCTTGTAAGAGCTCAGCAGCCCTGGACAGGCTCTTGACCGCGGCCTCAGCAGCTGACCCGAACTGCTGAATGTTAGCAGGGTTGAAAATGGCATCGACTTTCTTGCCAGTACCGGCAAATGCTTCACTGGCAGATTTGTTGACTGCCAACAACCGGTTTTCAAGCGCAGCAATCTCTTTCTCAATGTCGCTGAAATCGAGGTTTGCAGTCCACGCTAATGAGCCATCTATTTCAACCGACATAGTAAAGTTTTAGAAGCCGAAGAAATTGGTTACATCTTTTGGGTTAATTGCCTCAACTGGTCCATCGCTTAATTCTGAATCTTTTTCATACGATGGTATTGCAGCCGAAAGCATAAGCAGATTGGGCCAACTGATCTCCCACAATATGGTTTGAAGCGGGTTTAACTTCCCAGAGAGTCGGAAATACTTTATCAGGCCGCCGATTGTCCCCCAGAGGCTATTGACTCCTCTGGTTTTAGCAGGCTCACCCCTCTCATCAAGGTGATAGTGCTTAAGAAATTTGAAACATTTAACTGCTTCATAACTACAATGGTCACGGTTAGAATCTCGCTACCAGTCATGTTTTCACGGATGAAGCGTACAAGGCTTTTGGAGGGGCCGGCTTCCGTGTTGGTGATTGCCTGACCAATAACCTCCGCCAAGCGTTCCCCGTGCTGACTGAGTAGCTGATAGTTCGCCGCAATGGGAGATGTGCCGTCCTTGACCGGTTCAATCTCCAGCATAAGCCGGGATATCTTCATCACAGAACCCAAAGTAGCAGGGCGGATCTCAAACTTTCGCTTGGCCTTTAACCAGCCAAGTTTGATTGCGATCTTTTCCCACCACTTTGGGTTTAATCTATCAACGATCAGGAGTACCGGCTTCTCCAGGATAGTATCGGCTGTACCTGCAAGTATTTCCTTTTCTTCTTTTGTCATACCGGGTTAGAATTACGCCGCCAGGTCAGGGTTAACGATCTTAAGCGGCGAGGTCGCTGCTTTGGTCGGGATGAGAATGGTAGCGGTCAGATCGACCTGGGCCAGCTTGGTCTTCTGGAAGTTCCACTGAAGCACAGCATCGATTTTCGCGCGTACGATGGAGATCACCCAGCCGTCCTTCGTGGTTAACTCGATAGACTGCTCAATGGTGGGCGTTGATGCAGGAGCCTCCCACGAAGCACCGACAAGTGCCGTAGCCGGTGTATAGGTGCCGCCAAATACACGTTCCAGCGTTGCGGGGTCAACATCATAGGTGCTCCAGGTCAGCGTACGCTTGCCGGGTGTGGACTGCGAGAAGAAAGGGTCATCCTGCTCTTCTACCAGGAAGTCAGTAACAGAGGCTGCTTCATTGGCCAGCACCGCCGTGTCGGAAACAGTGGCGCCGAGCGCGGAAAGCGCGGCGCCCATACCGCCATCTGCGGCAATATCGCCCATCTTTAATGATGCGAGACCGATTGACTTTTTAGCCATTTTTATGAAAATTTAAAGGTTAACAGAAATGAATGAAAGACGAATATTCACGTAGTGCTCATTGTTGTCTGGCTCAGGAAATACCATCTGGTTCTGAACGGTAAAATTCACCTCGGCGCTCTCTACCCATATGTCGGTGAGCGATTCAACCGCAATACTTGCCAGCTCTTTTAATCGAGGGTGATTCGCCTGGCTCTGATCTTGGGTGCCGTTGCTGTTGAGAATTGGGTTGGGAACATGGATATTCACATTCACTACGCCTTCTTGAACCTGTTCGCCGGTGATCGGGAGGCTATTGATCACAACATCTTCTGATGTTGAATTTTGAGGGCGATATTTGTAAATACCGCCAGTAATGGCCGCTTTTAAGGGACTCGCATTGAGCCATTGCCAAACAATATCAACTACATCTAATGTTGTTCTCATAGCTTCTGAAGTTTCTTCCAGAGTTCTTCCACCGCTTTCCGCAGCTCGTTTTTAGCCAAAGTGCTCGATGACGATATGACGTCCTTTCCTTTACTTTCAACGGCAGCCGCGTAATCCATACCGGCAACACAGATCAGAACCAATCCGGACGGAAACTTTTGGGCGACTTCCAGGGCCTTCTCTCGTCCAACACTGGTCCCAGATGCGTCCCCTTTGGTGCTCACCTTTCGTTCTTTGCCATTTTTATCGATTACGGCCTTGTTGACCTTCGCCGACCTGCTGAAGTTTTCGATCAGTTGCTTACCATCTTTCAGGATAACATACCCGATTGAGTTTCGAAGGTTCCCGGTCTGGTCTTGGTAGTTGCCATTGGTTCGCGCATTTTTAACGAAGGTTTCCCCGATGAATTTCAGGCGCTCGATGTAGGCCTTCTGCACAACCTCAAGCTTACCTTGAAGCATCTTTTGAATTTGCTCCTTGGAAAACTTTGGTTTGATCTTTATAACCATAATCGAGCATCTAACTGGCCTTTTGAAAATCGCAGCACTTGCCCCTTCGCAATCTGCCGACCGTCTTGGGTAATGGAGACCTTCGCTCCATCGGCAAGGACCGCAGCCCCTTTTGGCATGTACACTATCCAGTTATACACAATGTTTTGACCATTTGCCAGCTGAATCATACGGCCGGAGCCATTGGGTTCAGCCCTGCAGGTGAGTTCGATGGTTTCAGTAGCTCCCGGAACTGGATTGCCGTTCGTGTCCTGGATTGACCCAGTAACGATATTTGCCATCAACTTGTGCGGGTACTGTATGATCACCATGGCTTTACACCGGTTACTGTTGGAACGGGGGTTAACAGGTCAGGAAGGCCGAGTTCACCGGCCAGCGCCGAATACCATGCTTTGATACCATCCAGGTTCCATTTAATGGAGTACCCGCCCTCGGAAACATCCTGAACACCGGCGAGCATTAATGGTAGCTGCGCATGGATGGCTGTTTTAAGGACCACCGTGTCAGCTTTCCCCGATATGGGGGAGTTCGGGTCTATGCCCTGCTCGATCATGATCAGAATAATCTCCTGGTCGGATACTCCGAATTTTCCTAGGATGGTAGTGAGGTATTCCTGGTTACTCATCGGTTCAACGAACTTTACGCGGTTGCCACATCAGTTTTCAACAGGTAAATGCCGTCGATTGCTTCCAGTGCAGGAAATGCATTGAGCTCAACCTCTGTGAATTCAGTCCACGGGCTGTTGTCACGGTACTTCTTAACCAGAGTACGGTCATACTTGGCATAAGTTATACCTTCAACCGGTTCCATTTCCTCGACCGTGAGAGCATTATGTACCAACCCGAGTTTACCGGCGGGTACAAACACCACATTTTCCTTTTTGAACGGATTGAGAATCTGCGGCTTGCCGTCTTTCTCTACCATACTTCGCACATTCACGATTTTCAGGACAGGGAGTTGGTTGGCCGACAGATACTCGTTCACCATATTGAGGGTGACAACAAAATTTTTGTTGCTCCCCGGATTCAGGTAACCAGAAATTGCCGACTTCACTTTGTCAAGATTCTTGATGTTCAACCAGGTTTCGCTTTCGATCCAGATTTCAGCAAACTTGCGGCCCTTTGCAGCGGCGTAGTTTACAACTTCGTTGATGTCCTTGAAAGGGTCTGCGGCGGCGTCAGACCACACAACAGCGACAGTCCGGGACTGGTCTTCTGCAGCCAGCAAATCAACTTCTCCGAACGCAACACCATCAGGATTGTTTGTCAGATTGATGTCGATCTTGAAATTGGAAATGCCCTGCCAGAACATCATGTCGAGCCGGCGGTCGGTTGACGTGGCGGCGTTTGTCACGTCATCATACAGCTTTTTGATCAGCTGATTCTTCTTTTCTGCGTCTGAAATCGGTAAGGCTTCCAGCATACGCAATGCCCTGTAGTCCTTCTGATTCAGTTTAAAAGATTCCTTCATGGTCGGTATCTTCCCCTCCAGGAGTTCGAGCTTTCCGCGGCTTCTCAACGGCGCCGGAGAGTCCGGATCAACAATTGAGGCAGCAGCTTCGATTCTGGAGCGTCCGATAACGGTATCGAACGTAAGTTCGATTTGCGGCAGGCCCCAATCCAGATACTGGCGCCATACCGACTGGCCAAACAGCACATCTTGTGAGTTGTCCAGCAAGGCCTGCAAATTTTGTTGGCTGGCCAGGTTGCCAAATATTGATGCTACTATAGCCATGTTAAAAGGATTGTGAGTAAATAATTAAGGGCAACGCCGCAGCGAGATCTGCAGAATACGGCACCCTGCGGGCGTATACGGTGCCTCGAATGACAACTGAAACACTTTCGCCGCTTTCTACCGTTGTTTCGGCAAACAGCAACCCTTTGGGCGGGAAAGCGAATGCGGCTGCATTTGCGCCAGTTGCAGAGGACTTGAACACCAAAGCGCCAGCAGCGACTGCGCCGATGGTTGTCCCCACCGTGATCATGTCGTATGCGGCATTTGATGTATCAATGACTGTAATAGGATATGCATCGTCCCCAACGACGGCACCGAAATTGTCGCCAACCTTAAAGCTGTGGCCTTTCTCGACCTTGTAAGAAGTAGCGGCCGCACCGGCGTTCTCGTAGACAACACCGGTAATGATCACTTTGGCAATTCTCGTGCTTTCGTCGAAACTCATAGGTGTTCCTGCCTTAATGACACTGGAGGCCGGGAGACCTGTGATGTCCAACAGAAAACCACCCTGGGCAAGTTGAATATCCTTGCCATCGCCCTGGAAAACGGGAATGTCGCCGGTAGTGAGAGTTCTTTTAAAACCTACTCCCATTTGGATTAATTTTTAGTGGGTAATGACTTTTCGTTTTGTTTTTTGGAGAAAGCAGCGATGTCAGGATCCACCTTGTCGGTGCCTGCCTGCTTACCTCCCAGTGGTTTTGTTATCTGGGAAAAACCCTGATCGGCCAACTCCTGTTTGTAGGCGGCGTGGTCAGTTTCAATCTCAGTAACAACTGCGTCGATGTCTTCTTCCTTCTCTACTGTACGGCCTTTTGCAAAGACAGCAGGTATTCCCTTTTCCTTCAGCCTTTCGTGAAGCTGCTGGCTCAGTGTTTTCTGCTGTTCGCCTTTTTTGATTGCCGCAATCTCTCCTGTGAGAGTTTGCACCATACCCATCAATTTCGTGAGTGGGTCATCGGCACCTTTTTCTTTGCCCTTTCTGGCTGACGGTTGAGCCGGTTTTTCGTCATCTTCCTCCGTTTCAGGATCTGCTTCAACAGGTTTTTGAACTGCCGCTACGCGACGGTCGCCTTCCTGCTGCAGAAGTTTTGCCAGTTCGGAAACGGGGATAAGTGAATCATCAAGTTCGGTGATAGCGCCCTCGATTTCTGATTCTTCTGTTACTTTGGCAGCTAGTTTATCGGCCAACAGTCCCAGTAAGTGTTTGGACAACCCTTTATGTTTAACAGAAAGTTTTGCCAAAATTTGCGGTCTGAACTTCATTTGAGAAGAACTTAGGTTAACAATGATCATTCTATGCGGACTGAACCCATTGAGGGAGAGAAGAAAGTGGGTTAACAAACAATGTTTTCAATCCGAATACAATCACAAAATTATTGTCCGTTGTATTCCTGTGCTTTTTTTGGAAGATTTTTTTGGGGAAATAAAAAAGGCGGGACATTGCCCGCCTAATGCATGATATCTTCAGTGCAAACTATCTTTTCACTAACTCTTCGCCGGTTAGGGCGTGGTACAGGTTCTGCAGCTGGTGGACGTAGTGAATGCGCCGCTTCCCGTGAAGGGCTTCACCATTATGAAAATGCAGGCAAAAACCTTCGTCCTGGGATATCCAATGAGAATCGCCAGTTGTTAATTGACCTGCCGCGTCGATGTAATCGGGAACCACAGCAAGGATGAACTCGAATTTCCGCAACCATTCTTCTGAAAGAGGGATGCCCGCCAATTCCCCCTCATCATAGACGAACGAAGCAACAGGGTAACCGAGCATAACCCTTTCAATCTGGTTTACTTCCTTGGAGTCTATGCACTCCACTGGAGATATCTTCCCCTTGTGAGAAAGAAGGTTACCTATCCTGATGTCAGTTGCTTTTAACATGGCGTGAATGTAATATATATCCTTTAACCAGCCAACGCCGTAACATATTTTGCGTTGTCCTTTACCCAGTAGGGCACTGACTTCAATCTACCTAGGTCGGCGGCCCTCTCTTCCACGTATTTATAGAACGCCGGCGGGGCATCGTTCACCTGGTTAACGCTCTTCCCATCCCATTTACCTATACCAAGTATCTGATCTTCGTATAGGCTCATTTCCTCGCTTGTAATAAGTATAGGCACTTGGTAGCATATGCACTGCGGATGCCATCCCACCCATTTAAAGTCCTTCGGGTACTTCCCGGCCAGTGGGTCGCAAATATCTGTTCGGGGATGGGCCTCGGAAAGCCTGATTTCAATCCCTACCACGAAAGGCTGTGTAAGCCAACGGTCATGGTCCGCGGTGCGGTATGCCATGTTGGTTTCGGTTCGGGTGAGCCTAAGTGCGTTTTTGTAGCTCGACCTGTAGACACCTTGTCCGGGCTGGTAGTTCAGGGCGGCCTTTGACAGCTTTAGTTGGCTTTTAGGATCATCACTTTTTGCCCGCACTCTGCGGAAAAGCTTGTCAGGGTCGTTCAGCTCCTTCTTCATTCTGCTGGCCATCCGAACGGCACTCTCGCCGGTTGAAATGCCCTCCGCCAGACCGAGCTCCACCTGGTTCTTAAACGGCTCAAGGGTTTTCCAGACGCGCTTCGAAAGGCCAAGCCCCTTTGTACGCCGAGTTTTAAAGGCTGTTTTTGCCTGATGATTGGTATCGTAATAGATTTTCCGGGCTTTGCCACTTACCTTGAAGTTCTTCAGCTTCCGGTCCAGAAAAACCCGATTCTTCTCATCAGAAAGCTGCCAAGCCTGGTCAACGCCGTTTACGATTGTGACCTCCAGCTTTTTCGCCATTCCAGCCAGTACATAGTCCACTCTACGCTTCAACAGCGGATAGTTGGCCAATGTGAAAATGGTTTGCTTATATGGCAGCGTTGAAGCCAACAGGGAAAGATCTACTATCGCATCATAGTAGATCTTTTTTATTTCGCGCTCCTTCTGATTCTGAAGGCTGATGAGCTTTTTACCGTATTCCTGCGCCTCGTCCATAGATATTATGCGGTTTCAATGTCAGCGCCGTACGAACCCTCTTCGATCATCTTCTTTTTCTCCGCCTCAACATCCTGCACCAGGGGATTTTGAGCAATGGCGCTATCCTGGCTCATTATCGCTTTACCGCCGCCAATAGCGGTGGACAATATATCAATCGCCTCTTGTTCATTTTTGGGGAGGTAGTATTCAAATTTCGGCGATATCATCAGGCGTTGCGCCGACTCAAACTTGTTGTTTATTTTAGCCAATGCCGCTTTGAGGTAGTTTATTCGGCGTTGAATACCTTCACCGAAAATGCCTTCCTTCCTGGCGGATTTCAAGTGGGCTCCGAGGAATAACATCTTCAAAGCAATACCCGAGAACGTGCCCAGGCTTTTCATTTCCTGGAGGCTTATTTTGGGCGTATCCGTAGTGTCAAAAATGAACTGAAGAAGATTCTCGATTTCCAGTTTAACCGATTCAGGCGATTGGTCCCATGTCAGGTATTCCGCGGTTGCACCATTTTTCCCCTGTACAACTTTGCCTGATTCTCCCTTATCGGCAAAGCCAGCTATTTCACCCGAGATAAATACCATCGGGCTGCCGAAGTAGTCGTTCGTATCTGCGTGGTTGCTAATAACGGTTTCAAGCCGTTCGATCATCTCCTGCACATCTGACCATTCCGGGAGGGGTTGATGGTAATAAATCACCGGTATCTTTCCTGAAGGATTCGGCTCTTGGGCCAATACCCACCCGACATCGGACTTTGTGCCCTTGATTGTTTTTTCTGGTTGGTAAAGGTCAAAGTGTTCGACATTCTGATCTCCGACTTTTACTTTGTAGCCCCTGCCAAACCCTATCATATCCCCTGCTGCGTCGAATACCGGATATAAATCATCGCCTAACGATTTTGCAAGAATGCGAAGACGAAGCTTCTGTTTTGAACCCTCTGAGCTGGTCCCCGCCCAATATTCCTTTTCAGCAGGTTGGGTATACCAGAGCTCCGCGCATTCCGTTTCGGACATCATCATTTCTGCAAGGGCCATGGACTTGTAGTCCAGCTTGTTGTCGTCCCAAACCTTTTTTATAATTGACAGAAAATCATCCTCGATCGGCAATGTAGGCTGCGCAAAAAGCTGTATCGGATTGCCACAAAGGAAAGCGGCCGCACGGGAGACTATCAGCTTTTGTAATGGAATGGATAGGCGGGCGACCTTCACGGGCGATTCTCTCCCGCCCTTGTCTTTCTTTATTTTATCAGGACGCTCCGTAGGGCTATGTACTTTATGTTTTTTCGGATCCAGCTGCTCCAAAAAGGATTTCACGTCAATGTTCTCTTTCTCCTTTTGAATTGTATTAACAATAGCCGCGAAATTTTCTTCGTTGATTTGCTGCAGTTCGGGCACTTCCATGATTTAACAAATTATAATGTAAAGTTAGAAACGGTTGTATTCCCGCTAGAAAAACACACCTGACAGGTCCTGCGCCACGGCTTCCTGTGAAGATGGATAAAACGTATTGGCCAGGGCATCGAACCGATCTGGCGACCGACCGAGCCGCTTCTTGATGTCATCTTTCGGCTCAATGATTATTTTCCCGTTGCTCTGAAACTTCCAACGGGCCTCAGTGGCCTCCTGTAAAAGATCATCATCAGGCGGCAGCATGGCCTTGGAGCCCTTGGAGGGGTCAAGCCAATCCCTTACCGCCCAGAATAGGTAAGCCCGCAGGTTCGCGAATTCGTATTGCCCTGTAAGGTCTGTAAGCGGGTTTCCTCCGCTATCCGTCGCGGCCTCGGAGAACTTGCAGGAATACACGTTTGTCATTCCCTGCTCCGCGAGTATCGGAACGATTGCGGCACCCTCTCCGATGGTGTCCACGAATGCCATGGCCTTTTTCCCCGTGTACTTATCGGCGTGGGTGTTAAGTGTGACTTTGGTGATGCCGGCGATTTCCGTGTGATTGGCCTTGCCTCCAGAGTGCACCATCTTCAGTGTGTCCACAAAGTCGGCATATCGAGGGCAGAAACAAGAGCTATCCCGTCCCATGCCGGCAACATCCACGCCCAGGCGAAGAACATCGTGCCTGGGAAACCCTTCTTTGACAAACTCCTGCCAACGCTGGTTAGCGAGCTCGATCCAGTAGCGGGGAATGAGAGTGTCCGCGCTTTCTTTGGGGCCGAGTCCGAGCACTTTAATGCGGAAAAGGTCGTTAGGGCGGTAACAACTCCCCTCCCATCGGAAATCGCCTTCGCCCTCATTGAAATCGCTTTCCTGAATGAGTGTGCACCAGGTACTCACCTTATCATTCACCCATTCGTAGTCCACCTGGCCGGGGATGACTGTCTTTTTCTCCAGGACATTCGGCGCATTCATAGAGTTCAGCCGGAACTTTTTCCAGCGACTCGATGACTGTGACTTGGCGGCATAACCGGTGGTGCGGTTGAAGTTGAACACGAGCAGGATTCGGGAATTACCCTGCAGGTTACCTTCGATAGCGTCGTAGATAGTTTCCGCGACCCCCGAGGCCTCGGTAACGGCAAACATGGTATTCACCGCGTGGAAGCCGGACCAGGCCTCGTGGTTGTGCTCATCGGCTTTAAACCCGGTAAGAAACCACTCTTCGTGCCCCGTTTTAATCCCATACGACTGCAGTTCCCCGGCCATAAAGCCGAATCCCTTTGATACCATTCGCCGGTGAATTCTGGCTATCTCTGGCATCATAATGTCCTTCACCTGCCGGTCTGTTGGCGCCGTGAGCGCGACCTTGGTGTTGGAGATGAGGTCTCCGTTTTTAAACCGCGGAGTAGTGTAGAGGAAGCACAACGAGGATACCGCGGTAACGAAGTCTTTGCCGCGGGCGGTACCGGATGTTACGGAGGTCATTTTCTCATGCTGGACGGATAGGAGTATCTTCTCCTGCTCGCTGTCCAGTTTCACGCCCATGATGTCCCTGGCGCAATATGCCCAGTCTTCCCGGCTCCGTTTGAGCATGCCCGCCAGCTTTTCCATAAACGCCGGGGAAAGTCCTTTACTCGCCACCCATTACCGTTTTAAACAGGTTCTTCAATTCGTCGTCGGTGCTGACCTGCAGTTTGTCGTTCCACATGGCCAAGTGCCTGCCCAGCAACTCCAGACACTTGGTCTTGTCATGTAGTTTTATTTCTATTCCGTTCCTCCCCTGCTTGATGCTGGCCACGGCTGCCATCTTCTCTGGGGCAATGCCATCTGTAGGGAACACGTCAACGATCTTGTACGTGGTTTTGCTGTCCTTCCTTTTGGGCTGTGGCTCATCGTCTTCCTCTGGCGCATTGAATCCAATGGGGCCGGTGGGGTCTTCCTCTACGGCCTCCACCTTTACGAAGTCCGTAACACGTGCAAAGGCGATATAGGCGATCTCTTCCAGTACCCGGTCAGCTTTGATCTCGGTGCGCTGTTCCCTGGCGCCCATCAGCTGGCGGACAAAGTGTTGAATATTGGCTTTTTTCAGGAGGTCGGACGCTTGGGAGCCTGCGCTATTCTCACTGTATCCCGCCCGAATGGCCGCTGCTGTTGCGTTTAGGTCAATTATGTATTCCTCACAAAACCGCTTTTGCTGTGGCTCCAAAGGGGTTAAAGTGATGGTGTTTGCGGTATTTTCTGGGTCTGGTGCGGGGATAACTATTGGCGGTTGCTGAAGGCGCTCAATTTCCGCAGCAATGGCGGCATGTTTCAACCACCTTTTGCCGCTTGAGGCCGCTAATTTGCGGTCTGCCTTCGGAAAAACTTTTAGGTAAGATTCAATGTGGTCGCCGTTCTGCACGTAATGTTTGGCGAATTTCTTCTGTTGTGGCTTTAATGCCATGGGTTAACGCGTTGTTTCCACAAAAATACAGTTGGTTGTGTTTCTGCACTCCTTTTAGGCTACACAACACAGTTGCCGATTTGTTTTAATATGAAAAGCATGTATAAGAATGTGCAAAAGGCGGAAATACACGCCCAGTTTAGCTAACGAAATTCTTTCTTTCTTCTATCCACATAGGGGGATAACTTGTGTGTTATTGTAACGATGGAACGAGGTAAATTTGTAGGGAAATGCAAAAAGCATAAAAATAAACGATCGGATAATTTGAGCTCGACAAATCTGCACAACCCAATGTGCGGATTAACTTCAAATCTTTCCTTTCATTGGTCAGGGTCCAAACCTGGCCTTTTTTATTTTTATGCTTTATGGTACAAAGATACGATTGTTCGTTTTGACGAAAATTTAAAGTTCCGCACAACACCCTACACTCTGATATTCAATTTATTAACATGATTTGTAACACCAAATAAATACTCCCCATGTGGAAAAATGGCCAACACATTTTAATTTTAATAATACCACACTAACTATTTGCAACCTCAAGCAGCACATCCCCATGACACGGCTCACCAACCTTGCACCAACATGCGAGGTTTTTACCGGCTAGTTCGGCCCGGATGGCCTCTGCTGAAGGCGGACGGCCAGCGTGAATATTCAGTACCGGGTTACCGGCAAGCCATGTTTTGAAATTGGCTGCAGCTGCGACTCCAGTGAATGGGTTCCCCCATTTCCCCGGCCGGGTTACGCTGACGGTGTTCGGCGGCATGCGCCAGCCTTTGGTTCTCTTACGTTGGATTCGTTGTGGTGTCATGGCTTTTCGATTGGTTGGCTATCAGGCCAGGTGAGTAACTGGGCACTATAAGGCAGGTAAAGTGGGTGCCTGGGATAACCACCTTTGGTCAGTCCTAAACAGTAAAACGGGACATCCCCTAGGATGGTTTTGTATTCCAATGGCTCTTTGCTTGCTGACGAATAGATGTGAGCGCCCCAGGCTGCAACGCAGAATGCCACGTTGGCCGCCATGTGTTTTACTTCATTCTGATTTCGGACAGCCATTTCTATCCGTTCACCCTGCGTGCATCCTGTTTCAAGAAACTTCATGAGTTCTGACGGAGAGGATGTCCGGTATGGATTTAAATTTCCTACGAAGAACCCACCTGCGCCCCACCGATGGCAAAACCCAATCAGGCGGCGTATTGTTGGGTCGTCCTGATCAGAATCCGCTGTACTTGGGTTCAGCATAATGAAAAGTACCAGCGGCTTTGTTTCATCCCATATGCGCCACAGCTGGTAACGGAACTGTCCGCAGGTTGATATTTTTGCTCCTTTCCTCATGTTATACTTTTTTGTTTATCCTCATGGTGGAGAAATGAGAGTTCTTGTTTAGATTGTATTGCTTTTGTGCTTCAGGCCGTACGCGAAAGCCAATTCCACAATCTGCCGAGGCCGCGGCAGTGGTGTGCAGAGCTGCAGTCCTACCTTGCGGGCGAACCAAAGCGCCGATTCCAGATCGCGGCTATGCTGTGGGCACAGGAACGAGCGCGCTATCTTTCCTTTAGGGGGAAGTGTAAACCCTGATTTGAATAACCTTTCCAGGCTCTCTTTGCTCTCAATCAGAATCATGCTTCTTGTATCTGGGTCGCCACTGCCGTCGGCTGGCGTCTGCCATTCTACCCAGCCGAGTAGCTTTTCGCAGATCTCGGCGTCCAGCTCCCGGTCGGAAAGTGAGGCCCACTGGCGCGAAGGAATCCCCCCTCTGTAATTCCATATACCCAGCTGCCCCTTGGCGGGAATCGGCGCGGCGAATTCTTCAACATCGCCCAGTACCCAACCGAACCGCCCAGGGGTATAATCCCCGAACTTCAGCTCATGGGTGCCGTACATGCCGGGGTATTGGTCAAACTCTTGTACCAGCTTCTCCACAGGTACTACATCTTTCAATACCGCGCGGCCCAGAATCGAGCCATGGTGGAAAATGCCGATGTGCTTACCGTATGAAAGAAATGGCTCCGTAGCACACAATTCCCGGTTCAATTTCGGCATGCCGGCGCTAGAGTGGATCAGGATTGGGCCGCGGTATCTGGTTGCCCAGGAGCGGGTTTCTACTCTTTTCGCCCCTGTAATGATCAGGGAAGCCCAGGGCTGTTGAATGGAGATGGCTTTCATGATTTCAATTTTTCGAGGGAACTTTTGATTTGTTTGTCGGTGAAGCCTTGGTAAGAAAGCCATCCCCGCAGGGTGTCCTGGGCCAATCCGTTGTTGACACTATTTGCTTGCGACCATACCCCTATTTCAGCTGCCTTGTCGCAGATTAGCTGGGCAATCCTTTCAGCTGCCTGGTTGTCGTCAAACTCAACTTCCGCAACTTCATCATCCCTTTCGGTACTCCAGCGCCAGTTTGTTTCCTGGCATGACTGCAATATTTTCATAATTGTATCTTTCATATCCTGCTTGCCGGTTTCCTCCGGCTGGTTTAACTTTTTGATAACCGCCCGCAGGCGTTTGTTTTCCTGCTTCAGCTTCTTTACCTGGCTGATCTTTCGCAGCTTCCGCGGTGTGTCATAGCAGGTGCAGAAATACTTTCTATCTTCCGGGTCACGGTGTAGCATGCCGTAACAACCAGGTATGAATATTCTCTGCCCTCCGTATTGAGTCCATTGGCACCTCATTAACCCCCAGTTTCTTTTACTGCATAATACTTCCCATCCCGGAATTCAATACCAGGGATCACCCCCGATTTTACATGATTGAATACACAGGATTTGAAGGAAGAAAGACTACCATAATGGCGGGGAAGTGAGTCAAAGAGCTGCTTAATGTCCATTCCTGGCCTGCGACGGACCTGCTTAATCATTTCCTCCCGGAAATACTTAAAGGCCGTCATCCGGTCATTCTGGCTACCTGCTGTTGATCGTTTCATCCAGTCCTCAAGTGTTACCTTGTATACCTGCCGGTTCAGCCGCGGCGCAAGAACCTCCTGAACCCTGCTTACCTCACCGTAAGTTCTTTCGGAGTGTGCGAGTATTCCGACGCCCAACCGCTTGCAGATATCAATCTGGATTCCGTTTTGGTACTGTAGAGATTTCGACATTGGCACCGCCACATACGAGTAGTTGAAATATCCGGTGTTCTTTCGGGCCTGCTCGATCACATCGAAGTTGAGGGACTTCTTTACCTCCAGTGCTACCCGTATGGGCTTCCGTTCCGCCACGATATCGACGATGCCACCGGCGGGCACTTCCTGGTAGACGTCCCAATCACTGAAGTAGTCGATAAAGTGTACCGCGAGCTCTGCTTCCGTCATTGTTTCGGTTGGTTTGGTGAAGGAATGAGGCCCAAAGATTTTAGCATTGTAGCCAAACGAGCTCGGGAATACGGGTCATTTTTCATATCCCGACCAAGAGAATAACCAGATGTGTACGCCTCCGCTTCCCATTGGACGGCAAGGCGGGCGGCAGGCATGTGCTCAATAATTAGCTGTTCATAATGCTCTGGATCTTTATGCTTAATATACTCCTTCTCCCAGGCCCTCGCCATTTCCTCCGCCCTTTGCCTTACACGTTCTTCGTATTTGTTCATTTTATTCTGTTTTATCTTTTAATTCGATTGTATTACAGCTCCAACAATGTATACTCCACCCTTGGTTATTTTTGAAATCGGATGTCAGGAACCTGCCTACAGCCTCTTCCTTCGATCTAACTTCATTATCTGTATAAGCCATTTGTTTGATCATGCTAGATCGCTTGCCGCCCTCATCCTTTACCCACAAAAAAGAAACATTGTATACATTCATATAATTATTTATTATAGCATTTGTCGTTTTGTTCCATCGTGTTAAATTTTAGGTGGTTCAGGAAATGGCATCCAATGTGTAATGAGAGAGTCCTCACTAATGCCGGAGCCTTCCCATTCTCCGCCGGTATGATGGCATACTGTTTGGAAAAATTCCCCATCATCGTCGAAAGAACCGGCATACACCTCTGTGTAAGGTTCTGGCAAACAGGCCTCCACACTTATCCACTGGCTGGCCGGCTTCGTTTCTCCGGAGGATAGGCGGCGCATTTCCAGAACCACCTGGTGCGAATTGAGGTCAGCGCCTGAAATTCGTCCAGGGTAAGGACAGTCTTAAATTCCAGCGGTTTTGCATCATGGTTGCTCATTACTCTGTGATTTTAAATTTTGCTTCGTCCGCTGCACCACGCAGCATGTCCCACAAATCGAGTTTATCGATGGGAGAACGGTTCATTTCCCTGAGCTCCCCCAGCTCGAACCTAACCCATTCTTTTACCTGCTTTTTTGTATGGGGCAGGTAGTCGGGAATTTCGAATTCAAATGATATCTTAACTCTCATTGGTCAATTTTTGCAGTGAACGAATTGCAGGTACCTTGCTTTTTGATTGCGAAACCACCAATACCACACCGCACCTCTGACTCCCTGGTGTAGGTACCTACGGACCACGCTGACTTTACCTGTTCTACCTTGCTCGTGAAGTGCTGGCAGTTAATGCAGAACGGCATAACCGGCTTCGCCTGATAGCCCTGTGTTTCTTTAGCTTTTTGTTGTTTGCTCATATTTTAGTTTTTTTATTTTGATTCTTCATCTACCACCGCGTCCGGCGGCACGAGCCCCAACTCTTTCAGCTGGTTCAGGATGAGCCACCGCTCCTTTGGGTATGGTGTGTAGCCATCTTCTACGGCGCTGGTGTTGTATCCATCTGCCCAAGCCTCGGACAGTTCGAACATGATGATGACGGCCAGTTCTTCCGGCGCCATGGCCGCAATCTTCCGCACCCACTGGTCAAGGTGCTGCTTGTAGGTTTTGTACATGGCCTTAAGGTCGCGCAGGGCTGATCGGGAAAAAACCGGTACCGGTGGGGATTTTCCCCCTTTTTAGCATCTGTATTTTCGGAAATACTGTAAAAAGTTCACCCAGAACCGGTTGCCGCGCTCTTGTTTTTCCCAGAATCCCCACATCCTCCTTCTCTTGCCCATCCAGACTAGGGTAACCGCTTTCTTCCCATTTAGCAATTCCACCCGGTGAACGTGTTCCGCGCGGCGGATGAGCACAGCACCCGGATAATACCGCCGCCGGCTGTCCGGGGTTTCTTCGATGTACCCCCGCCACAGAAGAAGGGAAACAAAGTCCCACGGGTGATCATGCAGGTCGTCGGTCCAGTCCGACCGGTGGAAGATGTGCAGGCACAGTTGCCAGCGGCTTGTTTCGATGAGCGTGTACCTGGTCAGGTAGGGTATCATGTGATCACCGCGGAGCTCACAGCCGTATATAACCTTTCTTGTTTGGAAGAGTTTCATTGCTCCCCCGTGTCCGTAGCGGGTGCGGCTGAAGGTTTAACAATTAGGTTGTCGTCCTCGTCAATTTCGTGACACCCAGGGCAGTAGTGGACGTCTTCATCAACATGCCAACCATTATCTTCCGGATGCGCACTGTTGTTGTCGGGAAACACTGAAAACCCGTTCCCGTCTTCGTAAATGTCATTGCACACATTGCACTCGATAACGATGCACTCAACTTTTGTTATCATTTCTTTCCGGTGTCCGTAGCCGGTTCGGTTAAAAAAGCTTCAGTTTCGTTTTTTATTCGCAAATACCCCAGGTTCCCATACAGGCCGGGACATCTTCGCGTACTCCCGGTTGATCTTCTCCCGCTTGTCGCTGTATGGTTTGGTCCTATGGATCTTCTTATCCTTTGGGGGAAGTCCTTCGTTTTTTAACTTAAGACGGTATTCGAGGTATGTGCTCATCAGAACATTTTCAGCTGTGATTGATATAATTCCATTCTTTTGGTTGCCGCTGCATGGTAGTCCGGGTCCAATTCAAATCCTACGAACTCAAACCCCATATCAATACAGGCAATCAACGAACTGGCGCTTCCTACATGGGTGTCCAGAATTTTGTCGCCTGGCTTAGCGAACTTTGAAAGGATCTGTTTGTAAAGCACGATGGGTTTCTGAGTCGGGTGGATTTTTGCTGTCGATTTTGCTATTCTTTTATTATTAGACGTGGTATTTTGTATCAGCGACCTAGATATAGTAATATTAATTATGCTTTTGTTAAAAGAAGTCCAAAACAATTCAGACATCGCGAATGACACTCCCTCCGGTTGTGGCTTGATCCAAACAACCCACCCCCTTGATGGAGGGAGTAAGTCAGCAAAGTAGTTTCCCCCGGAAATTATTTGATTATTTGAAACTCTAAAAAGCTCTTCAAAATACTCCATTGGGGGACGGCTGGCGTCCCATTTTTTTGCACCAGGATACTGAGTCAGACCCCCTTGACTTTTTCTCATGCCTATTGTACCTGATCTATTCGCAATATCGATCCCATAAGGCGGATCAACAATGGCCAGCTCAAAGTACTTGTCCGGAAATTGCTTCATTCCCTCCATGCAATCCATGTTATATAATCTGTTCAGTTCCATGGTGAATTAGTTAAGAATTTCAAGAATCTGGCCAACCAGCCACTCCATTACCGGAGGGGTTACGGCGTTCCCCAGCTGCTTCACTTGGTCTTTCGATGACCCCAGGACCACGTAATCTCGACCAAAGGCCATAGCTAACTTTACTTCGTGAGCTTTTAACATGCGGTAGTAACAATCCTCCACCCGAGGTGTCTGGTAGTTTACCAAGGCTGCCCTATCGTTGGTGGTGATGGTGCCGGTGGGCTCGGTGAAATGCTGCACGCAGTTGCTACCGTTGTAATAGGAAGCCAGGAATGACTGCCAGGCTTCCGTTGCGTTACCACCATGGTAACCCACGGTGGTAACACAGCCGGCGGGTGCCGTTATGCTCTTTGCGAATGAAGTCCCCTTATTTTCAACCATCACCGGTGGTGGCGCAATGAGCGCCATGCTCTGTCGCGTTGTTTGCGTCTGGAAGGCCTGAGCGGTAGATCTGGCGTTTTGCTCGTTCTTACTGTGCTCCTGCTTGATCACGAAAGGGAATACCACTTTAAAATGTGGCTGGGTGGTCACAGCGGGGATACACTCAGCCGCAGCCCGAACACGATGCCCGATGCCGGTGGAGTGCTGATCGTTTATAATAAACGGCTGCACAATTCCATGATGATCTGTTGTAGTGACCGTGCCGGTGGGCTCACTCAATGACCTGGCGTACCCTGGGGAGTAATTAACAACCTGAAATGGCTCTTTCCCGTAGCGGTCCAGTCCGTACTGAATTCGCTTAGCCGTGTTGGGGCTGAGCGGCTTCTCCCGGTCCCCGATTCGCCTGCCAGGGTCCGACCAGTCGATGCAGTTGAACGCGGCGTAATAATAGGGCTCGACCACCGATCCATCCACGGGGCAGCAATACACGTACTGTTGCCGGTATTTCCCAAACCTGACATCCGAACGTTTCCAGGTCTGAACTGCCGCCACGTCCTTACCGCATTTCGGACAGTGAGCGGCCGGCGTGTAGTCGAGGTTGGGCTCTTTCAGCCACTTTTTCCAGAAAACTACGTACATGCGGTCGCGGCTCTGCGGCGTCGGGTGGTGGTGCATGCTGTTGTGGTATACGCAGCGGTGCTTATAGTCCAGTGCATGCATGGCGTGGAGCCAGCTCTCGAACATAACCCACTTGCGGGCGTCCACCACGTTCTCTACGATAATGGCGAGATAGCCGTGGTATTCGGCGAATCGGGGAACATCCCACATGGTCGCGCGGGACCGTTCGGCGGCGGCATCCAGTTTCCCAGCGGCGAACATGTCGAGCTGCTGCTTCACTACTTTTTGGCCCTTGGCCAGGGAGTGGTTCGTACATTCCGGTGAGGTAATCAGAATATGAGTGGACGGGTACCTGCGTGGGTCGCTGGCGCTGATATCAGTGCAGTCATGTAAAGTATCCGGGAAATTGGTATTGTGCGTTTCAATGGCCAGTTGCCAGTGATTGAGGGCCAGCTTAACCTCTACGCCGCCGCCCAGCTTTTCCCCGGCGCTTGTCGCACCTTGCGAGCTGCCGCCGGCGCCGCAAAACTGATCTGTAATGGTGATATGTGAATTCTTCTTTGGCATCCTTACTTCCTCCCGGTACCGCCGGGGCGTTTAAAAAAGTGTTTGTTGAATTGGAGCGGTCTGTTTTCCGGCCCCCATACATGCCATGCCTATCATTCCGCTTTGCAGGGTCAGAACTGGGTTGATATTACAGGGGAGCTCCGCGAGCTTGCACCAGTCCTTATCACGGTGGACGCAGCCGGCACATGACTCGTCGATATTGTCCTTTGCCCAGTAGTCCACTACTTCACTATCCCCGGCCTTTCTTGCCATCGCCTTCCATTCTTCCCATCTTGCCCTCCTTTCCTTGTCAGACATGGCTTCTCGGTTTACTCCGAGCAGCTCAGCCCATGAGGTTTCCCGCTTTACGGGTTCGATTTCAGGAGGATCAACGGTCATGTCATCCACCAGGTAAGATTCCACTTCCGCTACTTCTACGGTTGGGGCCGCGCCTTTCCAATCACCTTTATAGAAATCGCAGTCTATACCCATGCTTGGGCCAAGGACGATTCCGGTTTCGCGGTTAAACTTCAGGTACTTTTCAGTTGACCGGTTCCGGTATCCGCCGGGGTCGGAAAGCGTAAAGGGCAAACTCCCTTGAGGAAGAATGAAAGCGGCCATCGGCGCCAGGTATCCGGCAATCTCAACCACTTTGAGATCGAAATCGTTCCCCTTATACTTTAGCCATTTCGATGACCTGTCGGATTTTATGTTACCAAAAGGCGGGTTGCTCACCGCCATATCAAAACGGCCTAAAGACTTGATCAGTTCCTCATCCAGCACATCACCGTGAATCCATTCTGCTTCAGGGAAAAGCTTCTTACCCACCTCGATGAATCCGTAATTGCGTTCAACACAAACCACACGCACCTCAGTTTCCTCCCAGGTAATCATCCTGTGGTAGTACAGGAACGAAAGCATGCCAATCCCAGCGCAAAGGTCTACGACTGACTTACCGCCTACCATTAACTGAAAGTCTCTGGCAAGCCCAACCGGAGTAAAAAACGAGGCGATCGTTCCAATTTGATTATCATACGCCGGATACCAGTTCTCATAAACGAACAGTTTTTCGTCGTAGGTCATCTCCTCCTGGTTGAGCAGATCGACACATTTCTGATGCTGCTTTATTTGTTGCTTTGAAAGTTTCATGTTTAGGAAATTTTCGTTTGCTGGTCATCAACAATCTCATACCCGATATCGAGGAAGTTGTTCGCCCAATCTTTTGCGGCTTCTTCCGCCTGGAATTCTATTTCCTCCTGTGTGGCATCTTCGTCTACTTCGATGTAAACGTGGCCCTTTCGGTTGGCGCCCGCTATTCCTACACTTAGTGAAACATCTACCTGAATTGTTTTCATCTTTTTTATTTTAATTAAACGTCGGTTTAAACTTGAACGGTCGATGCCATTCTTCTTTTTCAGCGAACTGCGCCAATTCTTTACACGTGTATCTCATGCACCACACAAGCCACTCCGCGCACCCTTCATCTTTGCTCCAGATTTCCAGGTCCAGCTGAATCGGGTAATCCTTTCCGTCTCGCTGTGTATATCCGGTTATTATCTTGAATTGCTGTCCGCGGTCGATCATTTCAATCACATTAAAACCCCGGATAATTCGGCCGCGGCCCTGGATACCTCGTTGTCGGTGATCGACAGCAGCGCCTCATAGTTCACATGGGGGTTAAATACCACCTTCCCGTCGAACTTGAATCCTTCCATGACCTCGTGCTTCACCGCGGCCTCGAATGCCGCGTAGGCGGTTTTCACGATCTCATCGTAGGTCATGTGTTCGGATAGGTACCACTTGCGACCGTGCCAGGTCTGTATGTCCCCGGTTTTTGTACACGGCGCCTCGTAGGTCACCTGCAGGAAGATTCGCCCGTTGATGGTGTCCTTACAGTCTCGCTCGATGCGAAGCTGAAAGGCGGCGCCGAAAACGGACATGGTGATGTAGCTGCAGAATGCTTTGACTGTTTCGATTTTCATAAATGCTTTTTAAGTTCAGTTAAAACAGTTTTGTAGTTTTTTACGGTGAACCTGATCACCCGCCAGCCGAGCGCCTGGGCCTCATTGTATTTTTCCGCGTCGCCCGTGTACCCAAGAAGAGTTGTATGTCCTGATTTTTCGCTGTTCAGGCCCTCGTACTCGATTCCTATCTTGTAGGCCGGTAGCGCGAAGTCGAATCGCCAGCGGCGGACTTGATGAAACCGGTGCTCGCGAACGACATCTATATTCTCCGTAATGGCAAACCACGCCAGCTGCCCCCACATCCACCGGACTTGCTCGCAGTCGCCGGGTGGAAGCGGCTTTTTCTTTCCGGGCTTTTTGCCCTCCAGTTCCTGCAGGAGATTCTGGTTTAAGTCCGCGGCCTTACTGGCTTTCAGGTCTGATATGGTGAAACGTGACTTCATGCTGGTTGTTCTTCTATGAGTGGTTGGCGCAGCAGGTCATCTACCTTTACTCCGAACAGGTCTGATAGCTGCAGGAGATATTCCGATTTCTGCGGCAACACGCGGCCGCGTTCCCAGTGCTGGTACCTTGACAATGCGATGCCTATCTTCTTGGCAACGTGCTGCTGTGTCATTTCTGATTTCTCCCGAAGGAAGAGCAGGTTTGATGCGAATCGTTGTTTGATGGTCATTTCTCTGATTTTGAATTTTAAAACGGGAGGTCCTCGGGTTTATCTTCCAGGCTGATGTGAGTATGCGTCGGAATTGGGTCGATATTTACTCGCTTCATGCCGGTAAGTGAAGCCTCATAATCATATCCGTCATCGATGGTCATCCAGCTTTGAATTTCATTGTACACTCGGAAATCAATATCCCCCAGCTGGCCGTTTCGATACTTCCGGATAAGTACCTGGCCGGTGTTCCGCAGTCGGGCGTCGTTCTTAACTTCGTCTTCTTCCGGCCGGTAGACGAATAGTACCATATCGGCATCCTGCTCGATGGCGCCGGATTCACGTAAGTCGCTCAACTGTGGCTTTCCTTTCCTTTTCTCTACGTCGCGGCTCAGCTGCGACAGGGCCAGAATCGGTATTTTCAACTCCAGGGCCAGTACTTTCAGTTGCCTAGAAATAGCACTGATCTCCTGTTCCCGGTTTCCTTTGTTGGTGCTGCTTCCGCTCATCAGCTGCAGGTAGTCTACAATGATGAACCGTACCCCTTCACGTTGATAAAGTAGTCGTGCTTTTGCCTTTAGCTGCTGTATGTTCAGCCCTGGGCTGTCATCAATGAAGATGGGGGCTGTGTACAGTCCCGGTAATGATAGCCGGGTGATGTTGTCAATGCCTTTGTCGCTGATCGTGCCGCGAGTAATAGCGGCCAGCGGCACCTGGGAGCTGGCGGAAAGTATACGCGGCGTCAGCTGCTCTCCACTCATTTCCAGCGAAAAGTAGGCGGCAGGAGTGGGTTTTTCCTCAGATTGCGCTGCATGCATGAGCAGGTTTAGCGCAAACTGTGTTTTGCCCTTACCTGGCCGGCCGGCCAGTATTATCAGGTCGCCGGGCTGCCAGCCGTTGGTGTGTTCATCAAGGTGGCTGAAACCGGTCGGTACCCCCGTGAGTTTTGTTTTCCGGTTCCGGATCACGTCGATTTGCTTCATCGCCTGCGTGGCCAGGGTCGAAATGTGCTTGTAGCCGGTTGTCTGCAGGCGGGAACTTAACCGCATTACCTTCATTTCTGCCGATTCCAGCAAGTCGAAGACGTCCGTGGTATCCTCGTAGGCTTCGTTCAATATCTCACCGGCGGCTCGGATTAATTCCCGCTGCAGGTGTTTCTGCAGGATGATACGAGCATGCGCTTCGACGTTCGCGGATGATACTACGGTGTTCGTGAGCTGTACGAGTGCATAGGGGCCGCCGACCAGCTCCAGGTTCCCGTTTTGCCTCAACCGCTCCGTTACGGTCATGATATCGATGGGCAATGCCTTTTCTGCCAGCTGAACCATGGCGCCGTAGACATGTTGATGCGCTTCGAGGTAAAACGCCTCGCCGGTTAGAATTCCTGAAACCATCGTGAAAACGGGCTCCAGCATACAGGCGCCCAGCACCATTTCCTCAAGGCCTTTGCTCTGCGGCGGCACCTTCCCGTAAACCATCGTGGCGATATCAATCGACTGGCGTGTGTCGCGTGCGCGCTGCCTGTTCATGTATTTTCGCGATTCGTTCATTGATTTCATCTTGCGTTGAGTCTGTAAAAAGTTGATTCCCTGCTATGTTTGGCTGCTCCCGTCGTCGCTTGCACCAGTTATTGGCGGTGAGGTAGGCCGACCGGTACTTTTTCAGCAAATCCTTCTTGTTGTGCATCGCGGATAGCACTTCAGCCACGATCTTAGCACTGTAAGCCTCTTGCAGCTTTAGGATTTGCTCTTCGGTGAATGGCTCTTCCATTTTGTTTACCAGTGGTGCCTCTTTGCCTACCCATTCACGAAACTTTGTGATTGCAGGATCGGCGGCAGCCGTATCCGTCAGCGGATGCGAAGCATCCAAATCTTCCTTTACTTTGCTTTCTTTACTCTCTTTTACTTTACTTTTCTTTACTTTACTTGCATTCTGACCGGCATTCGATTTGCTTTGCTCCGGCAATGCATTTGCATTGCTTTTGGATAAATTCCATCGTTTGTCCGCCGCCTTTCGCGCGCGCTCCGATTTATCCAAGTACGGCTGGAGGTATTCTATCAGCTTTGGCGAGTGGAACATACCTTCTTCGTCGATTTCGAACAGCTCATACTGATGCACTATTTTGTGCATTACCTCATCCGAGGTGCCGAACTCGTCCGCCAACAGGTCCAGGTCAGCAATCGGATACCGGAAATCGGACTGGTCGCGCAATACTTCCAGCAGCATGAAGTAAATCCCGTACCCCTCAAATGACAGGTCTTTAATCAGTCTTTTTACTTTTCGGTCGCTTCGGGCATTGGAAAAGTGTGGGAAATAATATGCGTCTTTCTTCATCGCCATGTCCTTCTAAAATTGGATTGTTACTGTTCGAATAGCTGCTGCTGCGGGTTCCTTTTTCGGTATTCTTCGATCATCCGGTCCACGATCTGCTCACACTTTTTTGCGTTTTCGAGTGATTCCCGGTCCCTGGTGTGAACATTGAAGTACCGGCGCTGGGCGTCACGCATCATGTGAACGGCTTCCGCCAACTGATGAAATCGTTCTTCAGTTATCATTTTGTCAACAGTTTAATCAGGTCTTTAAGAATCGACACCTCGACGTCCTGGCCACCTCCTTGTATCTGGTTGATCATCTTACGTTTCTCGTCAATCAGGTTGTAGATGTCCTCATCAATGGTGCCCTCACCGATCAGGTAGCCACAGTTAACGGCATTTTTCTGACCGATACGGTGGCAGCGGTCCTCTGCTTGGTCCTGGTCCTTCGGATTCCAGCCCATTTCTATGCACCCCCAGTGGGAAGCGGCGGTAAGCGTATGCCCGACGCCCCCAGCAGCGTATGTGCAAATGATCAGCTGACATCCAGGATCTTCCTGGAAGCGGTTTTTATTCGCTTGCCGCAGCTCCACCGGGTCATCGCCAGTGATTGTTACGGAGCCAGGGAATTCCCGTTTAATAGCCAGTACGATTTCCTTGTGATGGGCGAAGAAGACCATTTTCTGACCAGACTCGAGAACGGTACCAATCCACTCTACGGCTGCCTTCAGTTTTCCCTGTGCGGATAACTTCTTCAGCACGCCGATGCGAACCATGGCTTCTCCGTTCATCGAGCGCTGTACTTCTTCGGAACTCTTACCCATCTCATATAGGTAGGATACAAGGCTGTTTTCAGCGCGGGCATACTCTTCTTTGTTGGTAATCGGTATTGTAACCACCTGCCTGGTTTTATCAGGAAGGTCTTTTGCAACCTCTTTTTTGAACCGCTGGTAGAAACCGTGTTTCTTCAGCATGTAGCTGAGTTCCGCCAGGTTCTGGGCGCCCCTGCCACCAGGGCAGTATCGGTCCTGGAATGCCTTCACACCGCCGAATACGCTGTTCAATACCCCCATGATCGCCAGCAGCGGTACCAAGTCTTTCGGATTGTTTACAACCGGTGTGCCTGTGAGCAAACCGCGATACTTGGGCCCAAAGGACAGACCTACGCCGAATTTTGCCTGCTGGGTACTCATATCTTTCAACTTGTGCGCTTCATCGAAAATGATGGTATTGAACAGCTTCGAGTGCTCAGTAAAGACGATGTTCTTTACCAGTAATTGGCCAGCAGGCGGCATCTTCTGAACAAAAAAGGATTTCAGGCTTTCGTAGTTCACGATGAAGAAGGGGACATTCATTACCCGCCAGAAATTCGGCCAAGTGCGTTTTACTGTGTCAGTGAGAATTATTGAATCAAACCCTGTATTCACCTTGATTTCTGCCTGCCAGTTGAGCTTCAGTGACGCCGGACAAACGATCAGGGCCGGGAAAGCATCGCCGTACAACTTCTGGCGGGCAATAGTGGCGGCGATGGCCTGTGTTGTTTTACCCAGCCCCATGTCATCCCCACAGAGTGTTCCTGCGTACTTCAGCCAGAAAGAGACACCATCGGTTTGAAAGGGGAAAAGGTCACGTTTAAGCAACTTCCCGAAGTCCAGCCCATAGCTTTCAACCGCTGGGGGTACTTCCACCTTCGTATAATCGATGGCCGGGGCAACATTTTTCACGACGCTGAAGCCTCGCCTTTGCGCAAAAGCCGTCACTTTTGGGCCTTCAGTACTTTGGATGACATACACTTTCCGAGCCGCATCGAAAACGCGTACGTTCGCCGGGAAATGGTGCTTGATCAGGTCGTTCAGCACCGTGCGAGAGGGGCGTGGTATTTCGTAATGAGTACCTTTGTCTATAATCTGCATCGTCTATAATTTGTCTTTGTCCAGTGCTTCGATGAACCGCAAACACATGGCTGCGGTCTGAATGGCTTCCTTCCTCATCTCGGCGCGCATACCCTCGTTATCGAGGAAGAGCAAAGGCTCGTACTTATACTGCAGCGATGCCCGGAGTAACTCCCCAGCCTCTTCGGCCACCATTGCGGCCCGCGCAACGATGTGATCAGGCCAGGTTGGCTGTTTCCGCTTGGCGGCGCGGAGTTCCAGCAGGATGTCGGTGATGATGGTGTTGTTTCCTCTCATTTGGGAATGTTTGGCCGGGAACAGCTCCCCAGCCGGTGGTTAAATTGCTTCCTCAGTTGCGACTTCATCGGGAAAGTCAATGGCCGTCTGGGCGTCCGGTGCCTTCTTGCCGTCCAGGTACAGCAGGGTTTCGCTCTTCAGCTGCTCTACTGCTTCAGCCAGGTCGCCTTCGAATAAGTAAGGCTTTTTGTCACCCCACTTGATGGTCGGAGATGCCAGGGAAAGGCTACCTTTTGATAACTTCCGGCTACCGGCGATGCTCACGCCCTCATCGTCGCCACTGATGGATACCTGCTTTACGCGGAACAGTTCTCTGATCATATCCAAGTCGGCACTCTCGATGTCATCCACCTGGTCGGCCGGCAGGTATTCGCTGATGATGGCTAGGTGGATGTCCATCCGGCGGAATGCGTCGATCAGGTCATCGTGCGCCGGCGCACCGCAATCTTTAGTGACGCCAGAGTAGGTGCCGTCTTTCTCCCGGATGGTATACTCAACTTTCAGGGCGCCTCCAGTTACAAGCGCAACTTTTTTAATCTTAATTTTCTCCATTGTGATATGTGGTTTAGAATTTGTAATGGTTCACCTCGCTCATAGACAGAGCGACGCGGCAAATTCAACTGCCGAAAGAATTTCATTTAAAGCGTTCAAAGTCCATATAGCTTAGATTTAAACTTTAAAGGCTGTATCGAGGAATTCTCTTCCCAACGGCCGCAGTTATAATGCTCGCCGAATCTGTCAACATCAAACAATTCTTCTGACGGCTCCTGAGCTTCTCCCTTTGGAACACGTTTTTTGAAATCCCCTTTATCTCCGTAAGAAAACGTAAAGCCTTTGTGTGGAGCCCCTGTTTTGATACACTCTATCAGGACTTTATGCGACACTCTCTCGTTCCGCATAGCCACCAGAGTGCTTTCGTAGGTTTCAATAACTTTCCCCTCAGCATCTTTTTTCTGGATCTTGAACCCCGAATACTTTTTTTCTTTCCGTTTTTTCATTGTATCCCCGAATTACAATTTATTGCGCAGGCTATCGGCCACCAGCGCGGCGCTTGTTAACGCCTTGGAAACCCTTTTTTGGCCGAACAAGGATTTGCCCTTTCCTTGGCAGAAATTGCTGATCTATTTCATCGGCAATTCCTGTATACTGTTCCTTAGTGTCCGGGTCTTCCATCAGGTAGATACGCCGGCCGTGCTGATACTCTTCGCCAGTGATCAGGCGCCTGTGGGTTACCCCTTTGCTATCACGGTATGAGAATTTTTGTTCCATGGTTATTCGTTTGGCGATGGGATGCTGATACCCAGATATTCAGCGGCCCACTGTTGAATTTGTTCGATGTAAATGCTGAACTCAGCAGTCGTTAGTTCTGTGGTGCTCTTTGTCCCCTCAAGAGCCTCGCCGGTTTGAAAATTGATGATGTTCTTTTTCAGGAATAGCCCTTTCATGACGTCATGCGCATCTTCCGACGTTGATACCTCCGCAAAACCAGCATACCTTAGTCCGTCCTTCACCATATCACAGACCACTCCCCAGTAGAATGCATTCTGCTTCAGGCTGCGAACTTTACGAGGCGATACCTTCACGAGATAGGTGCCATCATTCAGACCCTCAAATTGTTTCCGGATATCAGCCGGATTCCTAATCTTTCCGTTTTCAATATGGCAAAGACGTTCGGACATCATATCGCTGTTTTGTTGAATGGAATTGAAAGGCCGGCAGTAGCTATGTGTATATCTTTTCCTGTGAGCTCCTGTACCTCCCTTTGGAACCTCCGTTCATCGCTGTTGCTGTCGCTGAGGTGAATCAGGACAATATTATTGACGCTGGTCAGGTCATTGGCAGCCAGCAGGCCCTTGCAGGTTTCCAGGTTCATGTGTGACTGAATAATACGATCACGGAGGAATCCCGGCGTACCGTTCGAGTCGATGATATCCAGAGCATGGTTGCACTCAACAATGATGTTATTAAGGCCGGGAAACGTATAATCACAGAAGTATGTGTCAGTCAGGAACAATGCCAGCCCACACTCTGCATGCTGAATTAGGAAACCGAAGCATGGCACATCGTGGTTTACTGAGAATGGTTTTACCTTGAATCCACCTATCTGGTACGACACGCCAGGCCGAACTGGAACAGCCCTATGGTGCTTATCTACACCAGCAGCTTTGAAGGTTTCTAGGCCAGCGTATACCGGTATGCCTGCATTCATCACATCCTTGAGGGATTTGGCGTGGTCACCGTGGGAGTGCGAAACAATACAGTTTACTCCCCGCACATTAAATCCCAAGGCTTCCTTGATCTTCCGGAAGTGGACACCGCACTCAATGAGTAGGGTGTCCTTTTCTCCCTGAAGAATGTAGGCATTTCCAGAACTATTGCTTCCTATGACGTGTAGCTGCATCAGATGGGATTTTGTTCTTTTTCGTCATCATCTACAACTTCGGCGTCATCGAATGTCATTTCCTGTTTGTTTGCCTTATCGTTGATGGTCTGGCTCACTTCAGACCCTACCTGGTCGGACTCGATATCTGCATTCATAGCCCCCATCATCTCAACCGACAGGTACCCATAGTGAGATAGCAGGTTGCGGAGCACTGTTTTAAGCGCCATAGCATCGAATTCAGTATGCCAGGGAGATGTTTCCTTACCGAAGGATTTGCTGTATTTCTTTGCATGCGCCGCAACCTTTTCTTTCGTCATATAGAGGGTTTTGGCAAAACCATTCAGCATTTCGATATGAGCAAAATAGCCTACTACCGTCTCGCTTGTTGCTGTACCACTGAGGTCGAATTCACCGGTCAGTTTGTTCTTCGTTCGATATTCGCCTTCATATACCTTGTCGGCATTTATGATCCGATACTGTCCGGTTCGCATAGCCAATTGGATATATCCCTTGTACCCGATTTGGAATTGGGGAATCTGTTTCCCGTTCGATTTATAAGGAACAACGTATGCAAAGCCAAGATTTTTATTTATGGGAAGCTTCAGCGTTGCTGCTTTCAGGCATTCCATAACAACCTGCTTTGGTTCGCAGTTTTGCAGATATGTATCCGAATTGAACAGGTCAATCACTGATGCAACGAACACACCGCTGTTCTCCCGCAAGGCATTCTGGAATTGCTCCTGAACGCTGGGCGCATTCATGATATCCTTCAGGACTTCAATCTTTGATTTTACCGGCGCTGCCGGAGCATTAACATTTGACATTTCACAGATATTTTAGGCTGCTTCCACCCGGAGTGTGGTGTCGGCGGGTGAAACAAAAAGGCTGATCAACTGAGAACTGCACTCAGGGATGAAGCTCACCGATTCCCGATTATCGCAGAATACGGGGGCGAGTATCTGGTAGTGCTTTGAGAAGGTTTCGAGTACATCCAGCCCGGCCAGCATCTTGGCGGCGGTGTTCAACGTAGGGTATGGTACGCCTTTGTACTCACAAACGCAGGTTTCTGCAATGCCTCCGTTCACCTGGGTTTCAAACAACCGGAATGACACGTAACGGAACATCCTGTTCACTCTCTGTTCCAGAATATCCATTTTGGCCCTTGTGTAGGCCTCAACCTCAAACTGCTGCTGCTCAATGCTGGCGATCTCTTGCGCATTCGCGCTTTCCTCCTGCTCAAGCTGGGCAATGCGGGCATCGGCCTTTTCGATGGTTTCCCGGATGGCTAAATCCTTCTGAAGCGCTTCAAGCTCTTTCGTAAGTCTAACTTTTTCAATCTTTTCAACCTCGAAAGTCATTGGCTGACCCAACGCTGCGGTGGCAATCTCAATCTGCGTTCTGAGCTCTATAATCTCGTCCTGCAGGTTCAAGGCATCACCATTTTTACTCAGCAGGACTTCAACTGCTGCGTCAATGTCAGGGATAGACTTGGCTTTATTCTCCTTCTGAAGATGTTCCAGCTTCTGCTGCAGGTAAGGAAGCCGGGCATTATCGGCATCGATGGTTGCCTGGAGTTCTGCAATTGAGCTCTGAAGGGCAATAACAGCATCCATCTGACGGGCCCTTTCAGCCTTGCTCTGCTCGGACTTCCTCACCTCGTTGGCTTTGCGGGTGGCTACATCATCATTAAAATTTTTCAGCAGGTCGGCTTTCGTTTTTTCTACCTGTCCCTCCGGCAGCTGCTGCTTACAGGTTGGGCACGTACAAGAGGCTTCGTCGAATTGGAACTTTTCGGCATTAATCGCTGACCAGTTCGCCCTGTTGGCCTCAATCAGCTGATCAAGGCGCTCCACCTCCTTCTGGCAATTCTCGATAGCCTGCTCGCGGCGTTTGATATCTTCTACTGCCCGGTTGATGTCCTCGCCAATAGCTTTTATGTGCTTCTCCAGCGAAGCCATCTCGCCGGCGCCATCAGACTGCTTTTCGACGAGCCCTGTTCTGATTCGATTGCGGATTTCGGAGAGGTTTACATCTTTTCCAAAGACCTGGTTACGCAATTCGGTAATGCCTTTCTGTTTTTCCAGCTGGGCCTTTGAAGCATCGGCAATCTGCTCGTCAATTTCTGCGATCTTACCGCGTGTATAGGCGATCTGCTTTTCGATAACCTTCCAGTTAAGTGGTTCCGGCCTGTTACGTTTTGCCTCGTCTATGCGCGGTGCATATTCTTCAGCAGCCTTTTTCAGCAGCAAGCGTTTAGCCGCGAGCTCCTTCTTGTACTCATCCAGGTTCTTATACCTTCCGCTGGCGACTACTTCTTTGAGGTGAGAAAAGTTATTTTCCGGGGTAGTGATTTGAGTGAAAATGTCAGCCTCGGATATTTCGCCGGCTATCCCGATCAGCCCGCGGCGCTGGTCGTCCCATTTCATGGAGTTGAAGAACATGGGATTGGTTACCAGCTTGATAAGGGAGCCCGGAATCATTTCATCCACCTTCGATTGATACTCAGTCGCCGAGCAAGGCACGTCGTTTATGTAATAGTCTGTGTGGTGGCCCTTGAAAACCTTTTGAGATTGGCCTTTGGGTTTCTGCCAGTCCTCCAGGTAAGCCCGTTTCAGTTTTACCTTCCGGTCACCGACCAGAAACACTGCCTCTACTTCATGTGATTGAGAATTGAGTTCTTTTCGGTGGGTGTTTTTGATCTCAAAGTCCTTGCGGTCGAACTCGTCTTTACCGGTGAGCAGCCAGTAGAAGGCTGCGAGTATTGTAGACTTCCCGGTTTCGTTGGCGCCCATGATTTTAGTAGTGTCCGAAAAGTTGACTGCCAGTTCCAGCACTCCTTTAAAATTTCGGAGCGTGAGTGTTTGTAAAGAAATTCTTTTCATAAATTCGTGATTATTTACTTTTTAGCCTGATGGGTCGGTACTCTTGCCGGCCCTTTTTGGTGAAATGAAGGCCCGCCCTGTCGCGGGCCTTCTTACCCATTCGAGAACTTGTTACTTTACTGCGCCGGTTCGGTCACAGTTTTTTCATTTGAATTTTCTGCCGGAACTTCAGTAGTTGCGTTTGCTTCCTGTTCCTGCTGCGCCTGTTCAGGCGGATCATTTTGCACGTACATGTGTTTTGTTTTATGGTGAAAAAATAAATGACTCAAAAAGAGCCCGCTACTTTCCCGGGCTGGTCAGGCTGTACTTTCTCTCCTGGTGCAGTGCTGGATTTACAGTCCAGCGCCATGTGCTTCGACCGCTTTGCTATCCCCGCCCATTGGCAGGGCCCACGAATCGCGTCCCGTCCTGTCGGTATCACTATGCTCTGTCCAGGATGTCAAGCGTCTATCTTTGTGCAACCCAGATTAAACCAGGGTACTCATACAGCCGATCTTTCCTCATTGGTGCGTTGTGGAGGCTGGGGAATCGAACCCCAGGCCAAACAGAGGGAAACATTCAAAAACCTCTGCTTACCGCCCCCAGGTGCGGCACACTCTCCGCCCGGTGAGAAGGTTCCTGACTGGCACGTCACCTACAACCGAAGGATCTTTAGTAAACACCAGCCATAGACATGGCCGGTTGGCTTTCTATAAATTCCACGTTATGAAAAACGAGGTATGCGATGCCTGTAGACCAGCTTTATCTTTCTTTACCGACATGGCGCGGAGGGCGGCCATCTGCCAGACATCGCAATATTTTGATTCAAAGAACTTTTGATTGATTCAGGCAGTAGATACTGCCCGACGCAAGAATGCACATTAACTGTTCGATATACACCATATTGCCAGCAATACCAGTAATATGGTGAACACGGCGCCGCATACTTCCAGGCGCGCAGTATGACGGCGATTCATTGCTCAGGCTCTTTTAAAAGCTGACAGCCTACGCCCGACACCACCGCTATCACCAGGCCGATGATTATGATCTCATAGTCCTGCAGAATCACCGCAATTGCGACCGTCACAAAGAAGAATGCGATCAGAAGGAGTATAGTTGCCCTCATAGTTTACTTTTTACCGTATTTGATGAAATGCTTTAACAACCCGGCGCCGAAAAGGCGAATACCTATGAACGTAAGTGAGCCAACCGACACAGCAACGAAAGCCGCTGCTGCAGGCGCTTCCTGAATAAAAGTTATGATCTGTTGCATCTGAAAAAGTTTAGGTGTTAATGTTTAGTTTGAGAACCCGGTGCCGAGACCAACACCGGCGGAACCTGTATTTTGTTACAACCCCAAAATATCTTGCAGGTCAATCAGCCCGTGAGCCGACACCATTATTTGTGAATTAGTTTGAACGCGGATTTTGTTTTCTATTTCGAGATGCTTATCCAGGTGTGCCTGCGCCGTCTGGCGAAGAAAATCAGCATGCCCGCTATGGATTGCTTTGAACACTTTCCAGGTAGACTCATTAGCAAGCCTGTCGGCTTTTTTAGACAACTCCATGTATTCGCCGTAGCACTTTACCTGGAAGTCGGAATTCTCCATGAGGTTGAATAAAATGTCGTTTTGCATATAAAGTGGATTTTAAAGATTCGGGGGTACGGGGACGCCCAGCTTATTAATGCGATCAATATTCTTTCTGATTGCTTCAGCCCTGTCTCTAGCCCGCCATTTCCTCTCTAACACCAGTGACCATCGAGCAATCATTTCTTTTCGAGAAGGAGGCTTACGCCGAACTGCTTCTTGTTCGTCTCCTTTTCTATAGGCTACATACATCGCGTAACAATTTCAGGTTGGGGAATACCTTCTGACTCGTTTCGGGATCGGATATACTCCTTGGCTGCATCGATCACTCTCGGCATGAACAACGGCTGATTTTCGTTCAGGGACTTATATACAGAATGGATCGGAACGCCAGCGAGTGCTGCGATTTTTTCAAATTCACCTTCGTTGATTGCCAGCTGGGCGCGTAGTGCCCGCTTGATCTGCCGGCGCTTCCGGTTGCGTGTTTCTACGTATGCCTTATTTCCCTTATTTTTACTCTTGTTTTGCATCGTCTTTAGCTGTTGTTTTGCATTGACAATACAAATCTAACTTAGATTTTCTAAGTAGCAAAGTAAAATACTTGGATTTTCTAATTTTTCGAAGTTGATTAAAATTAGAAATCATTATTAGATGAATCTCAAAGAAGAGTACCAAGAATTAGTAAAAAAGCTAAAGGAGGTTGCGGCTGAGGGAGGTGTTAAATTGAGGAATGCCGACATAGCGCAGAAACTGGGGTATAATCCAGACTACTTTTCCTCCTTGAATGGGAAAAGTGGATCTGTTACCCAAGATCACATTAATCAATTCAAAAATGTGTTTGGCGATCAGCTGGCCGGAAAGCCTATTCTTATTGCGCCGCCGGGGGCGCCACTGAATCCTCAGACTGCGTTGATGCTGGCAATTCTTGAGGACTACGCGGAATGGAAAGCGGAGATGACACACCAGACGTTTGAGAGCGTGAAGGATGGCATAAAGAAAAGAGGGCGTCGAATATTAGGAGGTTTAGATTCCTGGCTTCCTCAGCAGTAAGCGTGTCCTGGTGATTCGTAGAATTATTCATAAGTAAACAGTTGCGAGGTTGAACATTCACAATACTAAAATATTTAGCAAATATACTGCGTAGTGCGCAGGTATTCTGCGTAGTGATTAGATTGTCCACAGTTAACAAATAAAAATCATTGCGCAGTTACAGTGCGCAGCGCAATTTATGTAAACTCCAAATTCAACACTATGAAATATCTCACACTGCTCATGGCATTTTTACTCACCTTCTCAGTTTCCAGTGCTCAGAAAACGTATGCGTGGTGCGCTGATGAAATAAGAACAAAACCTCGGATTGGCTTTCTACAGGGTGATACCATCGACGTTGTAATATTCGATGGCAGGAACCTCGAAGCTCTGAAAAGGAACGGATGTGAGGAAGGACAGCTAGCCAAAAATCTGCAGCGAGCAATTTCGCAGACGTATCCACAAGCTGTGTTCAATATTTTAACGAGCGAGAAATACCCCCTTGATGCTGCGCCAGACCGGATTACCATAAAGGTTGGAATTGTGGGCTACCATGCGGCTTACGGAACCGATATCACAACTGGCTTTGGGACATTTGGAGGAAATTTTTCCTACGGAGTTTTCCCTAGCAGTTCCTGGAATGCCATTACTGCTTATTCGTTAAAAGTATACGACAAGAGAAACGGGACAGATCTCAAGAAGACAAAAGACATCAGCAAGACAGAGAGTACCGGCGAATCATTCGGATTCAAATCAGCAAAAAAAATTCTTGACAAATCATTTACGGCTGCCAATCAGGAATTATTCTTCTTCATTGACGAGTGCTTTATGAAGTAGCAATAACACAGGCAGTTTACAGTATCAATTTGGGGCCACATCGGGGCCAAAGATCGCCAAAAAATACGGTTTCGAGTAGCCAATTAAGTGCATAAGTAATTGAAAATGAATAATAACTTTTTTCAGAAAGCGGGTGTGCCGAATCCAGTTCTGGGCACTCCAGGCAAAACCCGCTCCTAGAGCGGGTTTTGCTATTTTGGCGAGTACTACCCCGGCGCCAACGATCATGATAAACTTTCACATCGGTTTGAACCTGATTCTGACAAAACACACCACCCACCGTTTATTTCAAACCTGGAAAGATTTGTTAAAATTTACGGGAACACTTAAAAAGACCGCTTTTAAAAAATAAATTAGCATTGTAACCCTTTAAATACCTTGGAAAAACATTTTTCCCTCTTCCTATCCATCCTCTTATTTTTGTGCTGCTTGCGCGGATACGCACAAAACAGTAACCGCATTAACGGCCAGGTGGTCGATAGCGCCCAAAATGCCATTCAACACGCCCATGTGTTGCTGGTGGCCGATAAAGACACCCTGAGCACCACCACCAATGAAAAAGGGCACTTCACTTTCACAACAATAAAATCCACATCATTTTCATTAAAAATCAGCGCTGCCGGGCATGAAGCCTTTAAAGGCAATTATACCTTCGACCGGAAAAATGTACTGGCGCTCGGGACCATACAACTGAAACCCGACGTACACATGCTCAGGGAAGTGGTCATAAAGGCCAAACCTGTTCCCGTACGGGTTGTGCAGGATACGATCGAGTACAATGCCGCAGCCTACCAGGTGCTGGAGGGCGATAATGTGGCAGACCTGCTGAAACAGCTGCCAGGCCTTGAAGTGGATGGCGACTACAACGTTACAACAATGGGCAGGGAGATGGTCAAACTACGTGTAAACGGGAAAGACTTCTTTACCAGTAATGTCAAGGATTTTATCGACAAGCTGCCTGCCGCCATTGTATCAAAGATCCAGGTTATCGATGATTTTGGCGACCTGGCCAATTTTACAGGAATAAAGACGGGCGAGCCCATTAAAATGCTGAACATTGTAACCAAGCCGGACATGAACCATGCCGCCTTTGGAGGCATAGTGGTAAACGGCGGAACCAACGATATGTTTGGAGGCAGCGGAAACGTCAACCTATGGAAAGACACCAGGCAAAGCAGCGGCGGCTTTCACTACAATACTTCAGACAACGGGGCCGGAACAGCACAATCAATGAGCGTCAATGCATCGCATGGCCAGGAGATAAATAAAAACATGCGCTACAACGTTCACTATAATCATCAACGTAACGGAAACGCCTACACCAGCGAACAGCGCATTGAAACCCTGAACCCATTGGGCACTTTCTATAATAAGACCGTTAGCGATGGTGAAAACCAGAACAACAACCATAGCCTCAATACCGGTATCAACTACAAGAACAAAAAAGTTTTTGTCGAAGGCAATGTAAATGTTTCTTACACTGATGGCGAAAACAACAACACTTCGTCGAACAACCAATGGGGAGTGATCAAACAGGACATTGACAATATCAACGGTTCTACTGTAAAATCGCCTTCGATCAATGCCCGGCTGATTTTTTCGAAGATATTAAAAGACAAGAAAAGTAACCTTTCGACGGAATTCGGCATCACCAATTCTTCCAACCATGCCGATCAATATATCAGCACCCACATGCGGTATTATGATAAAACAACGGAGCTTTTGGTGAAGGATTCCCTGCTAAACAGGAACCTCATTACCGATAATAACAGCCAGCGGTTCCATTTCAGGGTCAACTACAGCCTGGGCCTGAAAAAACCTAAGGATACCCTGGCCAGGCAAAGTTTAAACTTAACCTATGGCCTGTCTGCCGGCAAAAGCACCAGCTCGGTACAGACGTATGTCATCGATCAGCAGAGCAGCAAACCCGCTTTTGTCGACTCCTTAAGTACAGACTACACCTCTGTGCTCATTAACCAGGGCCTCGGCTTAAGTTATGGGTATTCCGGCAGGCGGATGCGCTACAATATGGGCATTAACGCCAATCCATCCATGTTGAGCAACTACCACGTTCATCTGGGCCAAAAAATCAGGAACAGCACCTTCAACTATTCGCCCAGCATTAACCTGAACAGGACCATCGCGGAAGGCAAAACCATTTCGTTCGACTACAATGGCAGCAATATCAATCCGACAATCAACCAGCTGCAACCCATTCGAAACACCGAGAACTTACAAGACATCGTGATCGGGAACCCCAACCTGAAACCGTCGTTTTCCCACAATATCACATCGAACTACAACTTTGCGAATCCCAAAACAGGCGTATCGCTGCAAGCCGGGTTACATTTCAATACTACCCGGAACGAAATCGTCAAAAACATGGTATTGATACCGGATACTTTAAACAGCTACAGGCAGGAAACCCGATTCGAAAACACCAATGGAAACTATGGAATCAGCAGCCACTACATGTTAAATATACCCGTCAAAAAAAACAAATATGCCATTTTCTATTCTGGTAAAATCGGGACTTCAAACAAGGTAGTTTTCATCAATAATAACAAGCGGCATAGTAAAGGCATCGATGTATCCCAGCAATTGAGGGGAATGCTTATATCTAAAAAAATGACGACCGACGCAAAGTTAGGTTACAACTACAACGGCAACAATAATGTGCTGAACCAGAATCCGCTCGTTGATGTACTGCAACAGGTAAACGGCACGGCTTTTTTCCGCACGCATAATTACCTGGCCGACCTGAGCAGTATGCTCAGGGTAAACAAATTCACCTTCGACGCCAAAATGAACTACAGCCTCACCATGAACAGGGGCGACGGAGTTACCGGTCAATTCAACAACGTTCAAAGACTTGTTTTGTCTTTCTCTGCCAGGGGAACGATCAAAAAGACCTACCTGCTGGGTATCAATGCAGCAAAAACCTTCAATACCGGTTATGCGATGGCCAATACCAACCCCTTCATCGTTAATGCCAATTTCAGCAAAAAGTTCCTGAAAGATCAGTCGCTAAGCTTTAATGTCAGCGCCAACGATCTGTTAAACCAGCGAAACAACCTGACCCGGTACATTTCAGGCAGTTCGATTGTAGACAGGCGTAGCAACCAGGCGGGAAGGGTGTTGACCATCGGGTTAAGCTATAACATCTCGAAATTCGGCGGCCAGCACCTCTATGTTGAGCCGGATTAAGCCGTCGCCGGCCAGTGAATGCCTTCCCGGCGACCGGTAAATTTTAAAATGTAGTTTCCCGCAGCTATATTAGCGATCAGCCAACGCTATATTCCACTTAAGAAAAATTAAAAGATGAAACGGACAGTAAAGATTTTAACCGGGGCTTCCCTCCTGCTATTATGCCTGCACACGACCGGCTTGTTTGCACAATCCTCAACCGGGCGCACTTACCAGAATCCCCTGCCGGTGGAATTTGGCGACCCGTATGTGCTGCATGTGAAAGGCGACAAATATTATATGTACGGGACCGGCGGCATCGCCAGGAATGGATTTGCCGCTTATTCCTCGAGCGATCTCGTAAACTGGAAAGACGAAGGCCAGGTATATTATGCAGGCAACCCAAACGGCTGGAGCGACTCCACGGCCGCATGGCACGGCGCGTACTGGGCGCCTGAAGTGTACGCATACAAAGGAAAGTTTTACATGTTCTACAGCGCACAATGGAAAGAGAATCCCACGAAGGAACTCGAGAACTTCCGTATCGGAGTGGCTGTGGCGGACCGTCCCACAGGGCCATTCACCGACATCAGCAACAAGCCGGTTTTTGATCCCGGCTACCCGGTCATTGATGCCAACGTCCTTTTTGACAAAAACGGCAAAGTCTACCTTTATTATTCCCGTTGCTGCTATAAACATCCCGTAGAAAGCGAAGTGGCCGCCTGGGCCAAACAAAAGGGATGGTTCGATATAATTGAGGAAAGCTGGGTGTATGGCGTTGAGCTGAAACCGGATTTCAGCGGTGTGGCGGGAGAACCCGTCATGTTATTACGCCCGCCTGTAAAAATGGACGACAAGCAGGCTGAATGGGAAAGCCGCTCCGTGACGTCCAAAGAAGTCAACCGCCGGTGGACGGAAGGGTCCGTTGCATTCAAAAAAGGAGATACCTACTATATGATGTATTCCGCCAATTATTTCGGCGGGAAGAACTACGCGGTTGGATACGCGACTTCAAAAAACCCGCTGGGGCCGTTCACCAAAGCAGCCAATAATCCCGTTTTGCAGAAAAACGTTGAAAAGGGAGGCGTTGTGACCGGAACAGGGCATAACAGCATTACTTATTCACCGGATGGCAAACAGATGTTTTGTGTGTATCACGCCAGAACGTCGTCTACAGGTGAAAAACGGGTGGTTTTTATCGACCGGATGAAGATACTCAAAGACGGGATGCTTGTTGTAGAAGGGCCCACTACCGCCCCGCAGGCCATACCGGCCGGCAAATAACGGCCCAAAAAGTTTCCGGGGGCGGGCACGCTTTGAATAAACTGGTAGCGAAACTTCCTCTAAATGATATCAAACCGAAGGCCTGCCTCCGGAGCGGGCCTTTCGTTTAACACAACAGTCCGGTTTAGGTGCCCGATCTCTATCCCGCAACAACCGGATTGCTGTCCCGTGCCCTGAAAATGAACGGGAAACCTTAGAATGCTTGCCTGTGGGAACCAGGGTCGACCGGGTAACAGTATCCCCTATCCGGGAACACCTCCACCAAATGAAAGTTTTCGAAATAATTTTAAACTTTTTGTAATTTCCCCCTTCACCTCATTGTATCACCGTATAACCTGGTCAATTTTTTACATCCATGATTGCAAAAAGACAGATTCACCGACTCATTTGCCTGGGCATATTCACCAGTATTTCCGCGGCCGCCTTTTCCCAGCAGCCGCAATGGGATAAAGGACAGACTTTTACAGAGGCGCCGGACCCCGTGGCATCCGACGGGAAAAGCTGGCTGCCGGTAAAACCCGGTCTCCACACCTCCTTCGTTTCGATCGACAAACGTTTCGCCAAATCCGAAGCACCCGGTATTACCACCGAAAAGGCCGTGCATCTGAAAGGATGGAAAGGAGAACGCCTGTCTGCACAGCTCCTGCTCTGGACCACCGATTCCATTGCCGGTGTAAAAGTGCTGGTATCCGAACCGACCGCCTCCAACGGCAAAAAACTCGGCCCTGTGGCCTACGCCCGTTTTGAACGATACATTATTACAGACACCTACGGGCCCGGATGCGGCTGGCGCAAGCCGGGCGACTTCCCGGCGTCGTTATCGCCGGACCTGCTCGACGACCTTTCTTCCTTCAACCTTGAAAAGAAAAAGGTACGTCCCGTCTGGATAACGGTCGACATACCCCGCACCGCCGAAAAAGGCACTTATGCCGCGAAAGTGCAGGTCATCACACCGAAAGGCAAAAAACAGGAACTTGACCTGACCCTCGACGTGATCGATCTTACCCTCCCGGAGCCGACAGCCTGGACATTCCATCTCGACCAGTGGCAGCACCCTTCGGCCATTGCCCGCGTCAACAAGGTACCTGTATGGAGCGACGAGCATTTCAGGGCTATGGAGCCGCAAATGCGCATGCTGGCAAAACTGGGCCAGAAAGTGATCACGGCCACCCTCAATAAGGATCCCTGGCACGTGCAGACGTTGGATCCTTACGAGGACATGATCATCTGGACGAAAGAAAAAGACGGCAAATGGTCGTACGACTACCAGGTGTTCGATAAATGGGTTTCTTTCATGATGGGCCTGGGGATTAAGAAGATGATCAACTGTTACTCCATCGTGCCCTGGAACAACGAGATCCATTACAAAGATGCCGCCACCGGCAAATTCGTGAACGTGGTGGCCAAACCCGGCACGCCCGCGTTCAACGACATGTGGGAGCCCTTCCTGAAAGACTTCGTGAACCACCTCCGGCAGAAAGGCTGGCTGGAGATCACCAACATTGCCCTCGATGAGCGGAACAAGGAAGAAATGGGACTGGCTTTTGCGCTGATCGAAAAGGCATCGCCTGCGCTGAGCGTATCCTACGCCGACAACCAGAAAACTTACCAGCGTTATCCTGACAGCCGTGATGTAAGTACCGCCGTGCAGCATCCTATCGACTCGAAAGATCTGGCAGACCGCACCGCCAGAGGATTGAACACCACATTTTATGTGTATTGCGGCAACAATTTCCCCAACCAGTTTACCTTTTCAGACCCCGGGGAATCCGCCTACATGGGCTGGTATGCAACAGCCGCCGGCTACAACGGCGTGCTGCGCTGGGCATTCAATTCCTGGGTGGAAAATCCGCTCGTAGACTCCCGTTTCCGGACATGGCCGGCAGGCGATACCTACATCGTGTACCCGCAGGCGCGTAGCTCCATCCGTTACGAGCGGCTGCTGGAAGGCATCCAGGACTACGAGAAAGTACGGGCACTGAAGAAACTGCTGGAGCAAAAGCAGGATAAAACCCAACTGAACGCACTGAATGCCGCCATTGCGAAACTCAACAACAATAAACGCCACGATGGCTGGAACGACGATCTGAATGCAGCCAAAAAACTGTTGAACGATATTTCAGCGTCGCTGAAGAATTAAACAACCGTTTCGTATTTTCGATAAAAAAGAAGGAGCCATGCGCTCCTTCTTTTTTATTTGCCGCGGAACATGGCAACAGGCGTCTGTATCAACAATACGGAGAAGATGCTCCATCGCGCCATTTTTACCGGTTTTAAGCTTACCTTCACCGCAATACGGATAATGCTGTCCATATAATTCTCTGCTCTTTGCAAACCATCTTCGACACCCTCATCAACAGTTTTGTTGAAAACAGGGTCGGCATCGCCGAAAACTTTCTAAGCCCTCAACTGGCAGGCGATCTTAAAAACAACCTGATCCAGCTGTTTGAAAACCGGCAGATGCAGTCCGCCGGCACCGGCAACAGTGAACAGGTTTCACACGATAAAGCCGTGCGAAGCGACGTCATTTACTGGCTGGACAAAAAACATAACGACGTTCATGAAAACGCCTTTTTTGCACTGATGGACGCCTTCATCCTCCACCTGAATAATTCCTGCTACACCGGTATCAATGGGTATGAGTTCCATTACGCTTTATACAAAACGGGAAGTTTTTACAAAAAACACATCGACCAGTTCCGCAATAATTCCAGCAGGCAATACTCCATGATCATATACCTGAACACAGACTGGGTTGCCGGCGATGGCGGGCAGTTATCCATTCAACATGCCGGGCAGGCCGCCCAGGAAATTGACCCCACCGGCGGCAAAACGGTATTCTTCAAAAGCAGCGAGCTGGAGCATGAAGTGCTGGTGGCGAACAAACCCAGGATGAGCATCACCGGCTGGCTGAAAAGGGATTAGAACAGTCCGCAGGCGGTCCACAAGAACCGGCCTTCCTATCACTTTCTTTCGTACAAAGGAGTGTCTCTCCATGCAACGGACAGAATGCTGGGAATCCCCGCAAATTCGCCCTATATTGTCTGCTCGTATAATAAACTGTACTGATGAAAAATTTCCTACTCTTTGTTGCGTTTGTACTAACGTCGCTGGTTTCCGTTTGCCAGGAACCTTTCACCATCACGCACGGCCCTTACCTCCAGGCTTTGGGAGAAAACGGCGTCAACATCGTATGGACCACCAACAAAAAAGCGATCGCCTGGGTGGAGCTCGCGCCTGCCGACAGCTCTCATTTTTACGCCACGGAACGCCCGAAATACTTTGCGGCCGAGCATGGAAGTAAAACGGAATCCACCGTTCACAGCGTGCGGATTGAAGGGTTGCGGCCCGCCACCAGATACCGTTACCGGGTTTATACGCAGGAAGTGCTCAGCCACGAGAGTTACATCGTGAAATACGGCAGCATCGCGGCCAGTGCGGCTTACCGGGCAGAACTGCCCACCTTCACCACGCATAATCCCTCGGCCGATCACATCAACTTCGCCGTCATCAACGACATGCACCAGCAAAATGATGTGATCAAAAAACTGTTGGGGCAGGTAGACTGGACAGACAACCAGCTTGTGTTCTTCAACGGCGACATGCAGAACAACTCGCGGAACGAGGCCCAGATATTCAGTTCGTTCATGGACACGGCCATCCGTATCTTTGCGGATCGCATCCCCATGTACTATGCCCGCGGCAACCACGAAACGCGCGGGGAGTTTGCCGCCGCATTCCCCCGGTACTTCCCTACCGCCACCGGCAAGCTGTATTACCTCGTCCGCACCGGCCCTGTCTGTTTCGTGGTGCTGGATACGGGAGAAGACAAGCCGGACTCCGACATTGAATACACCGGCATTGCCGATTATGATGCATACCGCACGCAACAGGCAGCCTGGCTGAAAGAAGCCCTGAAACGCCCCGAATATACCAGCGCACCCTATAAAGTGGTGGTAGCGCATATTCCGCCATTCGGCGGCTGGCACGGAGAGAAAGAAGTGGCGGAGAAATTCGTGCCTTTGCTCAATGAGGCCGGCGCCCAGATCATGCTGTCTGGGCACCTGCACCGGCATGTCAAAAAAGCGCCGGAAGCCAATGGCTGGCGTTTCCCCGTTCTGGTGAACTCCAATTCAGCGATCATCAAGGCAAAAGCCGATGCGCGGCAGCTGCAGATAGAAGTATTCGACCTGCAAGGGAAGAAAATCGACGCGGTAACGATTGCACCATCGAAATAAATGCGGCGGAAGAACAGCCGCCCATTTTCAGAAAAGATATTCAACACAAAACCCGCTCACGGAGCGGGTTTTGTTATACTACAGGCATTTTGCCGTCATTCGTTCCCCTCCTTTTACCATCACCTCCACAAACGACAGCCGATCACCATTTGCGTCGACCGTATAAGCTACCTTCATCTTTTTACCATTGACTGCAATAGCCGTCCGGTTCCCGGCGAATACCGCCCTCCAGCGAAGCGGGGCTTTACCTTTGTTGACAAAGATCGTGGCGGCACCGGTATGCTCCACACGAACAGTGGTATTCAGCAGCAGCAGCCCATCAAGCGAGGAAACGGCTTCCTTTCCTCCACGGTAGAATGTGGCAATCGTGTTATGAACCGCATCCGGTGTGATGCCCATCCAACCACCGACGATGCTTTCCATCACGGCGTACGACACCTCCGGGTATTCCCTTCTGGGTGTAGCGGGATTGGTGAGATACCGCATGTATTTGTTCGCCTCCTTCCAATAACCGTACCGGTAGAGCAATGCCGGCAGGTACGAAGTATTTTCGACATTAAATTCACCGGCCACCAGGTGGTCGATCGTTTTTTTCCGGCGCAGCGTATCGGTCAGTGCATCGAACCACAGCAGGAATACCTCTCCCTCGCCTTTCCCGAACTTTCCATTGCCGGCATAGTTGGTAAAATAAAGGGAAGTCTCGCCGTCCCACCAGGCCTCATCGATCTTTTGGCGGTAGCGCGCAGCTCTTTGCCGGTATTGCTGCGCCTGAACGGGATGTCCCTGCAACTGCAAAATGTCAGCGTAAGTCTGCATTCCCCTGTAAATGGCCGCCACAAGGTCGATGCCCATCTTCAGATCCGGCACGTTTTCCACATACGACGCGAGGCCGCGGCAGCGGTGGAAGTTATCGCGGGGATTAAAAGGAACAGGGGCATTCGGATGGGTGGGCCGGGTTAACAACGAGTCTTCGTGCAACACCCACCGGTCAACGTATTCGTTCACGGACTTTTCAAAAAAATGCGTGAACACGGGATGACGGACATAGGCCGTGTCTCCCGTCCACATATACAATCGCCAACAGGCGAACAGCAGGTCGAAATTGGCATTGAGATTATACCAGAATTCGCGGTCGTTCCGGTAGTCTTCCGGCGCGGGCCGGTTATCCCGGTTGATTTCCCAATAGGAGCACCAGTCTTTACCCTCGGAAATATTTTCGGCGAAACGTGTCAGCATGTTTTTGTTTTCCCTGCCCAGGCCCAGTATTTCAGCGCCAATTACCTGGTGCGACACATCGCGCATACAGAATGCAAAACGGGCGGGCAAAGCCGCTTCGTACCATGGCCCCACCGGGTCTGCCGGGTTACCCCGGTAACGCATGGCCATTTGTTGCGCCCGGTCGAAAACGAGTTGCATGGCCGTATCGGTAGTGCTGAAAGTAAGCGCTGCGTGTTGCGCAGCCGCCAGTCCATACCCACAACAGATTGCCGTCAGCAGCAGCCATCTTCTTACAATATGCTGAATGTTCATCGTTATAATTTAAAAATCCGAAGCCCGTATGGCCAGGCAATGTTCATTGTTATCATTCAAAGACCCAACAGGATTTCAGGGGCAGTTATTCACGGCCGTTTCCCTGACCGTGCATTTCAAAAAGGTTTCCGGGCCAATGCCCAGGTAGCCCGAACCGGTCTGCAAACCGGGCACCCTGCCGGAAATAAAATCGAGGTACCAGTTCATCCATGGAAAATTATAGCCGTACAGCTCGGCGGCATGCACCACTAATCCGTCGCCGGCCTTTTGCGGCATCTTTTTCCCTTTGGCCTGGTAGAAATATTCCCCTGTCGTATGCAGCCATTCGTGCAGCCATACGCCCGGATCGGTGGTTTTGTAATAGTTGATCCTGTCGTTGATATTCGTACCGGCATTGAACTTGATCGTCACAAAACCGGTTTTGATGGTTTCGTTCATCGGGTTGGTCCATGCCAGGCCGAAATAATTGCTCGTAAAACTGCAATTGCCTTCACTTTCCCGCCAGAACACAAAAATACAATCGTAAGCGCCGGGCCGGATATCCGGCAACAATTTCGTGATCGAATCGGGCTCTACGGTAAACCAGGTGTTACTGCCTTTTTTGAGACGCACCGGCACGGAAATGTCCCGCCTTTCAGTTTCCCATTGCATCGTACCGTAAGAATATTTCTCAAAGTGCTGGCTGATGCTCCACTTGTAAAAATCGAACCCCGCATCCAGATCGGCTTTGGAAAAACGGGTGCTGCAATCGCCTGTGGCAGCGCTGCCGGTTGTTTCATGCAACCCTATCCATAACGCTTTCCATACTTTCGGCGCCGGTTTGTCCGCTGCCGTTAAATTCACGGTGGCATTCGCCGTCAGGTTGACTTCCTTTTTCAGATACTGAAAGGAACTTTGCAAAGCCACCCCGATGACATGGTTTCCCTTCGGCACTTCAATCGTATTGGGCGACCGGATGCCGGTATAACTTCCGTCGAGGTAAATGAAGCCGGTTTCCGTGGCAGCAACAGTCACTTTTACGTAACCGGAAGCAGGAGGCGGTTCGCCGGAAGGATTGTTTTTCTTGCAGGACCAGCAAATGCCTGCAAGCACCACTATAACAAAATATTTTTTCACAGTCGTTTTGTTTTATACGCACTAAAAAGTACGACCCGCCGGGCAGAAGAATGCTCCTGTACCCTGAACGGGCCGTACGGGGTTACGATCCATTATCAACCGGCCGGCTATTAATTGTAACCGGCGTTTTGAGGCAGATTCGTTCTCCTGATTTCATCACGTGGAATAGGCAGCAGGTAGTGCTGGGGCTTAAAGACCCTGTCCTGCACTTTGATCGGCGTATAAGTTTTGGAACCATCCGCGTTCTTCACGATTTTCATACCGCCCAGTTGTTTATTCTCCGTCACATCCGCGATCTTCCAGCGGCGCACGTCGTAATAACGATGCCCTTCGAGGCAAAGTTCCACCTGGCGTTCGTTTTGTATTTTCTGTAACAGTGCTGCGCCGGTCAGCGTACCCGGAAGGTCTGTTGCAATGCCCGCCCTGCGCCGGAGGATATCGAGTTGCTGCCGGGCCACGTTTTCGTGTCCCAGGTTGAACTCGGCTTCGGCGTAGTTGAGGTAAATTTCCGCGAGCCGTGCCACTACCCAGAATTTGTTGGTTTGTGTTTCCACATTAAAATTGAAGGTGGTATCTACATACTTGCGGAAACTGTACCGGGTGAAGCTGGCGTTCCAGTTATCCCAGCCCTGCTGGGAATCCAGGCCGCCTTCATACATCTCGGCAACATTGCTGTGCCCCGCGTCGTAACGGTCTTTGAAAAAATCAGGCCTTCCGTAAGGGCGGCCATCAAAAACGATGTCGCTGTAAAAACGCGGGTCGCGGCCGGCATACGGGTTTTGCGGGTTATACCCGGAAGCGGGATCTGCAATATCTCTCCCGTTGGCCATACCGAAAGCGTCTACCAGGTTCTGACTGGGCGCGAAAGACGACCAGCCGTGGAAACCGTTGGGCGACAGGAACATCTCCGCTCCCTGGAACGCGTTCCACTGGTGTTCCTTGTTCACGCCGCGCGTCATGATCAGTTCCGAATTGAGGGTGGTAAAGATGTCTGCGTAGTTGCCCGTGTAAAGCTGGAAACCCTGCAGGTCGAGCACGGCTTTCGCCGCATCGGACGCGCGTTGCCATTTACGGCTGTCGTTGGCGGCATTCCATTGCGGGCTGGCGGCATATAACAACACCCTCGATTTGAGCGCCAATGCAGCGGCTTTCGTGGCGTGACCGAACTCCTTATTGCCCGCGCTGTAATTCACAGGCAGCAGAGCAGCCGCGGCATCGCATTCCGCTGCGATAAATTCCGCGCACTCGTCGAACGTACTGCGCGGCACTTCGAAATTACTGTTGAGACTGAAAGGCGTTTTCACCAGCGGCACGCCGCCATAGTCGCTGATCAGCTTGAAGTAAGCATATGCACGCAGGTACATTACCTCGCCTTTCAACCGGCCACGGACAGCTGCGTCGCCGGGCACACTTTCGATTTTAGAAAGAAACAGGTTGCAGTCCTGAATACGTTTGTACGTTTCGTCCCAGATATCAAAATTACCCAGGTTATCGGGCGTCAGCGCGCCGGAGTTCATAATGGAAGCGTTATAGTCGTCGAACTTGTTGAACGCCTCATCGCAGGCGGAAGACAGCGCCCAGGAGCGGTTAGACAACTTGTTCCAGTAGTGGCCGGGATTCGGCAGCACGTTGTATTGAAAATCAGCAAATGCTTTTGCGAGGTTCAGATCGTTCCAGACAGATTTGTCGGAAAACGAGTCCAGCGGCACTTTATCCAGCACATTTTTTTTACAGGCCGTCAGGGAAGCAACCGCCAGTAATGCAACGCCTATTGTCGAGTATATTCTTTTCACGTTGGTAGATTTAATGGATTATAAACCGATGTTGATGCCGGCGCGGTAGATCCTTGTTTGCGGGTAATTGATGCCGGTCACGTTGTTGGTTTCAGGATCGCGGTAGTATTTTCTCATGTGGTCGATGGAGAACAGGTTGAACCCGCTCAGGAACACCCGGATGTTTTCGATGCCGATGCGATTATATACGCTCCGCGGCAGCAGGTACGACAGCTGGGCCGATTTCAGCCGGATAAACGACGCGTCCATGAGCCAGAAGTCTGCGTACACGGAGTTCCTCGTATCCCTTGCGTTGAATGCCCTTGGGTAAGCCGCATCAGGGTTTTCAGCCGTCCATCTTCCGTCATAGAGCCATTGCGGCGGCGCTACCACCGAGCCCTGCATCTGGGGCAATATCAGCTGCCTGGCTTTTGTTTGCCCGGCCCATACCATTTCCAGAGCGAGCCCTTTGTATTCGCCCGCCAATGTTACCCCGAATACAATTTTGGGATAAGCAGACTCGGGGATACGCACCTGGTCATCGTTCGTGATGGCGCCGTCCTTGTTTTTATCGACCAGCCACAGGTCGCCGGGCGCTGCGCCCGCCATATGGGGTGAACGGTTCACTTCGTCCTGGGTGCGGTAAATACCGTTGGTTTCAAACACTACCCACGAATCGATGGGTAGCCCCGTAGACCGTTGATAAACAGGAATATTGGGCGCTTCATCCCTGAACAGCACTTTGCTTTTGGCATAGGTGAAATTGAACCCAGCATTGTATTTGAATGCACGCACCTGACTCGTGTAGTTGACGATGAGATCAAATCCCCTGTTCAGTGTACGGCCGATATTTTCATCCGGCAGTTTCAGGCCCGTGTATAACGGAACGGAAGCATTGCGCGGTGCGAGGATGTCTTTGCGGAGGTTCCTGAAATAATCCACGGTGATACTGAGTTTGTTGTTCAGCAACGAGGCGTCCAACCCCAGGTTCCGCGTATCCTGCTTCTCCCAGGTGATATTGGCATTCGGGACAGACGACAGGTAGATGGCGGTGGCTTCTGAATAATTCGGGCCGAAATAGGTATTGTACTGTTTCGACAAACCGCTGGCCACCAGCCCGTACCGGGCGATATACTGGTATTTCGAAATCGCGTCGCTGCCCATCAGGCCCCATGACCCACGAACTTTCAGGTTATCGACGAAGGTCACGTTGTTTTTGAAGAACGGCTCTTCAGACACGCGCCAGCCCAAAGACACCGAAGGGAACAGCCCCCAGCGTTTGTTTTCGGGAAAGTTGAACGAACCGTTGTAGCGGCCCACCACCTCTGCGAGGTATTTACCGGCATAGGCGTAGCCAATTCTGCCGAGATAACTTTCGCGCCCGTCCTGGTCCGCGCTACCGGAAGCATTCTGATCCACCGTGCTGCCCGTAAACAGCTGGTCGAGCTGGTCGCTCACGAGGTTCCGCCGGTAAGCGGTGGTTTTACGGTAGCTGCTGACGGTCTGCTCGTACCCCACGAACGCATTGAAACTATGCAGTCCGAACGCCCTGTCGTACGCCACCTTGTAGAAGTACGTGTTCATACTGTAGGTGCGTTCGTCCTGCGTGAGGCTGAGAATAGCAGTGGTTGATTTCTGATTGTTGTATGTGTTGGTAGAAAGGCTGTAGGTATAGGCATCCCAGGGGCGGGTAAAGATCTTTTCGCTCCTGACGCGGTAGTCGAATGCCGCATATCCGCTCACCGACAATCCCTTCGTGATCGCCGGCAGCGCAAGGTCGAAGCCCAGCTTGGGTTGTACCACCAGGTCGGTCACCTTGTCGTAACCGGGCGCCGACGACGTCATCAGGTAAGGGTTCCGGCCGTTCGAAATACCTGCGGAAGGCTGCCCGTTCGTCCAGAACACAGGGATGAAAGGATACATGCTCACCGTTTCGTGGAGGATGTTGGCGGAAGGGAGCGCGGGATAATCTCTTTCTTCTTTCCGGGCGGCGATGTCGAGGTTGATTTTCAGGTTCTTCGACACCGAGGCGTCGATATTGGAGCGCAGGTTATAGTTGCGGTAGCGTTCATCGCTGTTCTGCCAGTTGCTTTGCTGCGACATGTAACGGCCGGAGATAAAGAACCTGACAGCTTCGCTTCCTCCCCGCACGGTAACACCATGGCTGGTTTGGGGCGCATTCTGCCGGAACACTTTCCTCAGCCAATCCGTGCTCGTGTAATTGGGATCGTTGCCCGCTTTATGTTTTGCGATCTCTTCGGCCGTATAGGGCAATGTATTGCCCCGGTAGCCGTTCAGTTCGTTGTAATAGGTCATGTACTGCCAGGAGTTCACGCGGCGGTCCATCCTCGTCAGCTGCTGGATGTCGTAGGTGCCCTCATAGGAAATCTGCGGCTTGCCGGCCTTCCCTCTTTTGGTGGTTACCAGTATCACCCCGTTGGCCGAACGAACGCCGTAAATGGCCGCGGCGGCATCTTTTAACACCGTTACGCTTTCGATGTCGTCGGGGTTGATGCGGTCGAGGTTCCTGTCCGGTATACCGTCCACGATGATCAGCGGATCTACCCCCCCGCTGAAGGAATTAAAGCCGCGGATGTAAATGGACGAATAATCGTCGCCCGGCCTGCCGGACCGGTTATTGGCGATCACACCGGGGATGCGCCCTGCGAAGGTGTTAGACACGTTGGCGGTCGCTACTTTGGCGATGTCGTCTCCTTTCAGGGAGGCTACCGAGCCGGTGAGGCTGGCTTTTTTCTGTGCGCCGTAGCCCACTACCACCAGTTCCTGCTGCTGCGATACCAGCCTCTTCAATACCACGCGGATACTGGATCTGCCGCCAACCGTCACTTCCTGCCTTTCCATGCCCACGAAGGAAAATTGCAGCACGCCTGCCCGGTTATCCGGCACATTGATCCTGAATTCCCCGTTCGCGCCGGTCACCACACCGGTGCTGGAACCTTTCAGCTGCACGGTTACGCCGATGAGCGGGGCGCCGTCTTCGTCCGTCACCTTTCCCGTTACCTCCGCGTAAACGGGCGGGGAAACGCTGGACGAACCGTTTTCTTCCGGAGCGCCTTTCCTGACGATGATCGTCTTGTCGATGATCCCGTACGAAACAGGCTGATTTTTAAAACACAGGCGCAGCACTTCTTCGAGGGAAACCTGCTTCACCTCGATGTCTACATTGGAACACTGCTTCAACAGGCCGGTATTGTACACGAAATTGTACCCACCCTGTTTGCGGATTTCCTTGAATACCGCACCCAGCGGAGCGTTCCTCAGCGAAAGGGTAATGGTCTGCGCTCTTGTTGCCGCGTTGGCCTGTACCAGCAACACCAGTGTAAAAAACGTAACCAGCCTCATGACTAACCGGATTTTGGCGAAAAAATGCGTCCGGGGTTGTTTCAACCCGCCGTAGCGGCCGCCGGAAAAAGGGGCCCTACAAAAAACATTTTGCATACTTTTGTGAGTGTTTGGATGTAAACAATTAGCAGTCCCTATGATTGTATAATTGAGTTATCCAACTATTCCCGGGGAGTGCCGCAAACACTTCCCGTTTTTCGTTCAGACAACTGTTTCACTTAGTTTTTGTCGACCACGATCTTATTTCCGTTCATGGTAAAACGTACGCCTCCACTGAGTTCCAGGAAGCGCAACAATTCGGGGAGAGGCACCTGCCGGGATATGTCCACGCTATAGGTATCGGTGATCGTGCTGTTGAATCTCACTTCCACATCGTACCACCTTCCGATCTGGCGCATGATCACGTCCAGGCCGGCGTTGTTAAAAGAGAACCGGCCGTTCATCCACGCCGTGAGGGCCTCCGTATCTACCTGTTCCAGCACTTTGATGCCTTCTTTCACCCGCGCCTGCTGCCCCGGTATAAGGGCCACCTCTTTCCCTTTGCTGCGCACCGTTACGCGGCCTTCGAGCAGGGTGGTGCTGAGCACCGGTTCATTCGCATATGCATTGATGATAAAGTGTGTGCCCAGTACTTTCACTTCCGTTTCCCCCACAATGACCCTGAACGGCTTTTCCTTGTTGTGCGCGATCTCGAAATACGCCTCCCCTGTCAGTTCCACCTGTCGCTCGTGGCCGGTGAAAGCGGAAGGGATGCGCACAGACGATGCCGCGTTCAGCCACACCTTGCTGCCGTCGGGGAGCACCACCTGGAACTGGCCCCCTCTGGGCGTGGAGATGGTGTTGTACACAATGCTTCCTGTTGTTTGACCGGGCGTGTACACCAGCCGGCCGGTGCCAAGGTTCAATACCCGGGTATTTCCTTGCTGTGCAACGGTGCCGCTGCCCGCACTGTCAAGCACCACGGTGCTGCCGTCGGCCAGCGTCAGCAGTGCCTTGTTGGTACCGGGTGATACCGCTTTTTTAGTGTTTCCGGAAGAATGGGCCATGCCCGGCTTTTCAGGTTGGAACGGATGCAGGAAGAGCAGCGACAATGCGCCGGCCACCAGGATAACGGCCGCCGCGGCGGCCATGTGGTAAAGGGATATCCGTTTCCGGGGCGCGACTTCCGCCGCTTTTTCCATGATGCCCCGGAAAACAACATCGGCGCGGCTTTTGTCGGCAGCACCGGCAAACGAATTTTCAGTCAAGGCCTGTTCAATGGCCTGCTGCAGGTGGCCGTATGATGCATCCCCGCGCATCAATTCCAGGAGTTCCTGTAATTCACCGGCAGAGAGATCATTCTTAAGGTAGCGTTGCAGCAGCGTTTTCAAACGTGCATTATCCATGTTGTATCAGCGTGAAATTTCACCGGTTGGCCCGGTCTATTAGTAAAGACACCAAATTTGAGGGGAGGTATTAGTTGCGGCAAAAAAAATAAATGACCAGGAGGATTTCCGTTTCGTGGCGTTGCTGCATATAGTGCCGGATGGCCTGTAAGGCTTTATTCATATGGCTTTTCACGGTATGGCGGGATATATTGAGCGAATCGGCGATCTCTTCCTGGCTGAGGCCCTGGCGGCGGCTCATCTGGTACACGGCCCGTTGCTGCGGCGGCAGCCCTGCCACGGCCGTCTCTACCATTTGTTCCAGTTCCTTGCACAGCAGCGGCGCGTCGGGCGTTTGCGCCGTTTCCAGGAAATAGCCGAACAGGTGATCGGTAAATTCCTCCTCTTTTACTTTCCTCCGGAGTTCATTAAAAATATGGTTCCGGGCCACCATAAAAAGATAGCCGTCGAATTTTTCCACACCTGAGAGCTTTTCCCGCTTCAGCCAGATTTTCAGAAAAACATCCTGCACCATTTCTTCGGCGATGGCAGCCGATTTGGTGAAAGCCAGGGCAACGCCGTAGACATTGTCCCAATAATGGTCAAAAACTCTCCTGAAGGCGGTTTCATCACCCTCCGCCACCCTCGCCAGAAGGGCTGTTTCATTGTATAACGGAATAACCTGCAAAGTGTAATAGACGGTTATAAGTGGAATATAGTGGCCGGTGTAAGCGTGGAATGCCAACCATCGCTATCAATCCTGTGGATATAATTTTGGTTTTTTGTTTCAGCTTGTCAGTTAATCGTGCAGGAAAGGTAACGGAAAAACCAATAGGCCCGTTATCACCGATTGACCATTTCTATGCAGTTTTTAACCTGCTGTCATTTCCGCCCATAACTTCTCCGGGCCGCGGAGTTCGGTTCAACGTGCGGAAGGGATGCCCGCCAAATGTAAGTGACAACAAGGGCGCTGCACCAGTTCTATTTTGACCGTTTTGCATGTTATTTTTGCGCGGAACGGCATTCAGCAACGTTGGTATCCGGGGAAGCGAAAGAAGGATTCCCCGTTTTAATGTGGTCTTTCATCTCCTCCCAGGTGACAACTGCACCTTTCAAAACAATCAAATCTGATACTGTATTTATTGACCACCGTTCTCTATTTTGCAGGAAATTTCACGGAAGCCATGCCAGCAGCGCGCACTATGCCATCGACGGATAATACCACCGGCGGATGGATAAACGGATTTATCGGCGTACTTATTTTTAGCGGTTCCCTGCCTGCCACAAGGGTAGCCGTGCAGGATTTCAGCCCGGTGTTCGTCACCGTGGCCCGTGCCGCCATTGCAGGCGTACTGGCGCTGGGTTTGCTGCTGATATTTAAAGAGAAGCGCCCGGTGCGGTCGCAGCTCTTTTCATTGATCATCGTTGCCATAGGCGTGGTGGTGGGATTTCCCCTGCTTTCCGCTTTGGCTTTGCAATATGTAACATCGGCCCACTCCATCGTTTTCCTTGGTATGCTGCCGCTGACGACCGCTATTTTCGGCGTCATCCGGGCAGGTGAACGCCCCCGCCCGGCGTTCTGGATTTTTTCGATCACGGGTAGTTTGCTGGTAATCGGTTTTGCCGTTGCGCAAGGCCTTACGGCGTCACCGGCGGGCGACATCCTTATGCTGCTGGCCGTGCTGGTATGCGGCCTCGGTTATGCCGAAGGGGCCAAACTGTCTAAAACGCTTGGCGGCTGGCAGGTCATCTGCTGGGCGCTGGTATTGTCCCTGCCGTTCATGGCGCCTTTAACACTTCTCCTGCAGCCCGCATCTTTCGCCGGGGTCAGCACCCCCGCCTGGGTCAGCCTGGGATATGTGGCCCTTTTCAGTATGCTGATCGGATTTATCTTCTGGTACCGCGGCCTCGCCCAGGGAGGCATCGCCGCCGTCGGACAACTGCAGTTACTGCAGCCGTTTTTCGGGCTGGCCCTCGCCGCCACGCTGCTGCACGAACAGGTCAGCATCGGCATGCTGGGCGTCACGGTCGGCGTTATTCTCTGTGTGGCTGGTTCGCGAAAATTCGCGAAGTAGCGGTTTATTCATATCCGTTCTCAAACACTACCGACTGTCCTTTTTTGAGCTGCACGGTCACAATACCGTCTGCCGATATGGTAAAGGCCGACATGGGCATGGATTTGGACAACCATGTCCTGAACGGCAACCGTATCCGCAGCAGTCCTTTCTTTTCCGCCACCACGGTCACTTTTGAAGGCACCCCGTTTTCTTTCGCGGCGGATACCAGGAAGGCGCCTTCGGCCCTTAAATTTTCGAACGAAACGTCTTTCCAGCTGCGGGGCACCGCCGGGAATACCTGCAAATACCCGTTCCTGCTTTGCAGCAACAGTTCGTGCACGCCCTGCGCAAAGGCGAAATTACCTTCCAGCGTGAACGGGCGGTAGGTGAAGGAAGAATATTGCCCGCCTTTCTGATCGCCGTTGAGATGGAAACTGTTAGGCGAACAGAAGTTGGACGCAAAAATCTGCAACTGCTTCACCGCACTGTCTGCCTGGTAGGCCCGCGCGTACAACGACGCCATCCAGCTGAACGAATAACCGCACCAGGCCATCGTCCCTTTTTCTTCAATCCGTTTCAGCGAATTGTCGATGATGGTTTTGTCTTCGGGTTTATTGACGTCGAGCAGGGCCAGCGGATAAATGGCCATGTACTGCGACATATGCCGGTGCGATTCGTTGAGGTTCTGACCCGGGGCCACCGTGAAGCCGGTTTCATTGACTTCGTATGCCGGCAGCTGCGCCAGTATTGCCTGCCAGTGTTCGGCTTCTTTGGATTTCCCCATGGCCGTAGCCACCTCGCCGGCAGCGGTGAACAGGAATTTTGCGAGCGACAGGTCAAAATTGCTCCATTCCAGGAACCATGCGCTGATCCGGTTGTCGTTATATTCCGGGCTGGAGCTCAGCGGCAGCTTCCGTACGCCGTCTTTCAGCCGGGTAATATTCTCGAGGTACGTGGCGGCTTCGTGGATGTAGCGGTAAGCCTGCTTTTTCAGGAAACGTTTGTCCATCGAATATTTCCACTGCCAGTAAAAGTGCTGGGCACACCAGGCCACCACCGTCGGCGACAGCGAATACTGGATCCAGCCGCCCATCGGGTCGCCGCCAAGCGTTACAACGCCCGGTACATTCAGTCCTTCCACCCCGAAATAACTTTTTGTATACTCCTTGTTCTTCGGCCGTATTTTCCAGAGCCAATCGGTGAACGTGGCGCCTTCCGCCAAACGGTTGCCCGTATAAGCTGGCCAGTAGCTCAGCTGGGTGTTCAGGTCGTTGTGGAAATCTCCTTTCCAGGGCGGCAGGCTCCCGTTGTCGGCCGTCCATACCGCCTGCAAAGTAATGGCAGGAGCACCTTTGCGGGCTGCGCTGCCGAGCTTGTACAATTCGAGGTAATATTGTTTCTCCACGGCTTTATCGGGTAGTACCACGGCCGACTGCGCCCAGAAATTTTTCCACCAGGCGAGATGCGCGGGCCACTCCGTAGGTTCGTCCGTGCTGGTGAGACGCGACAGTTTGGCGGGCCGGTCGTTGCTGATCGTCCAGCTGCCGATCACCTTGTTGCCGGGATATTTTTTCCACTGTATCATCACTTCGTAATAATGCCCGTCGTAAATAGGCTGATGGTACAGCGTGGAATTTTCGTTTTGGGTGATGGTCCCTTTGGCGTAGCCGAGTTTCTCCAGGCCTTCGCCGGCATGACTGTTATCGTTCTCCCGTTTCCCGCCGTTGTAATTATGTGCCAGCAGTCGGGGTAATGCGGCCAAAGAAGTATCGTGCAGGTTTTCAAAACTGAAATACCCTTCCTGCTGCGAAGCATGGATATAACAGTTGAACACGGTCCCGTTGGTGAATTTGACGGTATTGAGCGCGGTGGCGATATCCAGTTCATTGGACGCTACCTCGCCCAGGGAACGGATATCAAACTCTACGGCAGCTGCCGGGAGTTTGGTCGGATATGGAATGGCGTTATAGGGATGGTCGCCCACGGCCTGTACGGGGCCATAATCTTTTTTCAGCACCTGCTCTTCCACCCATTTGAAAGTGAGCTTCGACATGTCCAGCGCTTTGCGTTCGTCCCATAGATCCGCTCTGTCGAGCGAAAGGCGGAGCTTTCCTTCTTTTTGCCAGATCAGCGCACCCATCATGCCGTTACCCAGGGGCATCGCTTCATCCCATCTTTTGGCGAGATGATTAAAACGAAGGTTATGTTCGGGTTTAGGCTGGGCGTATACATCCACCGCGCCTGCCGCCAATAGCGACAAACAAATACAGACAATAAATTTCATAGAGTGCATCTTTTTACATCCGGTTGCCTTGTGCCGGCAACCGGATTTAACCCCATAATACGATTTTTTTTGCGAGCCTGTACCCGCCGTTTATTCTGCCTGCCGGATGAGGTACCAGCCAAACCCGCCCGCGGGGAGCGATAACTGCATTTCCACCGTGGCGTCATTGTTCAGCGCGAGCGTCATGCGGTCTTCATTACCGTTGGAGATGGCTGCTTTCCCTTTAACGCCGGTATAATACAGGGGCACCCGCACTGTTTTTGTGATGGCGCGGTCGGTGGGGTTGAAGGCAACGAGCATGCCCTTGTTACCGGCCGAAGGATTGACATGCAGCATCAGGTCGATGTCCCGCCCGTCCGGACGGCCGAGATGGATGATGTCCGCCGTCAGGATGTCGCGGTACAGTTTGAACCAGTTCACCCATTTCGACACCATCGCTTTGGTTTCAGGCGTATCGTACAAACGTTTGCCCCTTACCGTAAACTGGCAGCCGCTGGCAAGGTGCTGGAAGAGGCCAGTTTCGTAGCGGTGAAGGTTCTGCGACAATGGTTCCAGCCCTACACGCGGATCGTTGGTGTAAAAACCAACGAGCTGCAAGCCGAGCCAGCCCATCGTCGGCGTTTTATGCCAGGTGCCGTCGTAGATATACTGGCGGCCCAACAGCAGCTGCTGTTGCGGCGTCAGGTTGGCGCTGGCCTCGCGGTAGCCCATGCCGGTAGACGACTGACCGTTGAGGAAATACCAGTCCGGTATGGGGACGTACATATTGCGGCGCTGCAGTTCATGCAGTACTTCCACCTGTGTTTTCCATTGCTTCCACTGTGAATCTTCCAGGCCGCTGTGATGCGCATGCGTGGTGGCCGCGCACACGTCGCCGTGATACGGTCCGTCCATATTGTAGGTCATCAGGCCTGTGCGGTCGTAAAACTTCCACATGTTGGGATAATACGTATCCTTCCATCCACTCGCGATGCAAACGCTTTGCCCGAACAGGCTGCCGGGTTTGCCGCTTTCCGGGTCCACACAATCCACTTCTTTCCCCCTGCCCCGTGATGCTACCTGCAATTCATAGCCTCCCATCACGATGCCTTTTTCTTTTGCAAAAGCTGCGATCTCTTTCCACAATGCCACATACCCGGTATCGAGCCGGTCGTGCGATATACCGGGCCATGCCATGATATCGAGCCGTTCGAAACCAAGCTCCCCCATCTGCGTGATGAAATGTTTCAGCTCGGCGCGGTCGTGCGACGTGATGCCGCCGGTAAGCAGCGATTCGGTCACCTGCGGAGCCAGCGTACGGTAGAACCGGCGGTGGGCCAAACTCTGCCGCTCACGGTCGTCGCTGTCGTGCAGCATTTCGAAGGTGGTAAAGGACGTGAAGGTATCTTTCGGCGCCAGCATATCGGCGGGCCCCATGGGCAGCTTACTCACCAACAGCGAATGATGTGGAAAATCGAGGAATTTGTCTTCCGCCTGGTTATGCGACGCCCAGGTGTGATAATCCCTGTCTACCTGCCAGGAAGTAGTGGAGCCGCCTACGTGGTACGCAGGCGGTTCGCCTTTGTAATGCATCAGCGCACTACCGCGGCGGTCCGCATTCGCCAATGCAAAGGAATAATCGCTTTCCACATGCAGGCGTTTTTCCTGGTCCTGGCACACGGCCAGCACTTCACATTCCGTTTCCGCCACCAGCACGGGCTTCCCTGTTCCGTTCCGGATGGTCATCCATTTTGCGAGCACGGGAATGCCGTCGTATATTTCGTAGTGTACAGACACTTTAAAATTGTTCTTCCACTCCGGTTTGCTGCCGGGTGCTTCATAGTGCATCACCACCTGCAGACCTTTCGGCGGCCAGTCCGCATGCGCCGCGTTGTATTTCTGCTGCCAGGGGTAACGCGCCTGCGGCTGCCGGAGCTCCAGCCCGGTGAACTGAAATGCGGACGGTTCGGTGACCATGTCTTTCAGCCAGCTTTCCAGCAGGTATGATTTTTCCGGCTGACCGGAAAGTCCGCCGATATCGTACCAGGTGCTGTCCAGCTTGATCCTTGCTTCCGGCTTCACCGCACGGAGATATTGCGCGCCATTCGCCAGGTTCCTGAAACTGACGCCGGCGAGGTTGTCGCCAATGTAAAACTCGCGGCTGATGAGGCCGTTCGACAGTTGCAGCTTACCGGTGAGCCCGTCGGGCGATTGGCGGAACGACAATGCCGATGGCCGGTTGATTTTTGTCACCAGCCAGTCCTGCTGCACGGCATTTTCCGTCAGTACATCTACGGTGTTGACTTTTTTATTGGCAACGATGGCGGCGATGATCGCTTTCTGCCTGCTGTCTGCCAGCTGTTTGTTGCGGGCGACGGTTTGCTGGTTATAATGCAGGTCTTTGGCAGGATTGAATTTCCCGTTTGCCAGCTTCGTCAGCCGGGCATCATACAACAAACCGCTGAAAGCCGGCGTACGGCCAATGGCGCCAAGGAAAAGAGAATCTGAATCGAGCGCCGTTGTGCCGGGCACGTCGAGGCTCTTTTTGCCGTTCAGGTAAACGGACACGTTTTTACCGGTGCTCACCAGCGCGATGTGCGCCCATTCACCGGGCATCACTTTGCCTATGGGTGTGCCTGCAACGCTTCCGGGTGTACGAAGCGCCCATTCGCCGCCCTCTCTTGATATACCGTAGCCTTTCGCCTGTGAGCCGATGTGCACGACGGATGTTTTGGCCGGCAGGCGGTCGGCCGCGCCCTGCCGTGCATTGGCCTGCAGCCATACTTCCAGCACAAAGTCCCCTTTTGCGCCTGCCGTTCCCAATGAAACGTATCCTGCATTATCCTGGAACAACACCGCTCCTTCCCCGGACAGTTTCTTTTCCGCCGGTGCGTCCGCAAAAAACAGGGGCTGCCCTCTCCTTTTGAGCGGGAGGCGTGTGCCGGCTGCCTGCCACAAAGTATCCGGGGCCGTTGCATAGGTCACGGCTCCTGCCCTGCCCATGTTGTAATACACCACGGGGGCCTGCTGGCCGAGGGCGTTGCCCGTCATTACAGTGAATGCGGCAGGGAGCAGCGTGTTCATTAATCCTTTTCTGTAGTTCATCACAATATGCTGTTGTAAAGTTTATCGATGATTGTCCGCCGCTGGCTGCAGCGTCACCTTTCCGTCCGCCGTAATCCGTACGGTCAGTTCACCGCCGGCAGGCACATTTACTTTCGGCCAGCGCAAAAATGCGGTGTACCCCAATGGTTGCGACGCCTTGCGGGCGTTTTCCGCGAATACCGATACGGCAGCGGCGTACGGCGTGCGGTTGGTCAGGCGTAACGTCACGGAAACCCGGTCTTCCGCTACCCTCGCCACCCCGATGTGATCGAACACATACATTTTTCCTTCTCCCGGCCGCACGTAAATACCTGGCAGCTCCATCGCCATGAGAATGCCGTTTGTTTCTGTCCATGAGTTGCGGGTATGGATGAAGTTGCCGATGGCACCTTTCCCTTCCGCATCGCTCGGCTGAATGCGTTCCATGCTGCTGCCGATGAGATAATTGGTGGTGATGTGACCGGGCATATTCACCGCCTCGGTATGCGCATGCTGCATGTCGCGGATCAATTCTGCGTATTGTTCGTCGCCGGTGGCGCGGTATAATTTGAAAAGATGGTCTGCAGAGGAAGTACAAACGCCCGGCGCCGCATGTTTGTTCTGGCTGCTGGCCCAGATGGCACCGGTCATCCGGCCGCCCAGTTTTGCGATAGTACTGCCGGGAGGGAAAACCGGATCATATGCCAGGGCCCAGCTGGAGCAGAGTGCGGCCTGTACTTTGGCACGGGCCAGCCATACCGGTTTGCCGGTGTAATTATACAACGCCATCAGCGACTCCAGGAAACCGAAAGCGGTTTCCGAATCTGCATCCTGAGAAATATCACCGCATGCGCCGCTGGTGAATCCCTGTTGTTCCACATCGCGCTGATAATAATGTGCAGCAGCGGCCTCCGCAATGGTCATCCACTCTGGCTGGCGGAAATAATCCGCTGCCAGCGCGAGACCGGCGGGGGCAATCGCTCCGGCTGTGGAATTGAACACAGCGATCTCGCCTGTTTCGGGCAAGATGTACTGGCCAAACTCCCCGTATTTTTTCCAGGTGGTGGTAAATGCGCCGGCCAGTTTCCGGGCGGCTGTTTCCCATTCCGGTTTGATGATATGCCCGTGGCCCTGCGCTTTCAGGAGCAGCAGGTGTTTCATCAGCCAGAACAATACATCCCCGTTCTTACGCACCATCGCCTGCAGGGCGGGAAAATCGGGATGGGCTTTTTCAGTACCGAGCTTGCCCTCCGCACTGATGAAGCCATAAAAATAACCGCTTTTCCCCTGCATCCGCGAGGTGATGAAATCCAGTTCTTCCGCTACTCTTCTCCGCTCCGTGGCATCGTTGAGCGCGAGCATGGGGAAAGTATTGATCATGCCGCTTACCCAGCCCAGCTGGAAATGCCGACTGTTTTCAGGAAGATAATATTTGCCGGCGGTGGTTTCCGCAAAATTATCGCGGCAGATATCTGTTCCCAACTGCACCAATTTGCTCATCGGCACCAGGTTACGCGGCTGATTAGGCCCGGTCACGGATTTGCGCGCATGCATAAACTGCTGCAGGTGACCGGGGATACCATCCGCGTCCGATACATATACCCGGAAGCGTAGCACCATTTCATCGCCCTCGTTCCAGTCAGGCGCTTTGTCGCCGCTGCGGTGAAAATCGCCGAAGCCCGCCGCGCGGTTACGCATGGCGGGGGCCGAAATCCGGAATATGCAGCTGTCGCGCCGGTTATTTTCTTGAATGAACAACCCGCTGTTTCCCCAGCGGGTACCCTGTTCCGTCAGCACCATCCAGCTTTTCCCCGCCGCCGGCGAATAAAAGCTCATTGCCGGTGCAGCGGTGTTGGTGGTGGAGAGCTCGAGGAATGAACTGTCGTTTGCTGAAAGCGACAGCCTCGGGTTGTTGGAAATGGTTAGCGGTACCGCCGGGTTGAAGTACATATCTTTCGGATAATCCGGGTTGTAGCCATTGCCGATGGCGCGGTAACGGTTGCCGTTATATACGATGCCGGGTACCATTACATAATTACGGACATCCCACTGCCCGAACGCAAACGCCACAGACAGCGCAGTAGCTGCGGCGCGGCCTTTAACCAGCTTGCAGGTGAGCGTTACATCACAGCTGCGGCCATCCGCCGCTTTCGCGGTTTTCCAGGCGAGCTGCCAGGTATTTTCACCGTCCGTCAGTTCATTGTTGTGGAAAAGGCGCGTATTGCGGAGCGCACTCCCTTCGTACTGCTGAATGGAAACCTGCAGCCCGCCGTTGAGCGGGCGCAGCATTTCCGGCAAGCCGCGCTGTTGCCCGGCCGCGCTGCTTACATACACAACAAATATCAACCATACCAGTATCGATCTTTTTTTCATCATCCTTTCTTTTTGTCAATGTTGCGATGTAATCATTTTAGAGATATCTGTTTTTAATAGCCCGCACAACGTTGCAAGTGCCGGGCGACAATAACTGCAGCCGCAAAATCGCGGCTGCAGTTGAATATGAGATGTTGCAAGTGCTCCTGTCAGATACTGCAACCTGGTGGTATTCCGGTGAAATTCCGCCGGGAACGGCGGAATCGATTTTCCGTCTGTTACCAGGGTCAACAAAGGAGAGGACAAGCTGTCAGGATCATAGACCCTACCTGCCCCTTATCCTTTACAGATAACAGGTAGCCTTTCTTGTTGATTGATTGTGAACGTCATAAAATCTGTTTCTTTTTTTCCGGCCCCTGCATCCACGGTACAACCACACTGAGCCGGTAAATTATTGGATAGCATCTGTTTTATTGCAGCGGGTCAAATGCGCCGCCCCACTCCTTGTTCTGCTGCAATGCGCCTTTGGACTGTGAAATCTGTCCTTCCGGGATGGCATAGAACCAGTGGTTCAAATCCAGGTTGTATTTAAAGTTGGCGTCGCCATCGAGGTTATCGATGTAGTTGGCCATGAACTTCGCCCGCACTGCAGCGGTCATGATGTTATCCGCCGGCACTACCATCTGCCCGTCTTTGAGGGTGATGTACAAGCCATGGCGTGTTACCTGGTTGTTGAGCACATCGTAGCGTTTCCAGCGGCGGAGGTCGCCGAAGCGTTTGTTTTCATAGGCGAATTCCACCTGGCGCTCGCGGATGTATGCTTCGCGGATGTCGGCTTTCGATACGGCGGTGATGCCGTACGTGTCGCCAACACCGGCGAGGATGCCTGCGCGCTTGCGGATGTCTTTCAGCACCTGGATGGCTTCAGCCGCACGGCCGGTTTCGTTGGCGCATTCGCCGTAGTTCATCAGCACTTCAGCGAAGCGGATTTCAGCCCAGTCTGTCTGCGCCTGTCCGCCAAGGCCCGCCGTCACCGTGGTATCGAGCCCCTTCCGCTGGAAGAAGCCGGTGATGCTGGGGTTACCCGGCATAGCGGGGTGGATCACGTTCATGATGTTCACGTATTTGTTCTCACCCGCGTTGTACCGCCATACGTTCCAGAAGCTGTTTCCTTTTACGTAAATGGGCGCCACTTCATCCGGGCACGGATAAGGCGTACCGCCGCAGAACACCGTTGCATAAAAACGGTCGTCGCGGTTGGTATAAAAATCCGTGAGGAACTGGGCGTTGTAAGCCGGGTCGGTCAGCTGCGTCTTGTCGAATTGCATCGGCGAACCGTCTTTTTTCGGGAATGCCAGTAACAGGGATAAAATGGGCTGGTTGTTGTTGGAAGCGTCTTTGGTCAGCGGCTCCGGACGGATGCCGTTGAAATTGTTCGGATGATTGGGATACTGGAACTGGTTGACCATGATGATCTCCTTGTTCCTTTCCTGCACCCAGATTTTACCAAATGTGGGATGCAGTGCGTGCCCCTGTGCCACCGCGTAATCCAGCGCCGCTTTGTTCGCATCGTAAGCGGCCTGCCACCTGGCGGCGTCGTTACCAGGATTGAAAAGCGGGCTGGCGTAGCTGAGCAGCACCTTCCCCTTGAAAGCCATAGCGGCCACACGGGTAATACGGCCATAGTTCACGCCCGCATTGGGATGTACGCCCGGCAGGAGCATGATGGCACTGTCGAGGTCCTTGATGATCTGCGCCACACATTCCGAGGTCTTGTTTCTCGGTACAAACAGCGCTTTCAGGTCGTCTGTTTTCTGTGTGTGCAAAATGAGCGGCACGCCGCCAACGTTGTTCACCATTCCCCAGTAAGCCCAGGCACGCCAGAATTTGGCTTCGCCCTGGTACTGCTGGTTAGTGGGCGTAGACAGTATACTGGCCGGCGTTTCAGACAGCTGATCAAGGAAAAAATTAATACGGTCGATCTGTTCGTAGTTCAGACTGGAAGTAGTGGTCGATACCGAGATGATGCCGCGAGAATAATCGGGCATGCTGCGCACGTTGCTGATGCCCTCATCGGAACTGTTGCCGTTGAAAGGCCATCCCGGCATCATACGCCCGTAAATATCGCTCAGGAATGATTTGATCATCGCCGAATCCTGCCATACGGTTTCAGGATTCAGGTTGTTTTTGTTCTCGTAATCCAGCCCTTTTTTGCAGGACTGGCTGCCGCCGATCACAGCAGCGCCCGTTAAGAGCAGCGTCAAAAATTTATGTTGAAATTTCATGTTTACCTGATTAAGTGATTACAGCGAAATAAACGCACCGAAATTGAAAGCTTTCATTGTTGGATAAGTGAAGCCGTCGCCAATTTCCGGGTCGTAGTATTCCTTTCCGAATTTGCTGATCGTGAAAAGGTTGGAGCCGTTAAAGTAGACCCTCATTCCGGCAATACCCACCTTGCTGGTCAGCCTTGATGGCACTGAATAAGACGCACTCACGAAACGCAGGCGCAGGAAGCTGGCGTCTTTCATCCAGAATGAGCTTGCGTCGTTGGTCACCCTTCTGGTGCCGTCGTTAGCGGAATAACGGCGGGGCAATGAGGCGTTGGGCGTTTCCGGCGTCCAGGCGTCTGTATACCATTTCCGCCACATCCTGTTCCATTCCACGTTGCCGTCTACCAGATTGTTCACCATCCTCCACTGATTGAAGTAGCCGCCGAAGGAAGCCTGGATGGAAATACCTTTCCAGGAACCACCGAAGTTCACACCGGTCACAACCGGGTTATTATTCGGTTTCAGCACCTCCAGGTCCCAGTCGTTGATGATACCGTCAGGTTTGTTATCGGGGCCGCTGATGTCTTTGTAAGTCAGCTGCCCGGGTTGCGGTACTATGCCGTAGTATTTGTAACCCGGATTTTTAACCAGGAATGCGTCAACATCCGCCTGTGTGCGCAGCATGCCGGTCGCCACACGGGAAACCACCCTGTTGAGGTTGGACCCCACGGTTTTCTGGTAGGGATAGGTGATATTTTCGTCGCGGATGGCGAATTTCGCCGCACCGTAACCGAAGTTCGCATTCACGAAATAGGAGAAGTCTCCTGCTTTTCGATTCATGCCGATTGAAAACTCAATCCCCTTCACATTCACTTCACCGTAGTTGGAGCTGGGCAGTGTGCGGCTGAAAGTGGGCGGCACGGAAGCGATACGCTGGCCGAGGATGTCGTAAGTTTTAGCCTTGTACAATTCAAGCGTTGCGTTGAAATGCTCCAGGAAGTTCACGTCCACAGCCGCATTATAGCTGAGCGTTTTTTCCCAGGTGAGGTCCGTGTTCACGATGGGACCGTACGTGATACCTGCATTGGTCCTGCCGTCGTTGCCGAAAAAGGCGTTGCTGCCGTTCTGGTAAGACTGCTGCCACTGCCATCCGCCCACCGCATCGTTACCGGTAAGCCCCACGGAACCGCGGAGCTTCAGGAACTGGATTCCTTTCACCCCCGTCATGAAATTTTCTTTCGATACCACCCAGCCCACAGAGCCGGAAGGGAAGAAACCCCAGCGTTTGTCGTATGCGAATTGCATCGAACCGTCGTACCGGTAGCTGAAGGCAGCGATGTATTTGCCGTCGTAATCGTAGCCCAGCTGGCCCACCCACGAGCGGCGGCCGTTGGCCTGTTCGGTGTTGCCACCGTTATAAGAATCCAGCCTGTCGCCGCTGGTAGCCCACCACTGGTCGGTAAGGTACACAGGGAAGTTATCACGCGCGGTGGAAATACCGCCGTTTTCCCATTGTGATTTTTCAAACACCGCCAGCGCACGGACGTGGTGCACGCCATTGAATGTCGTATCATAGTTCACCTGGAAGTTGAGCTGGTAGTTCGTCATCCAGTTATAGTTTTCCTGCAGGAAATTCTTTCCGATCTGCGAAGAGCGTTTGATCGCTACCCTGTCGCCGTCTTTTGTGCTGATCTGGCGGACACCGGTAGTCTTCATCACCCACATATCATATTGTTTCTCGAAGATTTTCGCCCGGTTATAGGTATAGCTTTTCGAGAACTGCGCGGAAGCGGAGAGCCCCGCAATGCCCGGCACCTTGTATTGCAGGCGCAGGTTAATGTTCGGCGTAAGAAAATTTCTCTTGATATAACCGCCATCGCCGCGCGCCTCAGCGCCCACGTTACCGATCCATCCGTAATCGATAGGGTTGCCGCCGTCCGTCCATACCGGCTGCTCAGGCTGCCAGAGCAGCTGTTTGCGGTAGAGGTCGTTCGGGTTACCGGCCACGGCCGTGTTGGGAGGACCATACGTGAGGTTGTTGTACAATCCCACCCCCGCAAAAGCCTGCAGGCGGGGTGTGATGTCGGCCGTCAGGTTCGCGCGGAAGTTATACCGGTTGAAGGTGAGGTTTTTCATGATGGCGTCTTCCTTCACATAGGAACCGGACACGAAATATTTCACTTTTTCGCTGCCGCCGTTGACGCTGAGGTTGTGCATGTTGATATTCGGATCATTATATACTTCCTTCAGCTGATCATATCCCCATCCGTTGTTGATCTTGCGGAAGTAGTCAAAATCCGATTGAGACCACATGCTGCTGGAACCGGGGTTGAGGCGGTTATAAATTTCGCCGGTTTCGATGGCGTTGGTACGCTCCGCATTCTTTCCGCGCTTAGAGAAACCGTTGTTATAAGAATAATTGATGCGCGCCTGGCCGCTGGCTCCCCTGCGGGTGGTCACCACAATTACGCCGCCCGCTGCGCGTGCGCCGTATACGGAAGCGGCCGCCGCATCTTTCAATACGGAAATATTGTCGATATCGTTCGGCGCGAGGTTGTTAAAATCGTCTGCCGAGCTTACAAACCCGTCAATTACAAACAACGGATTCTGGGCCGTACCGGGAAAGGTACTCCCCGTTCTCACACGGATCGTAGGCTGCGAACCAGGGATGCCAGAAGGCGTGGAAATGAATACGCCCGGCATCTGCCCGGCCAGCAGGTTGGCTACGGATGTCGTTGGAAAATTCCGGCGGTCTTCGTCCATTTTCATAGACGCCACCGACCCCGTCACGAGGTCTTTCCGCTGTGTGCCGTAACCGGTCACCACCACGTCTCTCAACGAGGTAGCCGAGTTTCTGAGCGCGATGCGGATGGAAGCTCCCGACACCGTTACCGTTTGCGGTTCAAAACCTGTCATGGTAACTTTCAGGCGTGCACCAAGGGAAACGTTCATTTGGAATTTGCCCTCGCCGTCTGCCGCGGCATTTCTCTTTTCACCGCCGATCTGGCTGATGGACGCGCCCGGCAACGGGGCGCCTGCAGAATCTGTAACGGTCCCTTTCAAGGCGACCTTCTCTTGTGCATACATACGCGTGGAGTACAATACCAGGCATAACAGGCCCAGCAGCCAGCACATAAATTTTGATTGACTCATAATTGGAATTGTATAGGTGGAAAAATGATAAAAAATTCCCCTCTGTAATTGAAATCCTAGGTGATTGGCAATGACATAAAATTCCAACAATACCTTCCCTTCTACCACCCTAAATTTGACTATTAGCTATGCTTTTTTTGCAGGCGACCCTTTTCAACGCATTCACCATGATGTAACAAGGGATATCTTGCAATTCATTAAATTTGAGTAATTTTAGGTCCTTCAGGGACAACAGTGTTACAAACCAGGGTCGTTTCAACGAGATAGCAAGTGTATGCAATACATATATGAAAATTTCACTTTCCCACCGGACCAGTCATTTACCATCCGTTCAGAAATACTGGAAATAAAAAAATACGCCGCACTGAAATCGCATATCAATTTCGAGATCGCGTTATTGGAAAATTGCAGCGGCAAAAGGTTTATCGGGGACCACATCGAAGATTTTGAAGGAACAGAGCTGGTATTGCTCGGCAGTTACCTGCCGCATTGCTGGCAGTATTACACGGCATTGGATCCCATGATCCAGCCGCAGGCCACCGTCATTCACTTTTTCCCGGACTTCCTCGGGCAGCAGCTGCTCGAAAAACCGGAAGCGCGGCAAATGAACGAATTATTCGCAATGGCGGCAAAGGGCATTTCCTTTTCCGGTTATACCATCCAGACGGCCAAAATGATCATGCAGCAGATGCTGTTTTCTACCGGTATGGCAAGGGTGGCGCTGATGCTCAGCCTGCTCGACACATTGGCGAATGCGGATCAGCGGAAGGTATTGTCGTCGCCTTATTATAACTCCGTCAGTTCCTCGCTCGAAGCGCAGAAGATCAATAAAGTGTTCGATTTTATTTTCAGGAATTTCAGGGATGAGATTTCCCTGAAGGCGGTAGCGGATATACTCCATTTGTCACCGGCGGCGTTCTGCCGTTTCTTCAAAGCGCGCACCAACCGCACGTTGATCGACTTTGTAAAGGAAGTGCGCATCGGCCATGCCGCCAAATTATTACTGGAAAAGAAACACAATGTAACGGAGGCCTGTTACATGAGCGGGTATAACAATCTTTCGAATTTCAACAAACATTTCAAAGATGTAAAGGGACTTTCGCCACGCGACTTCATGCGCCAGTACGAAACGCCTGAAAGCCAGTAATGGCCTCAGGGACGGCTGAACTCGTAAAACGGCGCCGCTTCCGTCCACGTTTCGCCGGGCGCCGTGCCCGCCACGCCTTCCTGGTAACCCGCCATCAGCCGGTTCCATTCAGCGCAGCGTTTATCGTACGACTCCGCCTTTTTTCCCATCGCCGCCAGATCCGCGCCTTCCGGCACGGCAATGACCATCACCACCGTATGATGACTTCTGAATAACCGGATCTTTTCATAACCGGCCAGCGTAAACCCCTTCTCCACTTCCGGCCATACGTTACGATGATAATCCAGGTACGCTTTCAACTGGTCGTCACCCGGCTTGATATTCATGACAAATACCTTATCTATCAGTTTTTCACTTTGACCGCACGAGAAAAAAACGGCCGCGGCCAACAGGGCTGTCATAAAAAAAACAGGTTTGCGCATATCGTCAATTTTAACCGAAATAAAGATAAATGACGCACATCACGATGGCCAGGGCTCCCCAGAGCAGCCATACCCTCGCGGGACTTTTGCCTGCTCCCCGCCATGATTCGGCGATGGATGGCAGCACGTTCACAGCCGGGGGCTTGGTGAGCAGCGTTACCGCCACCAATACGGCCGACATAGCCACGAAGAGATAAAACGACAGCAACAGGAAATGCGGCCAGAAGGCTTTGGACGGGAAGTTCAGCACATGGCAGGCGCCCACCACGAGGCAAACCAGTCCTCCCCCGTACAACACCACTTCCGCGGCCGTGCGGTTGACCCGCTTCCATGAAATACCGCCTACAAACACAACGGATAATGGCGGCGCCAGGATGGACACCATGCCCTGGCTCAGTTCAAAGAACCCTTTCCCCGAATGAGAGAACAGGTATGCCACCCCAATGGCCAGCACCGCCGCCAGCACGGTCACCCACTGCCCGGTTTTTCTTTTCGCGGTATCGTCCATATCACGGAAGCGCGCCAGTACGTCGAGTGTAAAAACAGTGCTGAAGGAATTGAGCCCGGACGAAACGGTGTCGATCAGGGCAGCGATCAGTGCGGCGATGCACAGGCCGAGAAAACCGTGCGGCATCACCTGGCTTACCAGCGTGATATAGGCATTGTCCGGCTGGGCGATATCTTTATAAAGCACATAACACATGATGCCCGGGAAGATGAAAATAAAGGGCATGATGATCTTCAGCACGGAAATAAAAATCGCGCCATACTGCCCTTCCTGCATGCTTTTACCGGCGAGCACCTTCTGCACGATCGTTTGATCGGTACACCAGTAATAAATACCCACCACAGGATATCCCAGCACTATCGCCACCCACGAATATTCCGGATCGGAAGCCGGGCGGAACAATTGCCAGTGCCCGGTGGGTACCGCATCCGCCAGCGCCTGCAGGCCGCCGATTTTTTTCAGCGACAGGTATACGAGGATGATGGACGACAGAATGATGATCGCGGATTGAAAGATACCCGTGCGCACCACCGCCTTCAGCCCGCCCACGGCAGTGAAACTGGTAGCGATGAGCGCCACCACCGTTACGGCCTGCATGAGCGGTATCTGAAATATCTGCGAGATAATAAGGCCGCCGGCGTATAACGCGCTGCCCAGCCACACCACCAGAATGGAAATGAGGCTGTAGATCACGAGGAAGTTGTAGGACGGTTTGCCGAACCTGGCGAGCAGGAATTGCGGCATCGTGAACACTTTCGTGGAAATGTAATGCGGCAGGAAAAACATCGACATCAGGAAGATGAAGAACCAGGCCAGCCATTCGAAGTTGCTGCCTACCATGCCCTGCGTAAACCCGATACTGGCGAAACCCACCAGCATCGAAGGCCCGGCGTTGGCGCTGAACAGCGAAAAGCCGATCTGCCACCAACTGAGGGAGCGCCCGCCGAGGAAAATATCGCGGCCGGCGGATTTACTCCGGCGGTTCAGGTAAAAACCGGTAGCCAGCAGCGCAATGACGTACAGCAGCAGCACCCCATAATCAGATCCATTCAGTGTTATATTCAAAACGTGGTATTTAGGCGTTTACAATGTTACATTGGGCAGGTAGGCGGTAACGGAAGACGGTTCCCATTGTACGGAGCGCATTATTTTGCCGGCGCGGCGCCAGTGCTCCCAGTCAATCCGCACGGGCGCCCCCTCGATGTCCGGCAGCGCCCATCCACCGTGCGCCCAAACAGGCTGCACACTGAAGTACCGTTCGAGCCCGTGCATGATGGAGTAAAGATATTCCACGCGGCAGTTTTCTTCTGCGGTAGCCATCAGGCCGGCGGTGTAAAGCGAATACCCGCCCGAAGAAAAATCGGCTCCGTGCGCTTTGGCGAGATCACGGACCTCCGCCCATTCCCGCACCCCGCCAATCTGCGTTGGAACCGGCTGCAGGTGGCGAACCCCCATTTGCAGCAAGGTAGGGAACAGTTTGGACGTGCGTTCGGATTCACCGAACGATACTTTAACAGGCGAAGCGGCGCAAAACCGTTCTATCTGGTCCATTCCCGCCGAATGCACCGGTTCTTCTATCCATTCGATGTTTTGATCCGCAACCAGGTCGAGGAACCGGAGCGCCTGGTCACAATCCCACACCTGGTTCACATCTACCGCCAGCTGAACGGAAGGGCCGAGCAGGCTGCGCACGAACTTCACTCTTTCGGCATCTTCATGCGGGCGGGCGCCAAAATCTTTCCCGATTTTCATCTTGTAACAATCCACGCCTTTATCGAGGAAATAAGTGGCTTCCGATTCAAGTTGCGCATAACTGTAATTCGTGCCGCCCCCGCTGCCGTATACTTTTACATGATCACGGTTGCTGCCCAGGTAACGGTGCATCGGCAGGCCGGCGCGGCGCGCCGCCAGGTCGTGCAGGGCGAAATCTATCTGCCCCAGCATGGCCGCCGCCGCACCGCGGAATCCCTCGTTGCGGATAGACCAGTATAATTTGCTGTACATCTCACCGTACGGAACACCGTTACTATGCAGGAGAATTGGCAGAAAGCAGGATTCCAGGATGTTGGTGTAGCTGCTGAATACCGGCGCTTCGCCCACATATCCGTTTTCATCTTCCAGGGTAATGACGGCCAGGCCGAACGTCAGGAAGGGCCCCATCGTGGCATCCTGAAATGGTGTTACGGCGGGCACGGGCTCCAGCACATTGATGCGGACGCGGGCAATATTAAAGATTTGTTCGCTGATGTCTTTCATCTTGTTGATATCTCCTTGCTGTAATGCAAAATTTTTTCGTAAAGGGTTTCCGGTAAAGGCCCGGCGGCAAAATCGCCGAGGGTTTCTTCCAGCTCCTGCGGGTTAGACGGGCCGATGACGATATTGAATGTTAATGGAATTGATAACAGAAAACGGTGGGCCATGGCGCGGAGGGGCATCCCTTCCGATTCCGCCAGCTGATGCAGCCGGCTTGCGGCCTTCAGATCACCTGCCGGCAGCCACGCCGGGTAATCACCGGAGAAACCGGCAAAAGATTTACCGAGAAGCCCCATATTTAGCGGGCTGGCCGCAAAATAACGCAACCCCGCCGCTATGCAGGCGGGTAAAGAAGTATCCATCGCTTCGGTATGGCAGGCATTGAGACGGTTGTATTCCATCAGCACATCAACCCCGCCATCCCGGAGCCAGGGCCAGGCCCATGCCGGCGGGTTACCGCCGAGGCCGGTGGCGCGCGCATAACCTTTTTCCTTCAGTTCCTGCAACACGGCCACCGCCGCACCGAATTCCCCTTCGGGGATCTGTGCGGGATCGTGAAGAAAAAGTATGTCCAGTGAAGTAAGACCGGTTCTTTCAAGGGTGGAGGCAACGCTGCGGAACATGGCATCCCGGCTGTAGTCGTACCGGCCATCGTAAGCCGTAAAACCCTGCAGCCTGCCCACTTTGGAGCTGACTGCGGGAACGGGCCCTTTCCATTGCCGCAACGCTTCACCGAGGTATGCTTCCGCATGGGCATAGGCCGGCGCCGTGTCGATAGCCTTCACGCCCCGTTCCAGTGCCAACAGCACCGTTTGAACGGACGCACCGGGGGAAACCTCCCCCCAGATGCCGCCGATGCCGGCGGTGCCTAATATAAGCCGTTCGAATTTCATCCCGGGAATATTGCAGTTCAAAAAACAGTTTTCAGTCAGTTCAAATGTAATCCCCTCGCAGGCAGCCCTGCCAGCTGCTTTTTGACCAATTTACATGTTTTTTTGACCCGGCTTGTCAACGGGAGTGGATTTCCATAAATCCGAAGACATGCCGGCTCCCGGTGGCGAACAATATCCTCCCCGGCGCCACCGGGAAAATTCTGCCGGCAATATTTGTTTTTACGTTAAAAAAGTCACTCAAATGCACACAGGATACTCGGATCCCCCTGCGCGCTCACCACCGGTCCCACGCTCGTTGTATTCGTAGCCGGGTCAAAAGAAAAGATGCCCACCCCGGTGTTGGTCGACATCCCGTAATACACCTTGTTCTCATACGGCAACACACAGGCCGCGTATCCATTTGAATAAGGGATATCCAGCTTCGTCAGCACCTTGTTTTGCAGGTCCGCCCGGAATGCGCCGAAGGTCTTGTCCTTCACATAATCCGGGGGATTGCTCATCAGCTTCGGGATATTCCCCGTGGCATACACAATGCCGTTGCCGGCATATTCGACACGGTGAAGATAATCGAGGTGGCTACCCGGTATGTTGGCCACCACATAATCGCTGATGTTGAAAAAGTACGCCGGGTCGAATTTTGTGTCTCCGTTTTTGATACGCAGGAAGCCGCATTTCTGCCCCGGTACGAATCCCCATGAGCTCATGCACAACACATACAGATCGCCGTTCTCCGTAAAGAACATCGAACCTGAAGACGAAGCGTTGCCGGCATAAGTGGCCCTGTTGTCGGTGATGCTGGTAATGCCGTAGTTACCAGCCACATCGATTACCAGCACCTGTGCCGGATGCATGCTGGTATAACCGTCTGAGGTTTGCAGGCAGGCTACGTACAGTCTGCCGTTTTTGTATACCATCACGCCCGGGTCGGGGCTTGCATCTCCCAGTGCGTAAGGGGTGAGGTCGATCAGGCCGGTTTGCGTCATGGTAGCGGGATTGATCACGGCGATCTTCCCGGTGTTGCCTAAAGACACGTATGCTTTTACGGCGCTTTCGAACGCGATGCAATAAGGGAACGATGCGGCCGGCATGACCAGACTACCTGCTTCCTGCAGCGTACCGTCCATATTGCGGGTATACTTTTTCACCTTGTCGCCGCTGCGCGCTTCGATAAGATAAACATCGTTGCCGTACACCTGCGCCAGCGCATAACTCACCACCTGCCGGGCATTGGCGTTGTTGTAAGTGCCTTTGGAAAAATCGCTGCGGGTACCCAGGTATGCTACCGGTGTGGTGCCCGTGTTGATGTTGGTGACCATGGCGATATGGTCGTACCCGGCTGTACGGCCGCCGGCGTCCGCCCTTCGTTTTGTGCAGGCGCAGAGCAGGCAGATGGCAACTATCGGAATCAAAAAATATTTCATGTCGGTGTAATGTTTAGGTTTTTAATGCCCGTGACCGGCTTTACCGATCAGCAGGTACCGCAGTTTGATGCGGAACGTTCTGCCGGGAAGCGGCATGTTCCAGTTGTTGAGGATATTTTCGTTGGTGATGTTGTGCACTTCTCCTGTGATGGTATATCGTTCGTCGTGAAACGACTGCTCTATCACGAGGTTATGCGCCACATAGGCAGGGATAAAAAACTGGTCGTACCGGCTGATGTTAAAACCGTAACTGTATTCGTTCGTAAAGCTCCCTTCGTAAATAAGCCGCGTTTTCGCGCCCCTGGCGAGAAGGCCGGTTTTATGAAATTCCACATTCCAGTTACCGAACAGCTCCGGCACGTTGGGGATTTGCAGCAGGTACGTGGGATTATCCACTTTATCGGTACCGGGCAGATATTGCGAAATGTCCCGGAGCCGCTGCCAGGTGACGTTAGCGCTGACGTATACGTGTTTCGTCACATCCAGTTTCGCTTCCGCATCCACCCCCAATATGTCCACATTCGCGTAATTCACGTAACCCGTCGTCAAGCCGCCGGTGCCGGCCAGCTGTATCATATCGTTCACCCGCATGTAGAATGCATTGGCGTCGAGCTGCAGGCGGTTGCCGGCCCCGTTGGTTTTGTCGAAAATGACACCTGCCGTGTAATTGTTCGCTCTTTCCGGCTGCAGTGAAATGGCAGGCGTGATCAGCGCACCGTCACCGAAAAGTTCCGCATTCAGCGGCAGGCGCACCGCTCTTTCATAACTCGCTTTCACCATCCACTCCGGCGTAAAACTGTATCGCATGCCGGCGTTATAACCTGCGGTGTTGGTGATATTGCGCACCCGGTCCGGCGGCGCATGCAGGTAGATATTGGTGTTATAACCCTGTACCTCGCTGTAATAATGTTTCACCGCGGCCGAGAGCAATAGTCGCTCCTGCAACAACCGGCTTTCCAGGGTCAGGCCCGTGATGGTATTGAATAATTTACCGGGATGATTGAACAGGTTTTTCCCGGCAAACGCATTGGCCACATCATCTTCCGGCTCAAAATCGCCTTTTCGGAGCGTATTGTTCAGGTTCAGCGTAAACACCTCGTTGAGCTCGAAATTGACATTGGCCAGCTGCCGGAACTCCTTCTGCACGGTAGTCGTCAGGTTGGGACCGATGCCCATCTCCCCTTTCCCGTAAATGCTCGGAGAACGAATACCTTCCCAGTCGTAGCTGTACGACGAAGTATCGACAAACCTCACGTTGATGTTCGCCAACGCGGCATTGTACTTAAACGACAGTCTGTTATCCAGCAGGCCCTTCTTTTTGGCCGACAGAATCGCCACGCCTGTTTTACCATGGCTTTCGATGTGCCGGATATTCCGCTGCACGCCCTGTAATTCTTTGTCGACGTCCACATAAGCGCCTTCCAGTTCCACCTCATCGAACCACAGTTTGTGAAAGCGAATGGAAGCGCCGGCCAGGATGGAACGGAAGCGGTCATGATCCCGGCGGATCTTCAGCCCCGGCTGAAAAGGAGATTCCATCGTATAATCGTTGTCGCTGCTGTTGGTGAAGATGCCCGCCCCGGCTTCGATGCCCGCTTTGTCGAATGTTTTTTTAAGGATGAGGCCGGTGTTAAGGGTGTTGTACGACTGGTACGATGCCGTTGCGTCGATGTAACTGACATCACGGTGTTTGATGACCACGTTCACCGCACTGCCCAGCCCGTCTCCTCCCAGCCAGGCGGGAATCGTTCCTTTGTAGATCTCGATGCGTTCGATGATCTGGAGTGGCAGGTCGTTGATGCCGAGGCTGCCGTCCGGGGTATTAAGAGGGTTGCCGTCGATGAAGATCTGTACCCTTCTGCCTTCCAGGCCCCGTACGGAAATTCTGGCCTCGCTGCCCAACCCGCCGGTTCTGCGGATTTGTACTCCCGTTTGCCGGGCAAGCAGTTCGTTGAGGTTGCTGGCACGGTTCTCGATCTGCCGGCCAGACAGGATGGTAACCGGCATCACATTGTTGCGGACCTTACGCGCAGCGGCCTGTTCCTCGCTCAGGCCCGTCACCGTTACGCCGGAGAGCTCGGTGCTGACCGCCTCCATCGCGACCTCTACCGAAAGGCCGGTTTTATCCACCCGCACGGTTCGCTCGACAGGCCGGTAACCCACAAAAGAAAACTGCAAAGTGTATGTACCGGTATTTATTTTTTTGAATTCAAATACGCCGTTCGCCCCTGTTTGCGTGGAAACGCCCGATTCGCGGATGTGCACCGTTACCTGCCCGAGCGGGGTAAAGCGTTGTTGATCGAGCACCCTGCCACGGATAACGTTCCCCTGGGCGAATGCGCAATGGGAAACGACGCAGCACAGCAGCACAAAAAGCAGCCTTTTCGTCATTCTGTTTCAAGTTGTAAAAGTTGGATAGTTACATGAATGCCACGTACCGGTATAGGAACAGTACGCCCGCAGGGGCACAGCCTTCACACGCGTTCATGCCTGATAAAATATATCGGTTCCCGCAGCAGCTGCCGCGGATATAAGAGAAGAAATTAATCCACCGCCGGCGGGCCTTTGTTGGAGGAATGGAAATAAGAAGCGGTTACCGGCCCTGGGCGATGAAACGAAAAAACGACAGCCAGCGCCCTGCGTACGAATACAAAGGAAACCTGCTGATCATTGTAATAGAAAGAATACTGATGGTCACAAATTTTGCAGGAACCGGAGAACGTCCCGCTTTCACCCGCATACGCCGGCAGCTGCGAAGAGGATTTTTCAGTATGACAACTGGTGCCGGCATGATGATGCCATACCTGCACCGGCAGGACTATAAACCCGTACAGCGCCAATAACAGCGCGGCTAACCAGGAACGATATGTGCTGACGGGCGCCATTTTCATTGCAACGATGTTGCAAATATAGAACGCCCGTCAGATTATTCAAAATAAGTTTGCGCACCTAGCGGTACTTCCCTACCAGCGTCACCACCGACCTCGCCCCGATCATCACCGGCGCACCCGCCTGCTGGCTGCTATACTGCAATTCTTTGGTATCGGACGTGGTGTACGCTGCGATCTGTCGCGTAGCGAATTTTACCCCATCGAGACTAACTTGTTCATCTTTCGTTGTCATATTGATCAGCACCACGACTACTTCTTTGCTGACAGGATTCTTGTAAGCGGAAATCATCAGGTTGGCGGCAGCGGTCTTCGGGTCGGTATTGTTTTCCAGGGAAGCATCTATTCTGATCATGCCGGGACGAACGAACCGCGAAAAATTCCCCAGCGCCCAGAGCAATTTCGATGCGTATATCAAACCGTCCTGCTGCGTGGCCGATAACTCGCCCATGGTACCGTTCACATTGGCCACATACACAAGTCCGTCTTTATAATCGGACGGGCTTACGCCGAGCCACCATTGCCAGGATGTGGCCCTGCCCACCACGATATCCGTATGAATGAGGCGCGCCACGTACAGGGCCGTATTGATGCCCAGGTCTCTTCCACCACCCTGGATGCCGTCCTCTTTGCCGAGAATGCAATATTCGGATTGCCAGTAGTCCACTTTCGGATTCACCGCGGCCATGCGTGCGGCCAGCTGTTGGCGATGATTGAGCAGCGTGGGGATATCGGGCTGCGCAAAGTAGCTATGACTGCTCTGTACCGGCGCCACGGAACGGAATGAGCCGATGTACCCTGCACTCGAGGGGTTCCAGAGATAATTGAACACATCGCTTCGCTCGGGTGCGGAATTCACCGTGCCATACACATAGTTCAGCGCACCGGCTTCGCCCATAGCAATCTTTGTGGACAATCCTCTTTGGGTGATGCCGGCGTCGAGGGCCCGGATGAGCTCGAAGGCTTCCTGGTTAGTGGCAGGCGTGCCTTCCTGGCTGGCTTTGCCGTTCTCTTTCGCCATCCAGTCCCATTGCGGTTCGTTCAGGGGACTGATGTATTGCACCGGTATGCCCGCGTCTACATAGTGTTTCGTCACATCCGCCAGGAATTCCGCAAATGCGTTCATTTTCCCGGCTTGCAGGTTCAGCTTCCCTTTCTCAACGCCGCCCGGTGCAAACGCGTATCCGTTCTTCGTCATATGCACGGGCGCACTGATGGAAAACAAAAGGAAATTCTCCACGTTCCGGGCTTTGGCGGCGCGGGCGAACCACTGGTTGCCGGCCTGCTTCGACCAGTCGTAGCTACCATCGGGCAACTGGAAAGATTCTTCCCGGCGCCAGGGCGAACTGATGTTACTCTGTTCTCCCTGCTCCGCACTGCCGGCGCCAATGTTGATGCGCCACATGGAAAGACCGATCCCTTTCGGGTTGCCTTTTTCATCCATCTCTTTGCTGAACAGCAGGTCCGCGATCTGGTTGCGTTTGCGCTCCGGCCAGTTTTTGCCGATGAACTTGATACCCCAGCAATCGGATGCGCCGAAGCTGTGCATGGTCTGTTTTTCGGCAGCCAGGTCGATGGTGGCGGTCAACGCCTTGCTGACGGCACAGGTATCTCTGCCGTTCACGATACAGGGATTTTCCGTACGCGCCGGCCCACTGTTTTTCACGCAGGCCATGAGGACTATCATCGTAAGCGTCGTCATGTTCATCTTGATCATTCTTTGGTTTAATATACTGCAATTATGCCGGAAGCGGGCCAACAACCCCGAGGCAGTTTCAAAACGCTGCCGCCGTCGAACATGGCCCTGTTCTGCGGGTTATTATGTTTGCCCGGCCGGTTCCGCAGGCCATGCGTTGTTTCATAATTGGCGCTTCAAGTTCCCCCGGATTCTTTTTTATTACAATGGACGTTCCGATTAAAAAAATGGAGATAATTACGGGATGGCATGGAGCTCAGCCACAAAAAAGCGCTTGAGAAAGATTACAAACGGCCGGCATCAAAAGACCGTCCGCAGCGCCTGATCTATGCCGTAGTAAAACCGCAAAGATCAGGCGCATTGTACGAAGAGTGTTTCCGATTAATGAGGATTACCAGATCGGGAAGAATAATCATCCCACCTACAATACGCACAAGCTCATCGCCACTACACGTGCATCGGCAGCTTCTATTTTAGGCGCGTTACTTCAACACCGGCACGCCGTCAACACCGCCGGGCGTTGCGGTGATGTGTCCTTCGCCGGCATCGAAGCACAGCGTATTGTTACCGTCCGCCACGGCGGCAGTAAAGTTTATTTTTCCATCGGCGCTCCTGATATGCCAGTAACCGCCTTTCAATCCGGCCAGCGTTACCTGCCGCGTTCCGGCGGGTGCTTTCATTATAAACGAACGGTCAATTAAACCGGAGCCGGCGCTCATGCACACCACCCTGTCTGCGATGGCGAGCTGGTAGTGCGTCGCTTCTGCTTTGAAATTTACGGGCAACGGTTTGGTATTGCCCGCTACCATCTGGAATACGGTGAGAAAACGATCCTGTAAGCGCGGAGTTGCAGGCGTTATCATGATGCGGTGAGCATGGGCCTCCGGTTTGTCGGACACTACCTGGTAGGGTTGCCCGAAAACACTGTTAGCCGAATCACCGCTTAATATTGCCATGATGCGGTCTTTGGGCGCCGGCAGCAGCATATCCACGTAGGTTTTACCCGTCAGCCCGTTGCGGCTGTTTTGCAACACCAGCCGCCCCCCTGTCGTGTCCGGCAGGTGCAAGGTGTTGATCTGCCAGTATTTTTTGAAGTCTGCTTTTGCCGTCGTCATATCGTCGGTCAGGATGATCACAGCCGGCACATCCTCGCGGCCAAGGTTGAGGAAACAGAAACCGCGCGTGTATCGGGTCATCTTGGATGTGTAAGCACTGGTCAGGTCGGCCTTGAAGTAACTGAACGCGGGTGCGGTTGCCGAGGGGCCGAAGCCGGCCGACTGCACCTGCCCGTTATTGAACCAGGGATCGGACACGGTCTCCTGCGGTGTTTGCGGAAAACGCTGGTTGAACCTTGTACCGCCGTCCCGCACCCGTGCGCGGAAGAGTAATTTTTCTTCCGGATCCACCGCCAGCATCATGCTATGCGCCACCGATCTTTTGTTGAAGTTAAAATCATAGGGCGTGCCGTAAGAAACATACAAGCCGATATCCCCTACCTGTATGCCGCGGTAATAGATCTGCAACGCACCGGCATCGGCGTGCTGGTGATTGGCGAAGTGATAACCGCCTCCCCGGATCTCCGCGATCACGTCGTTACTGCTGTCTGTATTATTCCAGCCGGTACGCGCTACCATGCCACCCAGCACGGTACCGAAATCTTTGGTCAGGGGAAGTTGTGCAAGGCGGTGTTCCGCTTTCAGCGCAGGATCATTCACCAGCAGGAACAGTACTGGATTGCCGGGCAAACCGCCCTGCCGCTCGAACTCACCTTTGATCACGGCATCATTCGAATAGGCATAACTCAGCAACATTGTTTGCGGCTGTTTCCAGTAGACCGGTTTGCCGCCGCTGATTTTTCCGCTGAACATATCGCCGTCGCGCAGCATATATCCGTCCGGCTGGCGCATGTACAGCCAGAAGTAAGGCAGTTTTTTGATGTTGTCGTCGAAAACGCGGAGCCCTGTCATCCGGTAATAGAACCAGGCGGCATGCATCTCCCAGCCGAAGCGGTAGGCGCCATAATCCACGCCCTGGTTATGCCGGGGAGATGCATATTCAAACTTCCGCATGGGCACCAGCTGTTCCAGCACCGTGTAAGCAGTGTAGCGGTAAGGGAGCGGATCCACATCATACAGCGCGATACCCATCGCCAGCAAGTCGCGGCAGATCTGCGCTTCGTTACCGTGGCCGTTGATGATGCTGTCCATAAAGGGCGGCCATCCTATTTCCATATCCCTTGCGAGCCGCAGCATGTTACTGTATAACGCCGCTTTATCCTTCCTGCTCAGTAGTGGATAACACCAGTCATACACCAACGATGCCGTATAAATGGCACGGCCTATTTCGCGTGTAATATCGCCATATGTCACGTTACCGAATTCCAGTGCGGACAAATAATCCGTCATCAGCCGCACCGCTTCGTTGCCGGCTTTTTTATCCCCTGTCATCAGGTAATAAAATGCTTTCGCCTCGGCGGCTTTCTCCAGGCCTTCGTTGTAAAACACTTCCTGTTGCGGGTCGCAATGAAAAACATACGGCCGCAAAGCGGTGGCGCGCACGCCGTCCCAGGCGGGTTTGTTTTCCGGCGCCGTCAGCCGCGATTTCACCAGGGGAAGCGTTTGCGGCGTCACCCATAAACGGGGATGGCCCGGTGGCGGCACAATTTTCGGCATGTAATCTTTTGCGGCAGCAGGTACCGCGGGCGGATTATAATTTTTCCATTCGATATATACCAGTTGAATGCCCGGCGGCAGCCAGATTTTCAGTTCCTGCTCTCCCTGCTTCAGTTCGAACCTGCCCGTTACCTGCCCGGCGGCGTGGTGCCTGTCGTATACGATCCGCCTGGTTGCGCGCTGACGGCCCAGCTGCAGCCTGATGTAACTGGTCACGATGTTTCCTTTTTCATCCCTTTGCGGCTTTTCCGCCCCTCCCTCCGGAATGGCATAGGTAGACAGCCGGTAGGTACCCGCCAGGGGCACCCTGACGCGAAATACAACATCCGGGGCAACCGGCGGGTTATGCTCCGTCGCCCCTTTTTTTAATCTCACACCACCCTCACCGCCTCGTACCACTTCAGCATGTTCCGCATTCACCCATGCTTCGGCAGCCGGCTGCCTGTTCACGAATTTATCGCCCACCACGGCGGGATACGCCTGGCAATAAGCAGCCAGCGATATTACCTGCAATAGCAGCACGCCAATAAAACCTGTTCTTGCTTTCTTCATGCTTGTCAAATCAAAATCCCCGGGGCACCGGGCCCCAGGGAATATTTCACATAAACCTACCGTAAATTATCGTTTAATAGCCAGGATTCGGCTTTACATTCGGGTTGGCGCTCAATTCCGCTTCCGGTATCGGCATCAGCCTCCTGAAATCCGTTGTTTTTACGTCCACATAAAACGAATATGCCTTGGCGCCCATGTTCTGGCGGGTGAAGTTCACGTTAGTCCGCGCGAGGTCGAAAAACCGGAGACCTTCAAAAGCAAGTTCCTTGCGCCTTTCCCGCAAAATGGCATCCAGCAGGGCCGGCCCGGCATATGTATAATCCACCAACAGAGGATCCCTGTTTTTGGCGAGCATGTTGAGGTACAGGCGCGCATTGGTTTCATCGTTCACCCGGGCGTAAGATTCAGACAAGGTCAGCAGCACTTCCGCATAACGCAGCAATTTGATCTCGTCCCTGTCGGCCACGCCCGTATTCTGGTACTTGTTGACATAGTTCACCTGCTGGCCGGCCCGCGTACCGGCTACGATAAGCGCCTTCCTGCGGTCGGTTTCGCTATAGAGCGCATAGGTATCGTCGGTCACCAGCAGATCGCCCAGACCGGTCCTGGCGTACATATAGTCGAGCCCTTCCACGCCGTTGTTGGCGGTGGCGGAATTGTTGAGTTCAAAAATCGTTTCCAGTTTATCGGTGCGGGTGACGTTCGATGCCCAGTACGAGGTAAATGCAGCCGCGGTGCCCGCCAGGTTATAGCCGCCTTTCTGCACCACCAGCAGCGCCGCATCGCGGGCTTTTTCATAATCTCCTTTATACAGGAAAGCTCTTGCCTGCAGGGCTTTTACCGCATACTTCGAAATGAAGTTGGTATTGTTGGCGTGAATGGCAGGCGGTGTTTCGGGCATGATGGCGAAAGCCTTGTCGAGGTCCGCAATGATCTGCGTGTACACTTCCGCCACGGTATTCCGCGCGGGTTTGACAAACGCCCCGCTGATATTGGCAGGTACGGTCACCACCGGCACACCATCGGCGGCAGGGTTAACGGTATGCGGTTTGGCAAACCAGTTCACCAGGTTCAGGTAACAAAACGCCCTGATGGCATATGCCTCCCCTCTCAGCTGGCTTGCATTGTTCGTTTCTGCGATGCCGGCAGCCAGGATGCGGTTGGCCTGCAAAATGGCATAATAATTCTGCGACCACAGCAGGCCGGCTTCGGCGTTGTTGCCTACATAGGTGTAGTTATTCCAGGGCAGCAGCCGGCCGGAGGTAGAACTGCTGATATACACATTGTCGGCCAGCAGATCGCCCCACACCAGCGCGTTGCGCCCGTAGAGGTAGTAGTTGTTCAGCACCCGGTATGTACCCGCCAATGCCTCCAGCATATCGCCTTCGGTCTGGATGGCTTTATCGACGGACACCGAAATGGAAGGCTCTTCTTCCAGGAAGTCTTTACCGCAGGAAACAACCGCCATTACGGATGAGAGCAGGATGGATATATATACATGTCTTCTTTTCATGGCTCGATCTTTTAAAGTCCTACGTTAATACCAAAGGTGAAAGTTTTGTATTGCATCATGTCCTGGTAATCGAACCCGGAGTAGTTCACTTCAGGATCGAACGGCAGGCGTTTATCGAACGTGCGGGTGAACAGGTTGGTAGCCCTTCCGTACACATGCAGTTTGCTGATGCCCAGTTGTTTGACCAGCGGGATGTTCCGGAAATCGTATCCCACCGTAACGTTTTTCAGGCGGATGTGATCACCTTTATACAACCGGTAGGTACTTACCGAATTGTCTGTTTTGGTCGTGAACTTCGGCACGTCCGTAACCTGTCCGGGCGTCGTCCAGCGATGGTCGTAAATGTATTTGTATTTGTTGTACGTATAGTTGGCGCCGGAAGTGGTGTAGAGATCGGATGCGCCGTACACCCAGTAACCCAGGTTGTAACTGAAGTCGATGCCCAGGCTGATGCCTTTGTAGCTGAACATGTTATTGAAACCGCCCGTCGCTTTCGGAACGGAGAGCCTGTCGAGCGGCACGAGCTGCGCATCGGCGATATTGTTCGTGGTGGCGGCATGCGTGCCATCCTTATAATACAGCGGGTCGCCCGTTTGCGGATCGACGCCGGCGAACTCTTTCATGTAATAGGTATTGAAACTGTAGCCCTCCTTGAGATAGAACAGGTTGTTCTGCACACTGGTGCCCGCCGGCAGCCGGGTGATCCTGTTCTTGTTGAGGGCGAGGTTAAAATTGCTGTTCCAGGTAAAGTCTTTTATCCGGAGCACATCACCCTTCACCGTAAATTCCCATCCTTTGTTCACCATCGCGCCCACATTTTCGCTGACGGCGGAGAAGCCGGTGGTGAGGGAAGTAGGTACGGAGCGGATGAGGCCGTCGATGTTATTGTGGTAGTAATCTACCGTGAGCATAAAACGGTCGCCGGCAAAACCGATGTCGAGCCCCGCATCGAACTTCCTGGAGGTTTCCCAGCGCAGGTCGATGTTGCCGATGGTGGCGTACTGCTGGCCGTTGATGCCGGCATATCCGTAAGCAAGCCCGTAACCCGCCTGCGGCAGCCAGGCATAGTTGCCCAGGCTGGCATTACCGGTGGTGCCGTAAGAAGACCGCAGCTTCAGCGACGATAAAACATGCTGGCGCTGGAAGAAGTCTTCCTGGTGCACGTTCCAGGTGCCGCCTACGGAATAGAAGCTGGCATATTTGTTATTGGACGCGAACCTTGAAGAGCCGTCCCGGCGGAAAGAGCCGTTCAGGGCATATTTGTTCCGGTAGTTGATACCGGCGGTGGCATACAATGAGGTGAAGGCATAGTTGCTGTACTGGCCATAGGCGCCGAGGGGCGTGGCAGCATTGCTCAGCGCGGTGAGGCTTTCGTGCGTAGACGGGAACCCGCCGCCGTCTGCCGCCAGCAGGTATTCCTTGGAACGCTGCGCTTCGTAACCCACCGCCGCCGTGGCATAAAAATTATCCACGCCTTTGAAATCGTACCGGTAGTCGAGCTGGTTACGCGTCAGCCAGTTAAAGTAACGCGTGTAATAGTTCCGGCTCCGGCCTTTGAGGGAAACGCCGTCGCCCATCGTCGCATTGAGGAAAGTGGTTTCCTCCAGCGTCTGATAGTCGGCGCTGATATAGCTCGTGTAATTCAGTTTATCCCAGATGTTCCATTTCAGTTTCACGTTACCCAGCACACGTGTTTCCGAGAGGTATTTTTTATCGTGCTCGGCAATCCACAACGGATTGTAAATGCCGGGGAAGTTCGTATTGCCGGCGATGGTGGTGTTGATGGAACCGTCGTCTTTATAGGCCAGCTGGAAAGGCCGCAGTACGCGTGCCGCCCAGGTGGGGTTGCCGGAAAACTGTGTGCTGTAGGGCGTGTTTTGTCCTACGTTGGAAACATTGATGCCGGTCGACAACTGGAGCCGTTTGCTGATATGCTGATCGAAATTCAGCAGACCGGAAATTCTTTTGAAGTCGGAGCCAATGGTGGTGGCCTCCTGGTTAAAATAACCGGCGGAGCCGAAGAACTTTGTTTTCTCCGTGCCGCCGTTGAGGCTGACGTTATATTGCTGCTGTTTACCCGTGCGGGTAACCAGTTTGTACCAATCGTTGCTTTTGCCGCTGTTGAGGCCGTAACTTTCCGCCAGTGCGGCAATCTGGTCGGGTGTGGAACCGCCGTTGCGCAATGCTTCCCTGAACATTTCGGCATATTGCGGACCGTTGAGCGGCATGCCCGCATCCGGCGGATCCATCTGGCTGCTCACACCCGCTTCCGCATCCACCCGCACCTGTGTTTTTCCGGCCTTGCCGCGTTTGGTGGTGATAATGATCACGCCCGTGCTGCCGCGGGAGCCGTACAATGCCGTTGCGGCCGCGTCTTTCAATACGTCTATGCTTTCGATATCGTTCTGGTTCAAGCCTGCGAGGGCGTTGGACGTAGTCATATTATACCCCAGCTGACCCGAATTCACGATCATACCATCGATCACGATCAGCGGGTTCGACGACAGGGAAAGGGAGCCCAGCCCCCTGATGCGGATGTCGACCGCCGCACCCGGCTGCCCGCTGGTGGTAGGCGCGGTCAGACCCGCGATATGCCCCTGCAGGGTTTGTGCAAAAGTGGAGAAAGGTTTGTTCTCCAGCACATCGCCCTTTACCGAACTGATGGCACTGGTATTGGCGGCCACGGTGGTGGTACGGTAACCGTCCGACACCACCACTTCACCAAGCGTACGCACGTCGCGCTGCATGGTAACATTGATCTGGCTTTTGCCGGCCGGCACCTCCTGGGTCACATAACCGAGCATCCTGAACACCAGCACGGCACCTTCCGGCACCTGGCTGAGCTGATAATACCCGTTGGCATCCGTTACCGCGGTCTGCGAGCCGCCGGACACCTGTATGACCACTCCCGGAATCGGCGTACCGGCGTCATCTTTAACGGTACCGCTGACGTTCAGTACAGCCACACCGGTAACGCGCGCATCCGTAAGCGCCGGCGCCGAAAATGCGGGCCGTGCGTCCACCAGGCTGAAGGCTACAAAACAAAGCCCCACCAGCCGGGAAGCGCTCGCCATACGGGACCTGTCAAGTGTGCGAAACAGGCTGTTCACCCTCTTTTCAATATGAATGCTATAATTCATACATTTTAAAATAGACGATTAAAAAATGAAGTTGTTAATACCGTTGACACGCCGTAGCGCCATGGAACATCCAGCTAAATAAATCTCATAGTCTTTTAATACCGGTGATACACCCCCTCATACATCCACTCTTGCGGATAGCCGGAGCCGTTGGCAAAAAAGTCCCTCCGGAGCACTTTTAAGCCGGCGCCCTATTGTTGCGATCTGCATAACGAAGCCTTATGTTGCGTATCTCCCCTTTTATGAAAGTTTAAATGAACGTAGAATGATTTTGATTGACTCGTGTCTATGTAAACAAATATATGCCTTTTTGGTAAACAAAATGCAATTGTTATTTTTCTTTAAAACAGGGACTTCAAAAGGCAGAACATAATTAGTGAATGATTTTCAACTCATTATCAGGATAAAACCTCCAACAAAGGCATATCAACCCATATTATGTAAACAGAATATTATTAAAAAAGTAAACAATTAAGCAAAAGAATATGCAAACAAAATAAGTGCATTAACAGCCGCCTAACATTCTCCGCCGGTACACGAAGTCGGCCCATCTGTGGGAGCACGCTGTTGCGATGGTGATAAACAGGAACCGTCATTGACCACCGGGTCAGCAGGTAGCGCAATGCTCCCTTTCATTGAAAAGAGCACGCATAAAAAAAACACAAACCCGCTCCCGGTGCGGGTTTGTGTATCAGGAAATTTTGTACCTGCGCAGCGTTCAGTACTGCAACGCCAGCACTCTCAGCGCCAGGTTGTAGCCCGCGGTTTTACCCACCTCGCTGTCGAAATCATAGTGAATGCCGCCATATACTCTCGAAATGGCGGCTTCATTGATCATGGCCTGAAAATTGGCAAACGGGCGCGGTGCAAAACCATCCGGTACTTTCTGATGATCGGTAAACGAAAAACTGTTGCCGAAACGTGCGGCCATGATATGACCGGACACGCTCGTGAAAGTGGAGTGGCCGGAGGTGAAGGACGGGAACGGCGGCGTACCGATGAGGGGCATCCAGCTGCTGTCGATTTGCGCACGGATGTATGTTACCGGCCGCAGCACGTTGTAGCGGTACTTATGTCGCCAGCACAGGATAGCGGCGTCGTTCAGGCCGATACCTACCTGGGCGAAGAGTTTCGCGGCGCCGGTGAGACTGAGGTCCTCATCGTTCACCAGCTGCGCGGTGATGGCGATGAGGTGCCCCGGCGGCGTGAAAGTACCGCCACCGTCTGCCCAGTAGCGGGCAATCAGGTTTTCTTCCGGCGTAAGCGAAATGCCTTTCTGATAAACATACTTCGCGGCCTGGTAAAATGCCGATGTGGTATCGGTGGAATACGCAGGGAATGCTGCGCCGGCGGTATCGGAAGGTGCAAACTTCAGCAGCAGGCGGTTGTTGCCCCAGTAAGGCAGCATGGCACGCTGGAACTGCGGCGGCGTGGACACCCATAAACCGGGACCAACAGGCGGCACATAATCCGTCGGGAAGTTGTTCAGATAACCGTCTTTTCCGCCATCGGTGCTGGACCACTGGTAAATCGCCGTGGCGATCTGCCGGCCGAAATAAATGGAACGGTCCACTTCTGCCTGGCTGCAGCTGTCCGCCAGGGCGGCCAGGTTATCAGCTTCCAGCTGGGTGATGAGCTGCTGGTTAGCGGCGCTGGCGTTGGGGAAGAGGTCTTTGATCGCCTGCGCCATGGCGCTGTTCGCCGCGATCGCCCAGTTGTATTTCTTCCACTTTTCGGGTTTGGGAAGATTGGACAGCCCGTTCAGCTGACCGCTTAACGTATGGCCCCAGGGCGTTCCCCATACCACCGCCTCGTGCAGGGTAATACCGGTGTACGCGATGGCCCGTGCAGCCACCGGCGGCGTGAAGCCGCTGCTTTCTTTGATCAGTTTTAATTCAAGCTTGTACCACGACACGGGCACGGCCGCGCCGCCGTTGAGCGACTGCACATCGATGGCAGCCATGGTTTCGGCCGAAAGGGTTTCCCTTTCCGCCAGCTTTTCCTTGTTACAGGCCAGCATACTGAAAATCAGGGTAATGGATAGCATGCGGGTAAGCAAACAAATAGATTTCATTTTGGTTTTTTTAAAGTTAACAATGTAATAATCCGGGAATTTTTCGGGGGTTCGGTTATTTGACTTTGCTAAGGTAGGCGGCGGCTACGCAACCTATCCGCGCAGCATATTTTTGGGAAGAAAGATTTTATCTGCAGGCAATTATAACACGCCGTTGATATGTTATGCGGATTATTCAGGAACACCCGGGACAGGCGTGCATCCATTCCGCATCACTGCAAAAAAGCAGGCGCAAGAAACAATCCCGCGCCCTGTTAACACCAATAGCAACACTGCGCGGAAGCATCGGCTTCCGCGTCCCTTCGTGAAATTGGCTGTTATTGGCCCGCAGCGACCGGCTCCTTGCGCTGCGGCGTTTCTTCTCCCTTCGCCAGCCAGCGCGTAGCCTTGTATTTGGGCAGGAATTCATCCAGCTTTTTCTGCAGCCATTTGGAAACAAGCTCGAACACGATGAAACCGATCACGATGGAAACGCCCCACTCCATCATGCTGAATGTTTTTTTGTCGACCACCGTGCGGTGCGCGGTCAGTCCCCAGAGATTGCGGATGCTGCGGGTGGTAAAAAAGTGGGAAACGAGGCGGGTGGAGGCCATGCCTACCACAAAGCCGAGAAAGTTGCCGGCATAGTTGCCGTACACATAGCCCAGGAATTTCCTGACAAGATTGATTTTCATAGGTATCAGATAACAGTTTTATGCTAACAGCACGCCTTCGCTGACGGGCTTCCCGTTGCACAGCTGGTCGATGCTGCGCATCGTGATCTCCGCGATCTGCGAGAGCGCTTCTTCTGTAAAAAAAGCCTGGTGGCCGGTAACCAGTACGTTCGGAAAACTCATCAGCCGTTGTATCATATCGTCTTCGATAATGGCGGCCGACAAATCCTTGAAGAACAGCTTTTCCTCCTGCTCATACACATCGATGCCGAGGTAGGCGATATGACCTGATTTCAGGCCCTCGGTCACATCGTGGGTATTGAGCAAGGCTCCGCGGCTGGTATTGATGACGGTAACGCCCTTTTTCATCTGCCGGATGGCTTCGCGGTTGATGAGGTATTTGTTGTCCGGCGTGAGGGGGCAATGCAGGGATAACACATCCGCCTCGCGCAGCACCTCCCCGAACGGCAGATACACCACTCCCCCCTTTTCCAGCGCCTCATCAGGATAAGGATCAAAAGCCAGCACCCTGCACCCGAACCCAAGCATGATGCGGCAGAAAGCGCGGCCGATCTTGCCTGTACCGATCACGCCCACCGTTTTACCATACAGGTTAAAGCCCAGCAGGCCATTGAGGGAAAAATTCTGCTCCCGCACGCGGTTATACGCTTTATGCGTTTTCCGGTTGAGGGTCAGTAACATGGCGACGGCATGCTCCGCCACCGCTTCGGGAGAATAGGCCGGCACCCTGCATACGCGGATGCCATGTGCTTTTGCGGCATCGAGATCTACGTTATTAAAACCCGCGCAGCGCAGCGCGATCACTTTCACGCCTTTGGCGGCCAGCACCGCGATGACTTCGGCGGTCAGTTTGTCGTTCACGAAAACACATACCGCCGGCGTGCCGTTTTCGACGGCATTGACGATGTGCGGGCCCAGGTGGGTCTCCAGGTACTCCGGCGCAAAGCCGTACTTTTCATTTTCCCGGTTGAAAAATTGTTTATCGTATTGTTTGGCGGAAAAGAACACAACCTTCATAGCCATGAAAATACAAAAAAGGCGGTTGCGAAAAAGCCCGGTTTTTCTGTATTGCAAAGTAATCCTGAAGATACTCCTCCAAATTACCTGCTTCACAGCTGATTACGGACGGGCCTCCTGACCGGAAATAAAAACCGCCACGCACGAAAACGGAACTGGGAAGAGCAGAGTGCAACTACCCGATGGGAGAGGCTTCGATGGCCGCAGCGAATTCTTCTTCCAGCGGTACATAAGGCGGGGGACAAACCCCCTTCCCGACAATCTTAAACTGGCCTTCGGTATCTTTTTGAATGTGGAACCGCACCGTTCTGCCCTGGAAGGGCACATATACCTGGTACAATTGTTTATGGACGCAGCTCATGGTCACGAACTTAATCCTTACTTGTTCACTGTCTACAATAAAATCCTTTTCGAAATTCCTGATCAGCTTCCAGCCTAATGAGCTCATACGTTATAAAAATGAGGCGCAAAGATCAACTTTTTTTCTTTTGCAACGGTCTTTTTTCCTTCGTTTTGTTTTGTAAGACAAGCGGTTGCGCGGTTGCGATCAAAAACAATTCCGCCGGCGACACCGGCATAACGGCGCCACCGGCGGAAAGGACGATCATCTGAAACAATGGTGCTATACCGTTACGGGCTTCGCCAGTTTCCCGTAATACACATAAGAAACGATCAGTATCCCCAGGAACAGCAGCGGCATGATGCTGTGCGATACCGTATCCCCGATGGCCAGATGCGTCAGAAATGCCGATGCCAGCACGATCATGAACCCCACATATACAAATTGTTTGGCAAACCCCTTCACCGCCGGCACCAGCAGTAAAACACCGCCCACCAGCTTGGCCACCGCCAGCTCTATCCTGAAAAACGAAGGGAAACCGATCTGTACGAAAGCCTGTTTCATTTCTTCATTCGTCAGGTAAGAAAAGCCGGTGAAAAGCATCATCAGCGACACGATCGCCGTGCTGGCCCAATAGATAATCCTGGTTTTGTTCATTTATTTTGGTTTAGGCAACAAAACTACCTACATTTACTATACATTAGTAAGTACTATACGATTGTATAGCACTATACTGTTGTATAGTAAAACGCACCAGATGAAATCACGTGAAGGCCATGAGCCTGGGAAATGTCTCAGCATGCTGCTGCCCATTACCGATGCCCTCGAGGTATTGAGCGGAAAATGGAAACTGCCGATCCTGATCAGTTTATCGTTCGGCAATAAACGATTCGGGGAAATGGCGAAGGAAATACCGAAGATCACGGACCGGATGCTGTCGAAGGAATTGCGCGAACTGGAAGCGCATCAGCTGATCAAACGCACGGTGTACGACGCCGTGCCGGCCATCGTGGAATATTCGATCACGGACTACGGCGCTTCCCTCGACCCGCTGATACAGGAGTTGTACAAATGGGGCAGCCGGCACCGGAAGCGCATGATGGCGAAGTCACATTAGCTGGCAACGGACATACGGGCAGGAATATTTTCCCCTTCGCTACTCCCATGCTGCGTTTCAGTTGTCTTATCTGAAAGAACAACCGTCTGGCATGTTATACCGCATTATGAACAAACCGCAATCATACGCACGCGCGAAGGGGATATTCATTACAGGACTATTGCTGTTGCTGGCATCTTCCGCCGTCAACGCCCAGCAGGAACTGGACGTTATCCGTACCTGGCAGGCGTATTCCGACGCGCCCAATTCCCTCTACCGCCACCTCGCCACAGCAGCCATACAACAGCTAAGCCGCCGGCCGCAGCAATACAACCCGCAGCAGCGGCAGCAATGGATCCGGCAAACCCTGCAGGATGCCGTGGGCGCTTTTCCCGCCAAAACGCCCCTGCATGCGAAAGTCACCGGCACTATCCGGAAAGACGGCTATACGGTGGAACACATCGTGTACGAATCACAGCCGGGATTCTATGTGACCGGCTCTTTATTTCTCCCTGCGCAAAGCGGCAAAGCCCCGGCCGTGATCTATTGCAGCGGCCATTCCGCCAACGGCTACCGCTCTCCGGCTTACCAGCGCGTCATGCTGAACCTCGTGAAAAAAGGGTTCGTGGTGTTTGCTTTCGACCCGGTCGGGCAGGGAGAACGACTGGAGTATTACGATACCGCCACCCGTCAATCACGGCATAAATGGCCCTCGAATGAACACTCCTACCCCGGCGCCCAGTTATTCATGGCGGGCGGCACGCTGGCACGACAAATGATCTGGGACGGCATCCGCGCGGTCGATTACCTGCTTACCCGCAAAGAAGTGGACCCGCAGCGCATCGGCATCACAGGCCGTTCGGGCGGGGGCACGCAATGCGCTTACATCGCGGCGTTCGACGAACGGATAAAAGCGGCCGCGCCGGAAAACTATATCACCAGCTTCCGGCGGCTGTTTGAATCCATCGGTCCGCAGGATGCCGAACAGAATTTCCTGGGAGGCATCGCGCGCGGGCTCGACATGGGCGACCTGCTGACGGTGCGCGCACCCAAACCCTGCCTGATGATCACCACCACCCGCGATATGTTCTCCATACAGGGCGCCACCGAAACGGCGAAGGAAGTAACGGCGATGTATGCCGCCCTTGGGAAAAAGGATAATTTCGGAATGGTGACGGACGATGCGCCGCATGCATCCACCAAAAAGAACCGCGAAGCGCTTTATGCCTTCCTGCAAAAACACCTCGCCCACCCCGGCAATGGCGCCGATGAAGAAATCCCGCCATTGAGCGCGGAGGAACTGAAAGTAACGCCCACCGGGCAAGTCAGCACTTCGCTGAAGGGTGAAACCATTTTCAGTCTCCACCTGCAAACCGCACAAAAGCAACAAACCGCTTTACAGGCGGCGCGGCAATCGCCGGCTTACATCAACGCCATGCTGGATTCAGCCAAAAAACTGTCGGGTTACCGTGCGCCGGCCACCGCCATTCAACCTGTACAGGCTGGCCGCTTGCAGAAAAATGGCTACATCATCGAAAAGGCGTTCGTAAAAGGGGAAGGCGATTACGTGATCCCTTACCTGCTGATGAAACCGGAACTCGCTAACCGGAAGGCCGTCATCTACCTGCATCCTTTGGGCAAAGCAAAAGCGGCCGCCCAGGCGGAAGCTTTGCTGAAAGCAGGTTTCACGGTGTTGGCGCCGGATATGGTGGGCACGGGCGAAACCGGGCCGGGCGCGTTCAAAGGCGATTCCTTCATCGACAGCATCTCTTATAATTTGTGGTTCGCCACCGTGCAAACGGGCCGCAGCATCACGGGCATCCGCGCGGGCGACGTATCGTTGCTCACCACGCTGCTCATGAAAAACGAAGGATTCAAAACCATCTACGGCGTGGCGGAAAAAGAGATGGCTCCGGTACTCCTCCATGCCGCCGCATTCAACGCCCATATCTCCCGCATCGCACTCATCGCGCCCTGCAGCTCGTGGTGGTCGGTGGTGAGCAGCCGCATTTACCAGCCGGCGCTGATACAAAGCGCCGTGGCGGGCTCCGTCGGTATATACGACCTGCCCGACCTGGCCGCCAGCCTCTCACCGCGTAAACTGCTCGTGGCGGGCGCTACGGACGCGAACGGCAACAATGCGAAGGATACGGAAAACCATACCGTCATCCAGGCCATGTACCGGCACCACAAAGCGGATAACCAGCTCAAAATAACCGGTAACACAGGCGAACTGCTCTCCTGGTGGTTAAAAGACTAAACAAACATTCCGCATCACTCCCGCAAACTTTTCAACATGACCGTAATGAAACAACTTGGGCTGCTGTGCCTGTTATTTTTTACTCAACAGACCGTTGCCAAAGATTACCCGATTACAGACTTCGGCGCAAAGCCAGGGCCGGGACATATGAACACGGCCGCCATCAACAAAGCCATCGAACAATGCCACGCCGCCGGCGGCGGCAGGGTGATCGTTCCCGCCGGTGTTTTCAGCTCCGGCACGCTTGTCATGAAAAACAACGTCAACCTCCATCTCGAAATGGGCGCCACGCTGCTGGCCAGCGCCTCGCCGGACGACTTCCCCGCACAGCCGCAGCCGCGCTACCGTTCACAGAAAGATCCCGGCGGCTGGCGCGCATTGATCTATGCAAATGAAGCGGAGAACATCGCCATTACCGGCCACGGCACCATCGACGGTAACGGCGCCAGACATCCCGGTAACCCCAAAAACAGGATCGGCAGCGATATGGACGGCCGCCCGCGCAACATCCTGTTTATTTCATGCCGGAACGTACAGGTGGGAGGCATCCGCATGCGGAACGCCGCCATCTGGAACCAGCATTACCTCGATTGTGAAGACGTGATCGTTGACCGGGTGCAGGTGTACAACCACGCCAACCGCAACAACGACGGCATCGACATCGACGGCTGCCGCCGCTTCGTATTGTCCAACTCCACCTTCGATACGGACGACGACGCCATCGTACTGAAAAGCACCGGGGCCGCGGCTACGGAAGATGTGGTGATCACCAACTGCATCGTATCGAGCTTCTGCAACGCCATCAAGGCCGGCACGGAATCCACCGGCGGCTTCAAAAATATCGCCATTTCGAATTGTGTCATCAAACCCAGCCGCAACACGGAAAAACCCATCTACGGCACCTCCCGCGGCATCGCCGCGCTTTCCATCGAGATTGTGGACGGCGGACAGATGGAAGGCGTCAGTATCAGCAACATCAGCATCAGCGGCAGCGATTGCCCGCTGTTCGTTCGCCTCGGCAACCGCGCCCGCAAACATACCGCCGCCGCACCGGAGCCCCCGGTGGGCACCATGAAAAACATCGTGATCAGCAATGTAACGGCTTACGGCACCGGCAACTATTCCGCTTCCATCACGGCCATTCCCGGACATTACGTGGAAAACATCTCTTTGTCCAACATCCAGTTCTTCAACCGCGGCGGCCTTGCTGCCGGCGGTTATATCAAAGATGTGAAAGGCGTAAAGGAAGATGAAAAAGGCTATCCCCAGCCCACCGCCTGGAAAGAGCTGCCTTCTTCCGGCCTCTTCATCCGGCATGCCCGGAACGTACAGGTAACCGGCCTCATGCTCGGCGCCGCAGCGGCCGACCCGCGCCCGCCGGTAGTAGCGGAGGATGTGGAAGGATTGCAGATCAAAAACGTGGCAAGAATCGCCAACTGCACGGCCGGTGTGTTTTTCAAAGGCAGGAATGTGCGGCACTTCAATGTGGAAACACCACCGGGATGGGATAAGCAGGAAAAACAGCTCGACGGTCAATAATGCTTCGTAAAGCCGTAACCGGATCAGTCGCTCTAACAGCAAAAGCCGGGCAGATGTCCGGCTTTTTTTTGATAGTATATGCGACAAAATAAAAGAGCCGGAAACCCCGGCTCTTGCGATGAAACTGTATGCAGACTTTGGAGCCAGATCTTCACTTTTACAGCGCCGGGCGCTCTTACTTCCACAACGGGTTTTGCTCCATGGCTTTGTTCAACGACATTTCCAGGCTGGGAATCGGCAACAGGTTATGTTTCTCCGATACATTGTTATACCCCCTTGTGGAATACTTCAGGCCCGCCGGCGCGTTCGCCTGAAGGTCGGCGCCCACGGCTTTCATCACCGGTATGAAAATCCCCCAGCGTATCAGGTCGCCCTTGCGCAACGCTTCAAATGCAAGTTCCCGCGCCCTTTCGTCCTGCAGCACTTTCCGGAAACCCTCCTGCCCCAACCCGGACAGATCCGCTTCCGTAATATTGGTGGCATTGGGCAACAGTTTGCCGTATCCCCTTCTGCGCACGAGGTTGATGGCAGTGTAAGCCGTAGCGGAAGGGCCGCCGTTCAGTTCATTGTCCGCCTCCGCGTACATCAGCAGCACGTCCGAATAACGGATCACGGGAAAGTTGGCAGGACCGTAATCGGTATTGCGCGGCAGCACGGTTTCGTATTTACGCCGCCATTTGGCGCAGCTGCGGGTATAGATGTCCGTGGCGGCTTTCGGTACTTCTTCCGTTCCGCTGCTGCTCCGGAAGCTGTATGGCGCAATAGCCCAGTCGCGGCGCAGGTCGCCGGCGGCATACATCCGGTAGAGCGTACCCGTCACGCCAATCCTTTCATACGCGTACCCGGCAACGTTGTCACGGTTCAGCGTAGACGCATAGTTCACGAACCGGCCGCCGCTTTTCAGCGTATTGGTGCTGTTGCCGTAGAACTCTATTTCCCACAGCGTTTCATTGAACTGCGTATCGTAGAGATCGGCGGTTTCGTTGATGAAGATCTGTTTGTAATCGATATTGAGCTTGTGGATGCCGGACTGTATCACACTGTCGGCCCAGTCGCGGGCATCTTTGTACCGGGCGGTTTCTTTCAGCGGGTGCCCGGCCATTTTGAGGCATACCCTCGCCAGCACGCCCATGATGGCCGTTTTGGAAACATGCACCGGTTTGCCGGTAACGGTGTAACTGTTCACCAGGTTTTTCGCCGCGATCATATCGGCGAGTATCTGTTCATATACTGCTTTCTGCGGCGTGCGGGGATTGTCGGTGTTCCGGCTGTCTACCGTCGGGTCCAGGAGCAGCGGCACATCGCCCCAGTTGGATACCAGCTGGAAATACATGAACGCCCGCAGGAAGAGCGCTTCGCCTTTGATCACATTGCGGGCGGCTTCACTCATCACGGGTTTATTGATATTGGCCAGCAGGTAATTGGCCCGGTTGATGCCTTTGTAGAGGTCGCGCCAAAGGGCGTCTACATAAGAGTCTGCGGTATTGTGGTCGTAGGCCATGGCGTTGGCCGTGCTGGTCGTGGATTTGTAAAACGCCTCATCGCTGCCGTGCTGCAGGAACAGGGAAAGATACAGGCCATAGGTGGCATCCAGCGCCAGTGCATTGTACACGCCCGCGAGGGCTTCATTCAGTTCTTTTTCCGTGCTGTAATACTGCTCCGGCGAAGAAAAGTCCTTCGGCTTCGTTGCCAGGAATTTTTTACAGGAAGTCCCGGCCAGCATAGTCAGCGAAATGAACAGGACGATTGTTTTTTTCATGTCGGATGCTTTTATAATGTCAGATTAAGGCCAAAGGTGATGGTGCGGGCGCGCGGGTATACCGAATAGTCAAACCCGGGCGTGAGCGCGGAATCGAAGGCGGATACTTCCGGGTCGAAGCCGGAATAGCGCGTCCAGGTAATGAGGTTCTGCGCGGAGGCATAAATACGCAGGCCCGTCAGTTTTGCTTTTTTAATGATGTGCGCGGGAAAATTGTAGCCCAGCGCCACCGTTTTCAGGCGCAGGTAAGAACCGTCTTCCACCAGCCGGGAAGAATACCCGAAATCGGTGGGGCCGCCGCCGTTGGTGCGGAAATAGGTGTTGTTCTGGTTCTCCGGCGTCCAGCGGTGCCGGTAGGTGGCAAACATGTTCTGGTGCATCCTGCCGCCGCCTTCGAAAATAATGCGGTTGGCATTGAAGATCTCCTGCCCCACCGTAAACTGGAAAAATACGTTCAGGTCGAATCCCCGGTAGGAAAAGTTATTACTGAACCCGCCCGTATAGTCGGGATTGGGATCGCCGATCACGGTACGGTCGTCTGTGTTGATGACGCCGTCGTTATTCATGTCGCGGTAGCGGATGCCGCCCGGCTGCGTAACGGCGCGGTTGGTATGATAGGTGGGCACGCCCGTTTTCAGCACATAGGCGCCTGAGCCCGTCTGATCGAAATCGCTGTACTGGTAATTGCCCTCCCACTGGTAACCATAGTACAGCGCAATGGGCTGGCCCACTTCGGCGATGTACAGCGGCACCCGGCTGAAATCGAGGTTCCAGGTGAGAATGGAGAGCAGCGACTGCTGGTTTTCCGCCAGCTGCACCAGCTTGTTTTTGTTGAACGAAATATTGAACGAGGTATTCCATTTCAGGGCGGTGTTGGTCAGCACATCGGCATTGACGGTAAACTCCAGCCCGGCGTTCTGCACCTTCCCGATGTTTTTGAAAGCACTGGAGAACCCCATCGAGGTAGGCAGCTTCGCGTCGAGCAGCAGATCGGACGTCACCTTTTTGTACGCATCCACTTCCAGTGTGAGGCGCTGGTTGAAGAAACCGAGGTCCAGGCCGATGTTGCTTTGCGCCGTGCTTTCCCATTTCAGGCTTTTGGTGCCCAGCTCGGATAAAACGGCCGCTTTCTGCGGCAGGTTGTCGAAACTGTAGGCAATGCCCGCAGGCAGGGTGATGGCCGACAGGTAAGCAAAGTCGGACACGCGGTTGTTGCCCGTTACACCATAGCTCACACGCAGTTTGGCATTGGAAAGAAAACGGAGCTGCTTCAGAAAATTCTCCTCGCTGAGCCGCCATGCAAATGAGCCGGAGGGAAAAAACCCCCACTTGTTGCCTTCTGAAAATTTGGAAGACCCGTCCGAGCGGAACGAAGCGGTAAGCAGATACTTATCGCGGAAGGTGTAGTTGATCCTCCCGAGAAAAGAAGCGAGCGTAAAATTGGAAGCACCGGAATGTACGGCCACCGGCGTGCCTTCGCGCAGTCCCGCAACGCCCAGCGCTTCGTTGGGCACCATATTGGCGGCATGTCCATTGGTGGTGCGTTCGCTGGTTTGCGCCGTAAAGCCCGCCACGGCATTGATGCGGTGGTTTTTATTGAATTCCCTGTTAAAGGTGAGCGTGTTTTCGTTAAGGTAGCTGGCCCTTTCATTGAAAATCACGGAGCCGTTCACGCCGTTGTTTTTTCCCGTTTGCGTGAACGGGCTGCCGCTGGGCGTTCTGCTGTTGTTGAACGATTCGTTTTTGATGGTTTCTTTCGTCATGCCGCCCGTAACGCGCAGCGTGAGGTATTTGCCGAACTGGTACTCGGCGTAAGCATTCAGGATCGTAATGTCCGACAGCATCTTGCGGTGCTCGTTCTTTGCGGCCGACAACGGGTTGAACCGGTAATCGGCCAGCGGGTCCACCGCATCGTCCACATCTTCCTCTATCAGTGAACTGCCTGTGCTGCCTGTCACCGGCCGGTAGCCCCATACGCTGTACATCAGGTTGCTGGAAAATACCGCGCCCCTGCCGGTGGCCGGTGTGGTGCCGAATTTGTCGAGGTGGCTGAGGTTGGCGTTGAGCCCGATCTTGAAACGGGGATTGATGGTCTGATCGATATTGAAGCGCCCCTGGTAACGTTTATACCCGGTATTGACGATCACGCCGTCCTGGTTCAGAACGGAACCGGAAAGGGAATATTTCGTGGTTTTATTACCGCCGCTGACGGAAATAAAATGGTTCTGCATGGGCTGTATGTTGAAGATCTCGTCCTGCAGGTCGAGGCCCTTTACGTTCCGGTAATCTTCGATCGATTTGCCGTTGGCAAGGTAGGCGGGGTTGGCCAGCGCACTGTCCCGCTCCACCTGGTATTTCACGAACTCGTACGGGCTCATCAGTTCCATTTTCCGGATGTTCTGCTGGATGCCGTAATAGCCGTTGTAGGTAATCACCGGCGGGCCTTCACGGCCTTTCTTCGTCGTGATGATCACCACGCCGTTCGCGCCCCGCGCCCCGTAAATGGCCGTGGCCGAAGCATCTTTGAGCACTTCGATGCTGGTGATTTCGGCGGGATTGAGGGCGTTGTTATCGGGGTTTTCCATCGGAAACCCGTCGATCACGTACAGCGGCGAATTATCCTGCGTAACGGAGTTATTACCCCTGATCACGATTTTGGTGGCCGCGCCCGGCTGGCCGTCGGCGGAGCTCACCTGCACACCTGCCACGCGGCCGGCAAGGGCTTCCTCGAACGAACGCACGGGCGCTTTATGAAAATCCGCCATCTTCACCGATGCGATCGAGCCGGTGAGATCCCTTCGCCGCACTTCGCCATACCCGGTTACCACTACTTCGCGGATGGATTCGGGGGCGGGCGTGATTTTCACGAGCACTTCGGCGCCCGCCACCGTCACTTCTTTTTTTTCGTACCCCATGAAACTCACCATGATCACGGCGCCCTTCGACGCGACAATCTTGAAGCGGCCATTGTTATCCGTCACGGCGCGGGCTTCGCTGCCTTTCACCATCACGGATACACCCGGCACGGCCTCGCCCGTTTTATCATCCTCCACCCTGCCGGTAATGGTACTGTCTGCCCGTTGCGGCGGTTCGGCGGTTTCTTTTTTGCGGATTACGATCATCCGCTCGTCGATGTAAAAACTGAGCGGCAAACCGGCCAGGCATTGCTGCATGGCCTGCTGCACCGTGGCGTTCTTCACCTGCAGGTCCACCTTGTCTACCCGGCTGATCAGGTCTTTGTCGTACATGAAGTCGTACCCGCTCTGCGCGCGGATGAGCTTCAGTATTTTTTCCAGCGGCGCATTCTTTTCGTTGATGGTAATGTTTTGCGCATAACCGGAAGCGGCCGCGCTTTGCAGGGCGGCGGCCAGCAGCGCTGACAGCACCCATTTCATAACAGGCGGAAACCTCCAGGCATGGCATAGCCGTTTACCTGTTGCGGTAATTTCTGAGAACATTCAATTGCGGTATTTTAGTTGATAAATGCTCCGGCTGGAGCGCGTTGGTAATTTCCTGGCTTATCTGATCACTTTAACCGTTCTTCCTTCTACTGTAAATTTCACGTTGCCCGTTACTTCGAGCATTTTCAGCACTTCGCGGATGTTCCTGTTTCTCGACACTTCGCCGCCGATGCGGAACCGGCGCGGCTCGGTTTCATAAACCACATCCACGTCGTACCAGCGCGAGATCATGCGCATCACCGTTTTGAAGTCCTGCCCGGAAAAGATGAACTCCCCGTTTTTCCAGGCCGTTTCCACGGCTGTTTCCGCTTCGCGCACGCTGGTATTCCCGTTGTGCAATACGGCCTGCTGGCCGGGCCTGAGCGTGCTGCCGTTGACTTTTACGGCACCCTGCACCAGGGTGGTCTTTACATCCGGCTCGTCGTTGTATGCATTGATATTAAAAGCCGTGCCCAGCACCTCCACGGTATTGGCCTGGCTGATCACTTTAAACGGTCTGGCCGCGTCTTTGGCTACTTCGAAATATGCTTCCCCGCTGAGTTCCACGCGCCGCTCCGCCAACCCGGCAAACGAAGGCGGGAAAGTAAGCCTGGATGCGGCATTCAGCCACACGCGCGTACCATCGGGCAGATCTATCCGGTAATGCCCGCCCCTTGGCGTGCTGATCGTATTGGGTTTGGCGGTACCGGCAGCGGCACCCTCCTGTTCGTACAACAGCTGCCCTTCCTGTGTTTTCGATATGCGGGCACCGCCCTGTTGGGCGATCTCTCCGTTGGCGGCATCATTCAGCGAAATCACATCGCCATTGCCGAGCGTCAGCACGGCTTTGTTACTGCCGGGCAGCACCTGTGCGGGCGGCGTAACAGTAACTATTGCCGGAGAAGAAGTCGTCGCCCGGCCCAGGTAAAACATCAGTCCGCCCCCTACCGCCAGCAATACCGCCACTGCGGCAGCCACCCTGTACCAGGTGAGGCGGCGCACCCGCCCGCTCCGTTGCGGAAGGCCGGCCCTTTCGAGGGTGCCCGCCCAGAGCTCCGCGCCGAGATGCTCGAAGTCGCCCTCGCCGGACAGCTGTTTTTTAGCCGCTTCGGTCTCGTACCAGCGTTCTACCATGGCGCGCTCGGGGCCTGTGGCCGTGCCGTCGAGATATTTTTTCAGAAGTTCAGCTGCCTGTTGTTCGTTCATGGGTAGATGGTCCGGAGGACTGCTTTAGAAATAAGACAAATGGAAATCATGGAGGGAGTACCCGCGGAGAAAAAAAATTTATCCGCGCATGCTGGCCAGTATCACGATGGTCATGGCGCCGGCATCTTTCAGGTTCAGGCGAATCTGTTGCAGGGATTTATACATCTGCTTTTTTACGGTTTTATCCGAGATGCCCAGGCGCAGGGCGATCTCCTTGTAACTCAGGTTTTCTTTCCGGCTCAGCTCGAACACTTCTTTCATGCGCGGCGGCAGGGCCTGTATTTCCCGTTCGATGGCCGCGGCCAGGTCTTTTTCATCCAGCCGTTCGAGGGTGGCGGTGCTGTGATCGGCGGCGAAACCCGCCAGGCTGCTCAGGTAAGCGCTCTGGTATTTGTTCTTCCGGATGAGGTTGAGCACTTTGTGCCGCGCCGATACATACAGGTATCCGGAGAGGTTGGTATACGGCTGTTCCCTTTTTACCCAGATTTCGCTGAACACCTCCTGCAACACGTCTTTGGCTTCCTCTTCATCCTGCAGCATCTTGTACACGTGCCCGTAAATGACCCGCCAGTAACGGTCGTAGATCTGCGCAAAAGCAGACTGGTCGCCAGACTTCAACAAGTCTGCCAACGCCGTATCCGATAATGTGCTGTATGGCTGATCCATCATATGGTTGATAAAATTGCGGTGATGTAGCTGGCTGGTACCTGCAATATTAAAAAATTGTTTTGGTTCGCGGTAGTGGAAAATAATGTGACGGCAGCGTACGGTTGTTTAGTTGGCATGGCAGCTATCCCGGGTATTTCAATGCTTTCTCATAACGTGTATGCCCCCTTAAAAATTATCCTGCCGCGCATTCGCTCAGCCGTTAAAACACCTTCCCGTTATTTCATCCGCCAGCCGTTCGTCCATCAGCGTGCCCCAGCTCAGGTTACGCTGATCGGCGAGCCTCGCCGAACAGAACATTTCGGCAACGGCCACGGGCGCCGTGTCAAAGAGGGCGATGGCCTGGAGGCACAGCGCTATCTTTTCCGTGATGATACGGGCGCGGTATTCGAATTCCTCCGGCTGCGACAGCAGCTGCTGCAGCTGGCGCAATTGTCCGTCGAGCGCGTTGTGCCGGCCTTTGGCCGCATGCAGGTGGTTCATCAGCGCTTCCACCGCGGCGGGTTCCTTGCGCATCGCGCGCAGCACATCCAGCGCCTGTATGTTTCCCGAGCCTTCCCAGATCGCATTCACCGGCACGTCGCGATAGAGCCGCGGCATGATGGATTCTTCCACGTAACCATTGCCGCCGGTGCATTCGAGCGCTTCCCCGAGCACGAGCACCGCTCTTTTGGTATTCCAGAATTTCCCTACGGCGGTGGCGATGCGGGAGAAGTGCAGGGCCTCTTCGCTGGCAGCGGCATCGTCGAATGCTTTGGCGAGGCGCAGGGCCAGGGCGGTGGCGGCTTCCGACTCGAGGCACAGATCCGCCAGCACGTTTTTCATCAACGGTTGTGCGATGAGTTTTTTGCCGAACGCCTCGCGGTGCCTGCAGTGATGCACCGCTTCCGCCACGGCGCGCTGCATGGTGGCGGCGGATCCGATCGCACAATCGAGGCGGGTATGACGCACCATCTCCATGATGTTGGCGATACCGCGGCCTTCTTCGCCGATGATGCGGGCCCAGGCGCCATGGAACTCCGCTTCGCCGGAAGCGTTGGATCGGTTGCCCAGTTTATCTTTCAGCCGCTGGAAATAAAGTTTGTTCTTGTCGCCGTCCGGCGTGAACCTCGGCACGAGAAAACAGCCGAGGCCCTTTTCGGTTTGCGCCAGCACCAGGAAGGCGTCGCTCATCGGCGCACTGCAAAACCATTTCCTGCCGGTAATGTGGTATACGCCGTTGCCGGCCGGTTTCGCATACGTGATGTTGGCCCGCACGTCGCTGCCGCCCTGCGGTTCCGTCATCGCCATGCCGAAGGTGCAGCCTTTTTTATCATAGTAGGGAATGTGGCGTTCGTCGTATTCGGTCGATAACACACGGGGCAGCCATTCGTCCGCAATGCCGGGCGCTATCTGCAGCGAGGGCACCACGGCAAACGTCATCGTCAGCGGGCAACTGCTGCCTTCGTCGATCTGCTGTTTGAGGTACGAGAGCACGGCATGTTCGAGGTAACTGCCGCCGGGCGTCCACGCGCCGGTATGCACGCCATGCCGGATCGCAACGGCCATCATCTCGTGGTAGGCGGGATGAAATTCCACCACATCGAGGCGGTTGCCGAAACGGTCGTGCGTTTTTAGTACCGGTGTGTGTTTGTTGGCGAGGTGCCCTGCCTGCTGCATCGCGCGGCTGCCCATGATGGCGCCGAAAGCGGCGGCACGCATGGCCGTCTGCTGGCTGCCGTACACGGCAGTCGCCTGCCGCAGGGCGGGATGGGAAGTAAATGAATTGTAGTCTTCCAGCACCGGCGGCTGGTTGGCGGCGTGCGTGAAATCAAAACCGGAAGTATCCATCTCCTGCGTATTTGATATACACGAATTTAATGTATTTAAAAAGACCGGAGCCGCAGTATGCGGGCTCCGGTCTTTCCGGCGGCCTGTTATGTAACAGGCATGCCTGGGTATGCAGGTACCGGTTGTGCCGGACAGTAACCGCTGCATGCCGTCATGACACAGGAATGCCGAGATATTGCAGGTACTGGTCGAGCAGTTGTTTGTCGAACACCGGCTCCCGGATATCACTGTCCTTCAGGAAATTCACCACGTTTTCGCAATCCCAGACGTAGGTGTGCTGGTAAAGCTCTACGGTCGACAGGCCTTCGTGCATGTTGTCGCGGAACAAACTGGTGAGCGGGTACAGGCGGTTGCTGCTGTCGTTTTCCCAGATGGCCCTCCACTCGCGGTACGGCAACCCTTTCAGCTGGAAAGGATAGTGCTTCTGGAGCAGGGCGAAAAACGCTTCGAGGGTGAGATTGGTGTCGGGTGAGGCGATGAGGTTGAACTTGCGCCCGATCGCATCTTCCTTCCGCGAAATATGCACCATCGCGCGGGTCATATAATCGACCGTGATCAGTCCTTCGCGAAGCTCCGTCAGTTGTGGGTATGCGCCGAACTCGATGCAGTTCCGAACCAGGCCCGACCACCACTGGTAATCCGCGCTGGCGCCGCTGGTGCTGTGGCACATCGCGTAACCGAGGCGGTAAGTGATCACCGGCAGGCCTTCCGCGGCGGCGAGATCGGCAATGGCTTCCATCACCCATTTGCTGCGCACGTAACCGATGTCTTTGCTCACCGCCAGCAGGTTCTGGGCGATGTCGTCGGTTTCCTTCATCACCGTTTTGTGGGTGAACACATGGCCCCAGCTGTACACGGAGATAGTCGACAATAAAACGAGGCACTTCAGTTTCACCGCGCCGGCCAGCCGGATGATCTCCCGGATGCCGGTCACATTCGGCGCTTTCATGTAAGAATAGGGCTCGATGAAATTCACCGAACTGCCGGAGTGATAGATCACGTCGATCTTCTGCGAGAGGAAGCGGTACTGTTTTTCCGGCAGGCCGAGGAAAATCTTCGACAGGTCGCCCGTTACCGGGATGATCCGCTTCTGCAGTTCAAGCGCCACATCGATGCGGTACCGCGAAAAACACTGCATGATCTTTTCCATCGCCTGGTATTCGTCTTTCGCCCGCACGAGGCAATAGATGTCGGCCGACGTTTGTTGCAACAGGTCGGCCAGCAGGTGAATGCCGACGAAGCCCGTAGCACCCGTCAGGAAGATCGCGGAAGGTTTACTGAGCACGGAAGCATCGAAGGTGCCGGCAAACGAGGTGCCGGGCGCGAGGAACACATCGTTCTGCAATTCCACGTAAGGCTCCACGTCTTCCACGGGCAGCTCCTGCTCCCCTTCCGTAGCGCGACCGATCAGCATCGCCGCCAGATCCTGCAGCACGGGATATTCGTAAATGTCACGCATATACGTTTTTACCTGCAGATGGTGACGCATGGCTGCGGTAACCACCGCCACGAGCAGCGAATCGCCGCCGATATCGAAAAAGTTATCGGTCATATTGATCACCGGGCGCTCCAGTTCCCTCGCCCATATTTCCGAAATCACACGTTCGGTGTCGTTGGACGGCGGTTCGGCGAGCACGGTATCTTCCGCGTGCTGCGCGGCCAGCTCCGCCAGCCGGGCCTTGTCCGCTTTCCCGTTGGGCGTTAAAGGAATCGCAGCCACCGGGATGAACTGCGCCGGTATCATATAGCCGGGCAGTTCGGCCCTGAGCTCCTGGCGGATGGTGGCCAGATCAGGGGCGCCTTCCTGCACATAAAATGCGATGAGATATTTCTGGTGCCGCGTATTTTCTTTGGCGATCACCACGGCGTTGCTGATGCCGGGTATTTTCAGCAGGCTGCGTTCGATCTCTCCGAGCTCGATCCGGAACCCCCTGATCTTGACCTGGTTGTCGATACGCCCGAGAAAACGGATACTCCCGTCCGGCAGCCGGCAGGCGAGGTCGCCCGTGCGGTACAATTTTTCGCCGGGGATAAACGGATGCGGGATGAACTTCTCTGCCGTCAGCGTTTCGTTGTGCAGGTAACCCGGCGACAGGCAAATGCCGCTGATGCAAAGCTCTCCCGTTGCACCCACGGGCAGGAGCTCATCCTGCTGCCCGATCACATAGGCCTGGGTGTTGGCCACCGGCGTGCCGATGGATGATACATACGCGCCGTTTTTATCTTTCACCAGCCGGTAGGTGGCGAAGATGGTGCATTCCGTGGGGCCGTAATAATCCACGAGCGTGTAAGACAGGGAGCCCGTCAGCACCGGCTGCAGCTGCTCACCGCCCGTGAAGAGATACTCGAGCTGCAACGATTTGTCGCCGCTGCTCCGCTCCACGATACCGGGCGCCAGCACGGCCGGGGTAAAGGCGTGCGTGATGCGGTTGCGGCGGTAGAATTCCAGCAGGGTCTGCGCGTGGGTGCGCTCTTCATTCCCCGCAATACAAAGAGTAGCACCGGATAACAGGGCCGACCATATTTCCCAGACGGAAATGTCGAACGCAAGACCGGCCACCAGCGTCAACCGGCTGGCGGTGCTGACGCCGAACCGGTGAATATGCCAGGTAATGAGGTTCACCACCGCCTCCTGCCTGATCATAACACCTTTGGGATTGCCCGTGGAACCGGAGGTATAAATGACATAAGCCAGTTCATTGGCCGGCGTTGCGACCGGTGTTGCGTCGAAGGCAGCCATGTCTTCGATGTACAGGATTTTCGTTCCGCCGCCCTGCTGCAGCGAAGCCCCGTGGGTTTTGCCAGTGATGATGAGCGCCGCGCCCGCATCGGAAAGGATGTACTCCACCCGTTTGAGCGGGTAAGCCGGGTCGATGGGAATGTAGGCCGCACCCGTTTTCAGGATGCCGATCACGGCTGCGAGCCATTCGATGGAACGGTCGAACCAGACGGGCACAAACTTGCCTGCACCCGCATCGTGCGCGAGCAGGCAATTGGCCACCCGGTTGCTTTGTTCGTCAAGCTCCTGGTAGGTGATGCTTCTCCCCTGGCATTCCACGGCGGTATGCAAAGGAGTTTGTCGCACCTGCCGGGCGAATAGGGACATCAGTGTTTCGTGGGCCGGGAATTCGTGGCGGGTGTCGTTGAACAGATGGAGGAGCGTGTGTTTTTCATCTGCGGTCAAAGCGATGCCTGAAACCGGGATGTCGTCGGTCTGTAGATGTGAGGTTTTCATTGGGTGTATCGGGTTTACAATAAATAATACGCTGCGGCCGCCGGGCCGCGAGGCTGTGTCTTAATGGAAAAGCAAATATGAAAGGAGCCACTGCAGTCGGAGGAGCAGTGGAATAACTCTTTGGGGGGATGGGGAAAACTCACTCAACCGACTGATAATCAACTAAAGGGAGCATACATAGGGGTTCATTGCAGGTTCCTTTGTTCCGGAATAGCCTGAAAGTGTTGCTGGTAGGGTCTTTACATGGGGTTGCGTCATATCTCCGCCATATCTCCGTTATATTAGCGCCATAGTTCCGTCATCCTATTAAAGATATGAAGTAACTCTGGCTGAAGATTAGTGAAAGTCCAGGGTTAATATATCGGAATTTAAAGAATTCACAATAGTGGTAACCGTTCAAGCCTATAGGCTCATCCCTGTTTTACCAAAGAAAAACGCCGGGCGCTTTACATCTTTCATGATGCAAAGCGCCCGGCATAGTTGAGCGGGAACGCAATCAGGTTTGTGAAAATCGACGGGGTACTGGGCGGGCGGGCACGGACCGGCTGCCGGACGTCTTTTACAAAGCCGCCAGCTTGTCGCGGTGGTCGTACACTTTCATGATGGCTTTCACCACATCGTCCATATCGGCGGTGCCGGCGATGAGAGTGCCGCAGCCGTGCATGGCCACCATTTCATCACACACCTGGTCGCAGCCGGGCAGCTGGCGCGCCGCTTCACGGAAAGCCTGCAGGCGGGCGGGACTGTACATCTTTTTATAATCGGGCTGCTCCACGAGGTAATCCACCCAGGGCTCGCGGTGCATGCCGCGGGGGATGTAGCCGCTCATGGCGATGCCTTCGGCGGCCAGCGCCTTGAGGAATTGCGCGCGGGTCGCGTTGTTGAAATGTTCCTTTTTGTAACTCATCGCGTAGTTGTAATAACTGCCGCTTTCGGTGCCGGCGTATTTTTTCTGCGGCACGAGCCCTTTGAAACCTTTGAGTTTTTCCGTGAGGTAATCGGCGTTCCGGTTACGGAGTTTGAAGCGCTCCACAACGGTGGGCAACTGGCCGAGCAGCACCGCCGCCTCGAATTCGTTCATACGGTATTTCGGGCCGATGGTCACGTGTTTGCCGGCTTTGTCGGTGCCGTGATTGTGCACGGTGAAACAGGCGTCCATCAGCGCGGCGTCGTTGCAGATAATGGCCCCGCCTTCGCCGCAGGCGATCTGTTTGCTCGCCTGGAAACTGAAACAGCCGAGCTCGCCGATGCTGCCCAGCGTGCGGCCGCGGTGGGTGGCCAGTACGCCCTGGCAGGCGTCTTCGATCACTTTCAGTTTGTGTTTGGCGGCAATGGCCATGATGCGGTCCATGTCCGCCGGCAGGCCCATCATATGCACGGGCATGATGGCTTTGGTGGCCGGGGTGATTTTGCGCTCCACATCCGCCGGGTCGAGCTGATAGGATGCGGGATCGAGATCGGCCATCACAGGCAGCGCCCTGTTGGTGATGATGGCGGAGATGGTGCCGAAATCGGTGTAGGGGGACGTAATCACTTCGTCGCCGGGCCCGATGCCCAGCGCCGCCACGCAAATGGCGAGGGCCTGTGTGCCGGAGCCGGTACCGAGGCTGTATTTTGCGCCGAGCAAGGCAGCGAACCGCTGCTCGAAGGTGGCCACATTGCCGTTGGTGCGCGCCTGTATCCTGCTCCAGATGCCGCTCTTCGTCGTCTTCACCACTTCCTCCACCATCCGGTCGTCTACATACGGCCACTTCGGCCACGTTTTAGGCGCGGGCCTTACCGGCCGGCCGCCCAGTGCTGCAAGACTGCTGCTGTTCCCGGAAAAAGCCAGCAGCGGGGAAGGGATCATACCGGCGAGGGTAACGGCGGTGAGCTGGCCGAGAAATTGACGGCGGCCCCGGTTGTTGTTCGTCATACGATACAGATTTAGTCAGGTGTTATGGAGATATGATTACAATTGCAAAAAGCGTTGCGCGTTTTTATACCGGAGGGCCTCCCTGTCGCCTTCCCCTTCCCGCATCGATTCGATCCGCAGCAGGCCGGTGTAATAATCCAGTACGGGGAAGTGGGTGCCGAAGGCGAACCGGTCGTTCCCGAAACGTTTGATAAAATTTCCCATGTGCCCGATGTGGCGGCCGGAGGTGTCGAACAACACGTCCGCTTTTTTGACCAGCGCCTCTTCTTCCGGCGTCAGCACCACGCCGGTGCTGAGGTTCAGCAGCATGTACTTCGCGTCGGGCACGGCCTGCACCAGCGGCAGGTAATCTTTCAGCGACCATTCCGTGGCGAGGTCCATCCAGGAACGCTGCCGCTCGTCCACGATGCGCATCGTCAACGCTACCGGTATGCCCTTGTCGCGCGCCATTTTCACCAGCTCGATCAGGGCCGGTTCGGTCATCGTATAATCGTGGTAATTGGGAAACACGCGGATGCCCTTCATGCCCAGCTTTTCCGTACAGGTTTTGAAATCGTCTTTCCAGCCGGCGTAGATCGGGTTGATCACGGCGAAGGGCATAAAACGGTCACGGAAGGCCCGCTGGGATCGTATTTCATCGTACAGTTCCTCGTTGGCCGACTGGGTATTTTTGTAAAATACGCCCTGCAGGTTGGTGATCACCGACAGGTCCGTGCCGTATTCGTTCATCCTGTCGAGCACGCCCCGGCAGGTATTGCCGCGCAGGCGTTTGAAGGGCCAGTGCCCTGTATATGCATTGATATCAATCAACATGGTAGCCTCCTTTTCTCAGGATGTTGTTATAGTTATCGAAAAAGATCTTGCGTTTCTGCGCGTCGGTCAGCCGGGCGTCGATGAGTTTGCCCACGCCGTGGTAATACATGTTGTCGGTGCCGAACAGCACACGGTCTTCCCCCACATGTTCCACCGCAAACTCCACCATGTTGTTTTCGTTGTTGCTGCCCGAAACATCCACGTACACATTGCGGTAGTTGCGGAGCGCCTTGCAGGCATATTCCCAGTCGGGCCCGCCGCCGGTATGCGCGTACTGGAACATCGCCTCGGGGTAGCGGGTGGCGATGGCGATGAAATCTTCCGGGGTCGACACGTTGGGTTTGATTTTCCGGTCGTATTTCATGCGGTAACCGCCGATGCCCAGCGAAGCTTCCGCGTGCATGAGCATGATCATCTTCAGGTCGATGAGTTTTTCCACGATGGGATAAAAGAGCGGATCGCTGATTTTCACCTGGTAATACACCTTCACCCCTACCATGCCTTCGCCGGTGCAGCGTTTGATTTCTTCCAGCGACTCTTTCGGGTATTGAGGGTTAAGAGTGGTCATGCCCACCAGTTTACCCGGGTAACGTTTCATACAGTCGAGCATGAGGTTATTGGCCGCCCTGAAATCGTCCGGCGTGGCGGTGGGTTTGGCGATCGGTTTGGAGATGTACATGCGCTCGATGCCGAGGCGGTCCATAAAGTCCACGTTCACTTCCGGGCCGTCTTTCGACAGTCCCACGTGCACGTGCGAATCCAGTTTCCGGTAACGCATCATTTCCTTTATCCGGTCTTTCACCGGGGAGGGCGGCCTCTCTTCGCCCGCGGCGGCGAGCAGGCGGTTGCCCAGCAGCATGCCGGAGGCCGATGCGGCTATATTGCGCACGAAGTTCCTCCTGTTGATTCCATTTCGCATCATCAGATATTTAACAAGCCATAAAAATTATTGTCATGCGGCGCCGTGGATACGCCGCTTTGTATGGTGATGAAACCTCCCTGCACACCGGTTGCCGTCCGGCCCCGGAAGGCCGGTTTCCGGTAACGTTACCATGATACATATTACTGCCGTAAACTGCTGAATGATCGCTTTCACCGGTAACGTACCCGAAAATAATACTTAATTATTATTTTTGCAACAGGCAGCCCCTTCCGGCAAAAAAATAATTTGGACCCAATGTTTTTTTTCTCTAACTTAATCGTGAAATAAGTTTTTAACCTCAAACTATCCGGATCTTTTCCTGACGATTAGCAGCAAGACCTCAAAAGAAGTGTAAACCTCAAAAGCGACGCAGAATTATCCCCGGAACGCGCATTGTCAGGAGTAAAATCACAATAGTTTATTGAGCACTATCACACAGCACTGTTAAACATCTGGTTATGTCATTGCCAGCAGCAACCATTGGTGACATGCACGTATGTCCCCATGGCGGCGGCCCCATCACCGGACCAGGATGCCCTACTGTACTCATCGGCGGTAAACCCGCCGCAGTACTGGGTGATACCTGCGTTTGCCCGTTGGCGCCGGACGCCATCATTACCGGATCCGCTACCGTGATGATCGGCGGCAAACCCGCGGCGCGACTGAGCGACAGCTCGGCGCATGGCGGTAGCATTATACTGGGTGTGATGACCGTGCTGATAAGTTGACAGCATATGTTAGCAGAAGCCTTAAACAGCATCAAAAGTGCGATCAGCCCCGAGTTCGCGGGCGGAGAGTTCGACATCGGCAACATTGCCAACCCGCCCGCCAACGCAGCGCCCGTGCTGCTTTCCCTCGTCAACCTGAAGGAGGAAAGCGCCATGAAGAACTCTGCGTATTCGCGGGTGAACAGCAACACGCTGAAGACGGAGTACTTCAATCCCTTCGTGTACCTCAATGCGTACCTGATGTTCAGTTCCCGCCGCACCGCCTATGCCGGCGCCATTGCAGACATCGCGAAAGTGGTGCGTTTCATGCAGGGGCAGAACGTGTTTGATGCCACCTACGACGGCGTGGACTATAAAACGGTGGTGAACCTCTATTCCCCCACGTTTGAAGACCTCAACCACATCTGGGCCATCCTCGGCGGGAAAATCTATCCCAGCATCATGTACATCATGCGCGTATCGGAACTGAAGAGCAACAAGGTCACCACCGGCGACGGCATCATCGAAACCATCGAAAACAAATTCAGCGTTATACAACCAAAACCCTGATGGAAAGCATCGTTACGGCATATCAGCATTTATGCGAAGTGCGCTTCCGCCACCAGCACCTCACCGGCAGCACCGCCGCGTTACCGGTGCCGGAGTGGCTGGTGTTTTACCCGGACGAAGAAACCAACGTGAAACTGCAGCGCAAACACCTCGTGATCAGGCCCTCTGCTACGGGCTTCAGTATCGCCGCGCGGGTGAAAGCGAATAAGGAGCCCTTTGCGGAGCTGAACGGCACGCGGCTGAAGATCGGTTTCTCCCTCGGCCCCGCCGTAGCCCGGCACACCAAACTGGCCGCGCATTTCCTGGTGACCGGCAAAGAAGGGCGGTATGTGTTCGGCAACTCCGTGGCGAGGCTCGCCGGCAGCACTTTCCCGGATATTTCCAAAGAGAACAAAGTAACCGCAGACCCCACCGAAGCGGTCAGGGTATTCGGTTATATCGAAATAGACATCCTGAAGAGCACCAGTCCGTACGACCTGCTCGACGCCGCCGGGAAGATCAAGTATACGAAAGGCGCGCCGGACAGTAAATTCCAGTTACTATTTGAAAAATAACACTGCATTCCATAACGAATTAAAACCCCACACATGTTAAATCTCACCTCCATCAAAACGCCGGGCGTGTATATTGATGAAGTACCAAAGTTCCCGCCCTCCATCGCCGCTGTGGAAACGGCCATTCCGGCCTTCATCGGTTACACGGAAAAAGCGGACCGGCTGGCGCCGCAGGACCTTCACATGGAACCGCTCCGCATCGGCTCCATCGCCGACTACGAACAGTTTTTCGGCGGTGCGCCCAAACCCACGGTGGCCGACATCCAGCTCGACCTCAGCAATAATTTCGTGAGCGCCAAGATCACCAACCAGAAGTTCCTCTACGATGCGCTCCGGCTTTTTTACGCGAACGGCGGCGGGGATTGTTACATCGTGTCGATCGGCCTGCATACCGATACGCCCGACAAAACGCACTTCACCGACGGCCTCAAGGCGCTGGAGAAATACGACGAGCCGACCATCATCCTTTTCCCCGACGCTCCCCTGCTGGCGGTGAACGGGCTGTACGACGTGCAGAAAGCGGCGCTGCTGCAATGCGAGCTGCTCAAAGACCGTGTGGGCCTGTTCGACCTGAAACAGAAAGATTACCAGGGCGTGGACTTCCGCAACAACATCGGCATCAACAGCCTCAAATACGGCATGGCCTACGCCCCGTGGATACAGGTGACGCTCAATAAAAACGTGACCTATAACGACGTCAAAGGCAAGGTGAACAAGGTTGGCAACCCGGTGCCCGATCTGAAAACGCTCACCACCGACAATACCATCAAGGCCGTGATCACGGACCTCGACAACCTGAATACGGACGCCGCCAAAATCGTGACCGACACCAATACCCTCACCGGCAACACCAACCTGCTGGCGGCATTCAACAAAAAGGTGGCAGACGTGCTCACCACGCCCAACGATACGAACCTCGAGGCCCTGTTCAAATATCTTTTCGCGGTGGCGCAAACGCTCAACGGGTACAGCGCCTTTACCAACACCGACCTGAAAACCAGTGCGCAAACCACCATGAGCAACCTGGCCGCCCGGTTCACCGATATCATCAAATACGAGGAAGAGGTGACCGCCGCCGGTACCGGTGTTACCAACTACACGGCGCAAAAACCCGCCGGCGCTTCCGTGAACGCACCGGAATGGGGCACCGTATTCACCGCCAGTCCCGGCCCCTCCGCCATATTGGTGGGCGCTACCGACACCGAAAAGATACAGAGCCTGATCCCCTATCTCGAAACCAGCTTCGGCTTCCTGCTGTCTGCCTACCAGAGCGGCGTGCAGAATGCCGCCGTACAGCTGGCGCGCACCAAAAACGACGCGCTGATCGCAGGGTTCCCCGTATATAAAAACATCATCTCCGGCATCAACAATACTTCCACCGCCATACCGCCGAGCGGCGCCATTGCGGGCATCTTCGCCTTCACCGACAACAACCGCGGCGTATGGAAAGCCCCGGCCAACGTGAGCCTGGCGGCAGTCGACAAACCAGACTTCATCTACACCAACAGCCAGCTCGACCAGCTGAACGTGGACGTGGTATCCGGCAAATCCATCAACGCCATCCGCCCCTTCACCGGCAAAGGCACGCTGGTATACGGCGGGCGCACGCTGGCCGGTAACGACAACGAATGGCGGTATGTGAGCGTGCGGCGGTTCTTCAACATGGTGGAAGAAAGCACCAAAAAGGCCACCGAACAGTTCGTGTTCGAGAGCAACGACGCCAATACCTGGGTGCGCGTGCAGGCCATGATCGAAAACTTCCTCACCACGCTGTGGCGCCAGGGCGCATTGCAGGGCGCTACCACCGACAAAGCCTTTTACGTGGCCGTGGGCCTCGGTAAAACCATGACCGCCCTCGACATCCTCGAAGGCCGCATGATCGTGGAAATAGGCATGGCAGTTGTTCGCCCCGCAGAATTCATCATCCTCCGGTTCTCGCACAAAATGCCGGAAGCATAATCCATCATTCAACTTAAAACACTCATACCATGGCTGAATATCCAATTCCAAAGTTTCATTTCGAAGTCAAATGGGGCGACGCCACCATCGGCTTCACGGAGGTAACCGGTCTTGACCGGCAGGTAGACGTGATCGAGTACCGCGAAGGCCAGAGCAAGGACTATAACAAAGTCAAAATGCCCGGCCTGCAGAAAAGCAGCAACATCACGATGAAGCGGGGCACTTTCCCCAACAAGACCGAGTATTTCGACTGGTTCAAGGAAGTGAACAACCTCGGCAAGATCCAGCGGCGCACCATCACCATCAAGCTGCTCAACGAGGCCCATCAGCCCATCTTCACCTGGTCCGTGCTCAACGCATTCCCCGTGAAAGTGCAGGCCAGCGACCTCAAGGCGGACGCCAACGAGGTGGCCGTTGAAACCATCGAAATCGCCCATGAAGGCATCAGCCTCGTGAAATAAAACTGTTCCTTATGGCCGGTTATTACCCGCCGGTAGGCTTTCACTTCAAAGTGGAGTTCACCGGCCTCGACAAAAACGATAACGACACCCGCTTTCAGGCCGTGACGGGGCTGGCCGTGGAATATGAGACCGAAACGGTGAAAGAAGGCGGCGAGAACAGGTTTGAGCACACCCTGCCCGTGCGCACCAAGTACCCCGACCTGACGCTGAAGCGCGGCATGCTCCACCTCGATTCGAAAATATTCGAGTGGTGCATGAAGGCCTTCCAGGACAGGGAGTTCAAACTCTCCGACGTGATCATCACGCTGCTGAACGAGGAGCACGAGCCCATCCGGACCTGGAACATCGTGGGCGCCTGGCCCAAGAAGTGGACGATTACCGAGCTGAACGCCGAAAACAGTTCCGTGGTGGTGGAAAGCCTCGACCTGCGGTACCAGTATTTTACCATCAGTTAAACGCAACGCAATGCCCATCCAGATCAGGGAACTGCATATCAAGGTGGTGGTGAACGCGGCCGAAAGCCCGCCCAGCAGCACCTCCGCCGACGCCCAGCAGCAAACCGCGGCGGGCGGCGGCAGCGATACCGACAAAGACCTTATCATTTCCGAATGTGTGGAGCAGGTGATGAGCATCCTGCGCGAGAAAACCGAAAAATAACCCCGGCTAAAATGTAACCCCATGAGCTTAGATAAAGGCAAGCTGGAGAAAGTCAAGATCATCGCGTACAAAAAGCCCGAGATGGACGATGCGTCCAAAGCAGGCGAGTTCGACGCGTTCATCAACCCCGAAAGTTACCAGCTCAACTACAAGATCGAATACGCCGAAGGCCAGGGCCAGGGCACCAGCGGCAAGCAGCAGAAATTCAAGGCCATCGCGCCGGACGAGCTGGTGCTCGACCTGCTGTTCGACTCCACCGGCATTGCGGACGGCAAGGCGAAAGACGATATCTGGGACGACATCAAGAAGTTCAAGAAGCTGCTCACCGATTACGAAGGCGAAGCCCACGAGCCGCGCCACTTCCGCGTGATCTGGGGGCCCATGCATTTTGCCGGGCGCATGACCTCGCTCAACATCACGTTCAAACTCTTCAAGCCCGACGGGCACCCCACGCGGGCGCTCGCCAAAGTGGCGTTCAAAAGCAGTGTGGACGACAAGAAACGCGTGGCCAAGGAAGATCCCCTTTCGCCAGACCTCACCCACAAACGCGTGGTGAAACCCGGCGATCATATTTCGCTGAAGTGTTTCGAGCAGTATGAGGATCCCCGTTATTATTTCGACATCGCACGGGCCAACAACCTGACCAATTTCAGGAAGCTGCAGCCCGGCGCCATTCTCCAGTTTTTACCCCTGAAAGATGCCTGAGAACCGCGACATACAAACCTCCGCAACGCCGTCCGTAGCAACGGTCACCCTCCTGTCCGGCGGACAGGCCGTGCCGCGCACCTACCAGATAGCGTCCGTCACCGTTACCCGCGAGATCAACCGCATCCCCGGGGCCGTAATTATTATCCAGGACGGTGAGGCATCCAGACAGACCTTTCCCGCTTCCGACAGCGACGACTTTATTCCCGGCAAGGAAATAGAGATCAAGGCCGGTTACCGCGGGCAGGACGAAACGATTTTCAAGGGCGTGGTGGTGCGCAACAGCATCAAGATCCGCAAAAACACTTCCCTGTTTACCGTGGAATGCCGGGATAAGATATTCCCCGCATCGCTTACGCCCGTCAGCAAATATTACAAGGAGCAGAAAGACAGCGAGATCATCGAGGATATTCTCGGCAAATACCAGCTGCAGAAGGAAGTAGGCGCGACCAGTGTGAAACATAAAGTGGTGGCGCAATACAACCTGAGCGACTGGGACTTCATGCTGCAGCGCGCGCAGGCCGCTGGGCTGTTCTGCGTCATCGAAGACGGCAAGGGCATCATTAAAAAACCCGACCTCGGCGCCTCGCCGGTGGAAACCGTGCAATACGGTTCTTCCCTGCTGGAGGCCGACCTCGAGATGGATGCGCGCACGCAGCCCGATACGCTGAAGGCCTACCTCTGGGACCACTCCGGGCAGGAGCTCAGCGAAGTGGAAGCCGCAGAACCTTCCGGCACGCTGAACGGCAACATTTCCGCCAAAGACCTCGCGAAGAGCGCCGGTTCCCCCGCTCCCCTGCTGCGGCTGAACAGTAAAACCAATGTGCAGGAATTGCAGGCGGCCGCCGATGCGCTGCTGCTCGTGGCCCGGCTCGCCAAAATCGTAGGCCGCGCCAATTTCCAGGGCACCCCGAAAATAAAGCCCGGCACCATCGTGACGATGAAGGGCACCGGCAAACGTTTTGAAGGCAACGTGTTCATCCAGGGCGTGCGCCACCAGATCGCCAACGGCAACTGGACCACCGACGCACAGATCGGCTTTCAGCCCAACGTACCGCTGGCGCCGATGCCTGCCGGGCTGCGGCTCAGCCAGGGCATCACCTCGCTGCACGTCGGCATCGTGACGCAGCTGGAAAGCGACCCCGAAGGCGAAGACCGCGTGCAGGTAGTGCTGCCCTTCATCGACGGTAAAGAAACCGGGATGTGGGCGCGCGTAAGCACGCTCGACGCGGGCAACAAACGCGGTTCGTTTTTCAGGCCCGAAATAAAGGACGAAGTGCTGGTAGGCTTCATCGACGGCAACCCCAATGCACCCGTGATACTGGGCGGCCTCAACAGCAGCGCCCTCCCGGCGCCGCTCCCCGGCAAAGACGATAACGATGAAAAAGGTTTCGTGACCCGCAGCGAGATCAAGATGCTGTTCGACGACGCGAAAAAAAGCTTCCGGCTCGAAACGCCCGGCGCCAACAAATTCGCCATTTCCGACGACGATAAATCCATCAAGCTGGAAGACCAGCACGGCAACAAGATCACGATGAACAGCGACGGCATCAGCATCGAAAGCCCCAAAGACATTAAAATAAAAGCGACCGCCGACCTGAAGGCGGAAGGCAAGTCGGCCGACATCAAAGCCACCATGGGCTTCAAGGCGGACGGCGGCGGCGGTTGCGAACTGACGGCCGGCAACGGCATTACCGCCGTAAAAGGCGGGCTTGTACAAATAAACTGACGGACGATGACAGACACCAATTTTCTCGGCAGGGGCTGGAGCTTTCCCCCCACCTTCAACAAAAGCGGCACGGTAGAGATGCTGGAAGACGTGCAGGACATTTACAGCAGCCTGCACATCCTGCTCACCACGCTGCCCGGCGAGCGCATCATGCAGCCCCGCTATGGCTGCAACATGCAGGAGTTCGTATTCGAGCCGATGGATACGGGGCTGCAAACACTGATGCTGGAGAAAGTGGAAACCGCCATCCTTTTTTACGAGCCCCGCATCAAGATAGATTCACTGAGCATCGACGGCTCGCGGGAATGGGAAGGCGTGCTGTACATCAAGCTCGACTTCACCGTGAAAACGTCCAATTCCCGCTTCAATTTCGTGTACCCCTTCTACATCAGCGAGGGGTCCGAGATCAGCAGTTTCCTGTACGCCCCGGTTAACATCAACGATACATTGTAAACACGCAACATGTCAAAGGATTGTCCACTTGTATTGAACCCCTTGTTCCTGCAACGCAGCGGAACATCCCAGAAGGCCCGGGTGCAACCGGCGCTGGCGCCTTCTTATGCGCCGGTGGACCATCACCAGCCTGAACACGACCTGGTGTTCACGCACCAGCTGTCCGGCCTCATCCGCTACTTCTCCACCCTGAACCAGCCCGACGGCAACTGGCAGGGATTTTTCCGGAACGACGTTACCGTGCAGCTGGCGCTCATCGCCACGCAGGATACCACGGCGTTTACAGACGAACTGAAGGAGCACCTCACGATTCTGCAGGAAGGTAAAATCCCCACTGTACAATCCGCCAAAGCCAAAACACATTTCGGTAAAATATACAGCGCCCTTTATTCGCTGGCCTGGCAGATAGAACAGCTTTCGCTGCACCTTCCGGACGGCCTCGTGCTGAAGTCGGTGATCACGTCGCTGATCGGCACGCGGCTGAAAGACCAGCTCGAAAAGCTGCGGCAGTACAATGCCTCGCCTTCCTCCGCGGTGGATAACGATGCCAATATCGAGCTGAACATCTTCGGCGAGGCGTCCGAGAGTTTCAACCAGGTGATCACGCATACTTTCAGCAGCGCCTGGGCCAGCACCATCGTGGCCGACACCAACATCTACGGCAGCGGCCCGATCGTACGCAGGCTGTTTTTCGCCACCAACCACAACTTTTTCAAGGATGCCGTGGATGTATTCATCAAGGCGCTGTCGCGCATCACCGAGGAAGCCAAAAAGGAACTGCAGCGTACGCTGGGCGAATGGGGCACACATGAACCGCACACCACGCTGTTCCTGTCGTTCCTGAAGCTGCTCTCCTATTCGCGCGAGCACCTCAATACCCTCACCCGCGAGCACCTCGAGCTTTATTATACCGACATATTGCAGCTGGCGAAGAAAGGGCCTGCACCGAACCAGGTGTACATTACCTTCGAGCTGGCGAAGTTCGTGAACGACCACCTCGTGCAGAAAGGCACCCGCCTGAAGGCCGGGAAATTCGCCAACGGCGCGGACGCCTGGTATACCGTCGACGAAGATATCGCCGTGAACACGGCGGTGGTGAGTCACCTGCAATCCGTATTCGTATCCAACAACGAGGATACCGTTGCGACAGTTTCCTCCAACCGCATCTATGCCTCCCCCAAAGCGGATTCCGCCGATGGCGCGGGCGCGCCGTTCGAGGCGCCGCTGACGCCCTGGCATCCCTTTGCCAACAAAACGCGGGTGGACTATGAAAGCATTCAACAGGTCAATATGCCGGCTGCGCGCGTGGGTTTCGCCTTTGCGTCGCGCTTCCTGTTCCTGCGGGAAGGCAACCGCAGCATCCGGCTCATCATCCGCACCGGCAACGACGTAACGGGGCTGGAGCCAGGCGATTTCCAGCTGCATATTACCACCGCCAAAGGCTGGGAGCCCATTCCCATCACCCAGTTCCGCATCAATCCGGACGGGGTGCAGGGATTCGAGATCACCGCCGCCATGCTGGCCAAACAGCCCGGCACGGCGCCGTACAATGCCACCATACACCAGGCGTCGTTCGATACCGTATTGCCGGTGCTGCGCATCACGCTCGTGCACCAGCCCATGCGCGCCTTTGCCTGGCAGTTGCTGAAAAATACCATCATGACCCGCTTCGACCTGACGGTGGCGTCCGATAAACTGAAGAACATTTACGTGCAGACGGATGCCGGCGTGATGGACCCTTCCAAACCGTTCCTGGCGTTCGGGGCCATTCCGCATAAAGGGTCGATGCTGCTGATCGGGTGCGACGAGATATTCCAGAAACCCGGCGCTACCGTTAAACCCGTGTTCGTTTGGCGGCCCGGTACGGTCGATAACCTGGGCGACGTGCCCGAGCTGCACATCCTCCGTCATAACGACGGCTGGAAGGTGATACGCCACCCGCTCAATATTTTCGATACGGTGGACGCCACTTCTTCCAGCGGCAAACTGAAGGAACATTTTTATGTGGATGAATACACGGATATCCCCGCGATATTCAGCGATGTGAACAAGCCTTTCAGTCCTGCCAGCGTAAGCGGCTACGTACGCTACAACCTCACGAACGATCTGAAGTACCAGGAAACGCTGGCCAAGCGCGTCGCCTATTTCGCCGATATCGCCAAAACGGGCAATCCCGCCAGCAGTAAAGAGCCCGGCGTGTTCATACCGCCCACCCTGCAGGAAATGTACCTGCAGTACGAGGCTACGACCAGTGTGGAAGCGGAATTCTTCCATCTGTATCCTTTCGGGGAGAAAAAAGAAAGCGGCGCGGGCGGAACATTGATGCCGCAGTTCAGGCACAATGCCGCGGCGGTAGTGAACAGTCTTGCCGAATTCTACATCGGCATCCGGCAATTCGCCCCGCCGCGCAAGCTGAACATGCTTTTCCAGATCGATGAAAGCACCGCCAACCCGCTCGTGGCCAAACCGGAAGACCATGTGCGCTGGCATTACCTCGCCGGCGACAGCTGGGTGCCGCTGGCCGCCACGGACGTAGCCGACGGCACCAACCAGCTCGTACAGAGCGGCATCATCGCGTTCAGCATTCCGCGCGAAGCCGATACGGCGCATCATGTATTGCCCGGCGGCACCATCTGGCTGAAGGCCACCGTGTCGCAGGACGATGAGGCGGTTTGCAGGATAGTCTCCATTTTGCCGCAGGCCGTGTCCGCCACTTTCGTAACACCCGGCGACCCTTCGCTATCGTTGCCCAATCCCCTTGCCGCGGCCACCATCGCCAAACTGGCCGAGCCCGTGCCCGAAGTGAAAAGCGTGCAGCAGCCGTTCTCTTCATTCGGCGGGTTCCCCGGTGAAACGGAGCAGCAGTTCCACATCCGGGTGAGCGAACTGTTGCGGCACAAAGACCGCGGGATCAACATCTGGGATTACGAGCACCTCATCCTGCAGCAGTTCCCCGGGCTGTACCGCGCCAAATGCATTCCGCATACGCGCCTGGAGCCCGGCAAGTATAATGAGCTCGCGCCCGGCCACGTGACGGTGATCACCGTGCCCAATCTCCAGCGGCGCAACGGCATAGACCCGCTGCGGCCGTTCACCTATGTCAGCGAGCTCGAAAAAGTAAAAGACTACCTGCGCACGCTCATTTCGCCTTTTGTGCAGCTGCACGTGTGCAACCCCGAATACGAACAGGTGCGTGTGGAGGCCAGCGTGCATTTCCATCCGCAATACGACAAAACCCTTTTCCGGGCGCGGCTGCAGGAAGAGATCACCCGGTTCCTCGCTCCCTGGGCTTACCAGGAAGGCGCGGAGCTGCGTTTCGAATCCCGCATCACCAACGCCATGATCGTGAACTTTATCGAAGAACAGTATTACGTGGATTATGTGACCGATGTACGGCTCTATCATGCCGGGGTGGAAAAAGAAACGATCTCGCCCGACCGGCAGACGGCCATCATCGTACCGGTCAAGGCAGCGCAGCATGTGATCACGGTCATCAATCAGAACATTCCCGTACCCGCGCCTGATAACACAGCAGGCTGCGGATGCCCCTAAAAAAGAAGTATCAGCATAATGGAACAGACGCCCTCCATACCCAAAACCCCGAAGCTTCGACCACCGGAAGATTTTTACTTCCTGCGGCAGCAAGGCATTCAGTACATCCAGCAGTTGGGCAGCAAGTTGTGGACCGACTACAACTTCCACGACCCCGGCATCACCACGCTGGAACTGATGTGTTTTGCCCTTACCGACCTGGCGTACCGGACCGGCTTCAGCCGCAAAGACATCTTCGCCGCCTACCTGTCGCAAAGCCAGCTGCACAGCCAGGCGTTTTTCGAGGCCCACGAGATACTCACCATCAATCCCCTCACTATCCGCGACTACCGCAAGCTGCTGATAGACCAGGCCGGCATCCAGAATGCCTGGTTGATACCGCGGGTATGCCATTGCGACGACACGCCCGCCGCCGATGAGCCCTGCGGCGACCACTGCAACTGCGAAACAGAGTTTTACGCGGACGAAAAGGCCGGCAAACTGACCTATCAGCCCAAAACCAGCGGCAACCTGCAGCCCAACGAAAAAGTCAGCGTAAAAGGGTTGTACGACGTGCTGATCGAATTCGAAAGCGACCCCGTGTACGGCGACATCAACGACGGCCGGGTGTACCAGACGCTCATTTACGATAACGACGAGCGGAAGGATGCCGTGCTCGAACTGCGCCTTCCCGACTATACCATCGTGACGCAGCGCTGGGACGAACTGCAGCTGCTCACCGACCCCGCCCGCAAAGTGACGCAGGTGGTGGTCAAATCGATTCTCGGAAAAGACGGGCTGCCCGTCACCAACGCCAACGTGGCCAAGGCCGTGCGCCAGGCCATACAGATAGACCTCGATGTAACGCTCGATAACGGCGTCATCATCGCCCTCACCTCCGCCGTCCTGAATGTGTATATCCCTTCATCCGGCGCCGCCGTGCTGAAAGCCGACGATATCACCAAAGCCATCCAGGACGCCGCCGGCATCGTGCACACGTATAAAAAGAACATCGAAAAAATCCACGTGCTGCTCGGTGAAACGCGCAAGAACCTCCATGCCCACCGCAACCTCGATGAAACGTTCTGCAACGTGAGCCTGGTGCCGATGGAAGACGTAAGCGTCTGTATGGACATCGAGCTGCAGCCCGATGCGGACATCGAAAAAGTGGAAGCTGAAATCATCGTGCGCATCGAACAATACCTGAACCCCACCATTCCCGTATATACCCTCGCGCAGCTGCTCAACGAAAAATACCCGGTGACGGCTATTTTCAACGGGCCGTTGCTGCAGAACGGGTTCATCCGCAACGAAGACCTCGACAAGGCCACGCTGCGGAGCGAAGTGTATGCCTCCGATATGATCAACGAGATCATGGACATACCCGGCGTGATTTCCGTCACCAATTTCCTGATGACGAGTTACGACAGTCGCGGCGACGTGATCTACCACAGCCGCCCCTGGGCATTGCCCATCACCGAAGGTCACCAGCCCCGGCTGTACCTGCAGCGTTCCAAGTTCCTCTTTTTCAAGAACGGTTATCCCTTCCTGAAAGCCAGCAACGAGGAGCTCAATGCCACCCTGCAGTTCCTGCGCGGCAACCGCGAGCACATGAAAACGGCCGGCGTCAAAAACACGCTCGACCTGCCTGTGGGCGAGGTGCGCGACTTTGAAGACTACTACCCCGTACAATATTCCTTCCCGGCCACTTACGGCATCAGCGAAAGCGGCCTGCCCGACGGTGTTTCCGACCTGCGCAAGGCACAGGCCCGGCAGATGAAAGCTTACCTGCTGTTCTTCGAGCAGATACTGGTGAACTACCTCGCCCAGCTCCAGCACATCGGCGAGCTGTTCATACTCGACGAAACGAAAACGCGGAGTTATTTCACCCGCCTGCTGGGCAATGCCGACGTGGAGAACATCACCGACCTCTATTTCCCTACGCTGAACGCCGCGAAGCTGCAGGACCTGAAAGAGCCCGGCCAGAGCGGTCTTGCCCGCCGCAACCAGTTCATGGACCACCTGATGGCCCGCTTTGCCGAGAATTTCACGGACTATGCGCTGCTGCAGTACAGCGAGATACAGGCCAACAAGGAAACCGCGCTGGCCGACCTGCTGAAGGTCAAGACCAATTTCCTGAAAGCGTATCCAAAGGCCAGTCCCAACCGCGCCCGGGCCATCGACCATACCATTGCATCGCCCTGCAACATCCTCAACATTGCCGGGCTGCAGCTGCGGCTGAGCGCCATGCTCAATATCCCGGATGTGGAAGACATGGTGATCATCGAGCACCTGCTGCTGCGGCCCCGCATACCCGGCCAGCTGCTGCTGCCCATTTGCCTCGACGACGGCTGCCACACCTGTTACGACAACGACCCGTATTCTTTCCGGCTCACGTTTGTGATGCCCGGTTGGCATGTGCAGAACAAAAAGATCGAATACCGGCGTTACGCCGAAAACACGATCCGGCTCGAAACGCCGTCGCACCTGCTGCCCAAGATCTGCTGGGTTGCCAACGAGGCATGCCCCGGCACTTTGCTCTGCGACCTCACCGACCTGTTGTGGAACGCGCAGAACCCTGTGCCCGCCAAAACCGGCGTACTGGAACATGAAATGTGCCTGCGCACCGTGGCCATCATCGCCGCCATGAACGAAGCCTACCGCGACAAGATGCAGGAGAAGGGGCATTCCCCGCTCGTGCAGGCAGAAGCCGAGGCCGTTTATGATGCAGCCGTGGCGCCGCTGGTGGCCGCCATCAGCACCATTCCCGCGTCCGCCCATGCCGGTATCCGCACCTGGGTGGTGAACTACTGGCTGAACAATTCCGCCTGTTTCATTTACAGCCGCCTTAAAAAAGCCTGGTGCGCCTGGCTGGTGGAAAACGCCAAACTCCAGCCCAAAGACGCCTATCTCGAAAAGCGGCTGCGCAGGCTGCTCACGTTGCAACCGGCCAACAAGAACGTACCGGAGAAGGAGCTGTGCAAATGCGTGACCGGCATCATGCAGCAATACACGCACGCCATCCACCAGTGGGTGAAGATCCACTACGCCGCCGGCTTGCAGAAGGTATCGTTCGACGCCATGATCAATGCCCTCACGCCCACCTGCGCCGGCATCGATACCGACGCCGTGAACGCCCTTTTCATCAGCTTTTACGACAACGATAAAATACAGCTGCTGCAAACGCATGCGGTGCTGATACAATTGTTATACGAACTGAAGAGCATTTATCCGCCAGCCACCCTGCACGACTGCGAGGATGGGAACGACACGAACCCCGTACGCCTTGGCGCCACCGCTTTAGGTTAAGGTATATTATTCAATCATTGAAGCCCATAACAGATATGATACCGTTAATTGAAAACTACCCGCAATTTGAAGTGAACCAGGTGCTCACGAAAGACCAGCTGAACACCCTCTTTGCCTATACGGACGAGCAGGGCCGCCTCACGCGCAGCCACCTCATCGGCGTCGGCATCGTGTGCGGGCTGAACGTGGTCACGGCGGCCAACGGCACGTCCATCACCGTTACACGCGGCTGCTGCGTCACCTCCGAAGGCTACCTCGCCATCCAGGATGCAGACATCGTGCATAAATTCCAGCGGCCTTACAAAGTGCCGAAAGATGTGAAGTATCCCCCGCTCGACGTGAACGAGGCGCAGCACCCCATCATGGAGCTGCTGCCGGCCGCACCGATCGGCGACGGTACGGTGAAGCCGATCGACAACGTGAATAACTACCTCAACGGTAAAGTGGTGATACTGTTCGTGGAGCTGAGCAAAACGGCGAATAAAAACTGCCTGCCCAATTCATGCGACGACAAAGGCGCCACCATTTCCGTAACCGTCCGCACGCTGCTGATCAAAAAGGAGCTGGCGGACCTGCTGAAGACCAACATCCCTTACTATACCACCAAAAATAACCTGCCCGATCTGCGCATGCCGCGGTTCGACGTACTGTCCACCAACCTGCGCACGACCGACGATGTGGTGAACGCCTACCGCAACATCCTCACCAAAACCTTCATCAGCGATGTGGTGGCGGCTAACCTTACGAATGCCGTGGCTGCTTTCGGTTTTCTCGGCATCCCGGTGAACGACCTCAATACGGCCATCCAGAAAATAAAGGCCTTCCCGTTCGACGGGACCAACAAACTGCAGCTGGCGCGGCAATACTATTACCAGTACTATTATGATTTCATCAGCGACCTCATTGAAGCTTACAACGAAATAAAAGACCGGGCGGCGCCGATACTGGCCGCCTGTTGTCCTGACCCTGCCTGGTTCCCGCGGCATGTATTCCTCAAAGAAGCCATCAACCCGCCGGAGCCCAGCCAGTATCGCCATTATTTTATCCCTTCGCCCGTGCTGGCGAAGGAAGGGCAAAGAGCCGAAGAGATCGTGCAATTGTTTAACCGGTTGTACCTGATGCTCGGTTCTTTCCCTGAGATTGTGGCGCCGACGATCCTCAACGGGAACGGGGTGCTCAATTCCGACCTGCGGGTAACCCCTTCCCTGATGGGCGGCAGCCTGTCCGTGAAATCCATTCCGCACTACTATGCGCAAACGGTGCAGGGGAACGGCAAGCGGCTGTTCGAGCACTGGAACTACAAACTCACCAAAGCCGGGAGGGCCAACCAGAATCTGTCGTACCGCGCCGTGGAATACCCGGCCGTGGCCGACTTCGTGAAAACGCCGTTGCGGTACGACCTGGAACCGTATAACTTTTTCAGGATAGAGGGTCATGTGGGCAAAAACTACAAGGCCGTGCTCAAGTACCTGACCAGCGTGCGCAAAAGCAACCGGCTGCCGTTCGACATCGTGGCCGTCAAGACCGGCAACAAGGCGGACAATGTCGATATCGCCTCTTTTACCGCGCATTTCGACGACCTGGAAACGAATTACCTCCTGCTGCGGGAAAACGTGCAATGCAAGGGCGCGACCGTGCTCAATCCCATCACCTCCCTGTCCCAGGTAACGCCGCAGATCATCCAGGCCCTCCGGAACATTACCGCCGCCAATTACAAATGCGAGGCGGACGAACTGGAAGAACTGGTGGCCGCCTACAAGAAACGCCTCGATGCGCTGAAAGAAGCTTTCCTGCTCAGCAACTACGCCGAAAAACACGTGGGCCTGCAACATAAAGGCGGCGTGCCCGTGGGCGGCACCTTTATACTGGTGTACCATGGCGATATGGTAGCGCCTCCGCCGGTGGGCGGCAATTCCAACCTGCTGACGGTGGTGGAGATCGACGCCGGCGCCAATGCCTACAACAAATACACCGTGAACCAGCAGATGGCCAAGCTGTACAATGTAGACGCCAAGGCGCTGCAAACGTACACCACGCTGGTGGAAGCCCTCAACCCCGACGACCCGAAAACGAAGAAGATCGCGGAAGATGCGTTCATGGCCATGATGCCGAAAAACACGATCGGCAGGAATCCGAACAACCGGTTCGTCCGCGACATCCTGGCCGGCACCACCGTGGAAGTGACGGAAGGCATCGTGTTCGCCGACTTCTTCCTGCCCTACATCATCAGCAACGACGGCACGCCGGTGCAGTACATCATACAGGAAGCCCAGCAACCGCTGGAACTGATCATCGAAGACGAAGAATGCAAGGAAAGCGTCAACGTGGTGACGTTCCGCATCAACGGCGGTATTGCGCCGTATTATCAGAACGGGGTGGAAGTGAAAAGCAAATTCACCCGCACCTTCGGCTCCAACCAGGGCGGGCAGGTCACCGTGCTCGACAGTACGAACGCTTCTTCGTCCGTGACCGTGGCCCCCAAAACATGCGAGCCCGCCTGCGACAGGCCCTGCAACGGCATTACCTACGCCTGCAAATACCCGATGTGGCTGGCGAAACCGGCCGATACTTACCAGGAAGGCGCTATTGAAGTGTCGTTTGCCTACGTCACCATCGAAGACGGCGATTCCGCGGTGATCTACGACGAAGATTTTACGGAAGAGATGAAGAATGCCCTCCAGTTCAAACAGATCAGCAACGCCAATTACGACGAGGTGATCACCGAGCTGTGCAACATGATCACGGAAGACATCATGAAACGCCTGCGCGGCACCGGGCGGGTGCAATTCGAATACGACATACGGTCCGGCAGAGAGGGAACGGGCTTGCTGCAAATTACGTCCCCGCAGTGTTACAAGGTGGAGTTTTCCGTATCGCTCCAGGTGAACGGTGTTTTCTACGAATACCGTTATACCAACACCGGCGTGTACATCACCGCGCGGTACAAGGAGCGGCAGTTCCAGACCCGCATCCCCAAATTCGGCTGCCTCATTACCGATTGCGACGACAAACCGCTGAACGATCCCTGCATGGCCGATGAATTCGACATTGGTACCGACGGCAACCTGCTGGTGATTTCCAACCCGGAAAGTTACAAAGCGATATACTGGATCGTCAACGACGCCGTGCCTGCTTTCGGGATAGGCGCGCAGCTGGAGCTGGAGCAGACATTGAGCAATCCGGTGAACGTCCGCGTGATCGTGCTCAGCGAAAACGGTTGCTGGAATTATCATGACATCACGAAAACCATGGACTTCTGATGGCGATGCATCTGATACAGAAGCAGACCGTGGAGGTGATCCTGAACGGCACTGAAGCGCAGGCGCTGGAATTGCAGCGGCTCGTGGCTTCATTGTGTGAAAGCAGGTTGACTGCGGCCATCGAAAAAGTCTTGGATTTATATGACAATGAAAACATCATAATTGATTATCTTAGTATAAATGTGGACGGCCTTGATGCCGGCAACCTCGAGGAGGCGATCACCGCCTCGGTTGCCACCCAGCTGGAGGCCGCCCTTTCCAGCAGGGCCCAGCCCAAAAGGAGCGCGGCCCCTGCCCCTGCGAACGACGGTAATTTGATAGTGTATAAAAGAGATGCACAAAGTGTAACAGAAAGTAGGGTTGAGTTGGTACTTTTTCATTTTTTGCGGACAGGCGTCCTCCTCTGGTGGGCATCCCCTGACCAAGTCAAAGTTTGGGAAGCTGCTTTACTCAACCTTCTTTCCGCATCTCCCGGCACGGCGCAGGAACTTCGCACCCTTCTTTACCAACATCCCGCCGCAAGGCAACGTTTCCTTTTACAGTTTTCACGTCCGTGGCAGCAACAGATATTGCCGTTGCTGCATGATACGGCCTATGCCCGCACGCTGGCCGTACGCCGCATTTTGCTGGCCCTCTCTCCCATCACGTTTGCCGCTGCGGAGCGGCAGTTTTTCAGCTGGCAGTTAAAGGCGGTCGTGCAGGGCGATGCCCCCCTCCTGTCTATGGCTTCCGGTGCAATGACGCAGCTGGCCTATGCTGCCGTGCCCGAATTACGGACATTGTCCGCCGCCGGCATACGGGAACGCTTACACGGGATCAGCACCGGTGAAGCGATGCAAACGGCGGAGGAAAAGGAAACCCTGGTGCAGTGCGTATTGTCGACGCTGCAACAAACACCGGCCGCAACACCTGCGGAAGAGATGCTGCCGGACGATGAATACGATTCCTATTACATTCACAACGCCGGCCTCATTTTGCTGGCGCCGTTCATTGCCCCGTTTCTCCGCAATTGCGGCGCGGCGGACGGCAATGGCCTGCTGCGCGAAGGATATGCCGCGGCCCTGCTGGAATACCTGGCCACGGGCCGTACCGGCGTGGGAGAACATGAAATGGTTTTCAACAAAATATTATGCGGCATCCCCGTGCAGCGCCCCATCGAAAAGATCAATTCGCTGGAAGCGGCGCACATCGGGGAAGCCGAGGATTTACTGCGCTCCGTGATCGGTAACTGGCCGGTGCTGAAAAACACCAGCATCGACGGGCTGCGCAGCAGTTTCCTGCAGCGGGCCGGCAAACTGTCGGCCAAAGACAGTGAAGGCAACTGGCTACTGCAGGTGGAAAGCCTGAGTTACGACGAATGGCTGCTGGGCGAACTGCCCTGGGGATACCAGGTCACCGCGCTGCCGTTCGGCAAACCCAAAAAACTGATCTGGACGGAATGGATTTAAAACGTTAAACCCCGGATGCATGAAATCAGGTGCAGATACGGCTGCTAAAACCTCTGTCGCCAACCCGCCGCAGAAAAAATCATCTTCGCAGAAAAGCGAGGAAAAGCCGTTTTTTGCCTCCTCCTCCACCCCCGTCCAGGCCAAACTGAAAATCGGCGCACCCAACGACCCCGCTGAAAAGGAAGCCGATCAGATGGCGGACAAAGTGATGCGCGCGCCGGTTACAGACGGTAAAAAAACCGCCGATAAAGACAAGAAAGTACAAACGAAAGCCGCGCCCGAAAAAGGCCCTAAAAAGCCGCCTGTAAAACCGTCGCCAGCGCCTGAACAGCCCAAGCCCGCCGCGGCGAAAATGGACAAGGTGCAGATGAAAGCAGCACCGGCGCAGGAAGAGAAACCCGCGATGAAAGAGGCGCCCCCGAAAGACGACAAGGTGCAGAAAAAAGAGGCGCCGCCTGCGAAAGATGAGAAGGCGCCGGTGAATACCGCTCCATCGAAAGAAGATAAAGTACAGAAAAAAGAAGCCGCCAAGGACGAGAAGGCGCCCGCCCCGGCGAAGGAGGATAAAATACAGAAAAAAGAAGCCGCTCCCGCGAAAGACGATAAAGTGCAGATGAACGCTGCGCCGAAGGAAGACAAGGTGCAGCGGAAAGGGGAAGGCACACCATCGTCCGCCATCAACGACCTCGGCGAAGGCATCCGCCAGCAAAGCGGCGGCGGCCATGCATTGTCTGACGACACGAAAAACTTCATGGAGCACCGCTTCAATGCCGACTTCAGCAACGTACGCATCCACAGCGGGCCCGACGCGTCCAAACTCAGTAATGAAGCCGGCGCCAAGGCGTTCACTTACCAGAATCACATCTTCTTCAACCAGAACGAATACCAGCCCGGCACCTCCGGCGGTAAACAGCTGCTGGCCCATGAGCTGACCCACGTGGTGCAGCAGGGCCACAGCGTACAACGTACGGAAGCGCCCGCAGCGCCGCGCGTTGAGCCGCAGGTGCAGCGCATCGAACTGCGCATTCCCTCCTGGCAGGATGCGCTCGACTGGATGTCTGAAAAAGCGCACACCTATGTACCCGGTTTCCGGATGTTCACCATCGTGGTGGGCACCAACCCCATTACCGGCGCCAGCGTGGATACCAGCGCCGCCAACATCCTGCGGGCCATCGTCGAATTCCTGCCCGGCGGCGGCCTGATCACCCAGGCGCTGGAGAAATACAGCGTGTTCGAGAAAGCCGGCAGCTGGGTGGAAGGCAAACTCAAGAAATTCTCCAACCTCGTCAGCCAGATCATCAACGGCATCAACCAGTTCAGGAGCGAACTGGATCTGTCCGATATCATATTCTCTCCCGGCCAGACCTGGGACCGGGCCGTCAGCATTTTCAGCACGCCGGTGAACGACGTGATCAGCTTCATCAAGGGGCTGTTCGAAGAGATCATGCAGTTCATCCGCGACGCCGTGCTCAAACCGCTCGCCGCATTAGCCGCCAAAGCGCCCGGTTTCGACCTGCTCTGCGCCGTGATCGGTTTCAACCCCATCACCAACGAATCCGTGCCCCGCAATGCGGACACGCTCATCGGCGGGTTCATGAAAATGATCGGGCGGCAGGACATCTGGGACAATATCAAGAAAGGCAACGCGGTAGACAAAGCCTTCGCCTGGTTCCAGAAAGCCATGAAGGGGCTGATGGACATGGTAAAATCTTTCCCGCAGGATTTCATCGCCATGCTGAAATCCATCGAGGTGATGGACTTTATCATCCTGCCCAACCTCTTCTCCAAAGTATTCAAGGTATTCGGCGGTTTCGCGGCTTCGTTCGCGGACTGGGCGATGAATACCATCTTCGACCTGCTGGAGATCATCTTCTCCGTGGTAGCCCCGGGCGCCATGCCTTACCTGCAAAAGGTGCGCGGCGCGTTCAAGTCCATTCTCGAAAAGCCGATGGTGTTCGTAGGCCACCTCGTCAACGCCGCCAAACAGGGCTTCAACCAGTTCAAGAACCGCTTCGGCACCTGGCTGAAAAAAGGCCTGATCGACTGGCTGCTGGGCTCGCTGAAAGGGGCCAACATCTACATTCCACAGGCGTTCACACTGAAAGAGATCATCAAGCTCGGCCTGTCCGTATTCGGCCTCACCTGGCAGAACGTTCGCGGCAAACTGGTGAAAGCCATCGGCGAAACTGCCGTGGTAGCCATGGAAGCCGGCTTCGACGTGGTGCAGACGCTGGTGAACGAAGGGCCGGCGGCGGCATGGGACAAAATGCAGGACAAAATCGAAGAACTCAAAGCACAATTCATTTCAGAGGTTACTACCTATGTGACCGTTACCGTGGTGCAGGCCGCCATCGTGAAACTGCTCAGCAGCCTCAACCCTGCGGGAGCATTCATACAGTCCATCATCTCCATTTACAACACCATCATGTTCCTCGTGCAGAAAATACAGCAGATCGCGCAGGTGGGCATGGCGGTGATCGACAGCATGGTGGAAATTGCCGGCGGCGCCATCGGCAAAGCGGCGAACAAGGTGGAAAGCGTGCTGGGCGGCATGCTGAGCCTGGCCATCAGTTTCCTCGCCAACTTCCTCGGCCTCGGCAAGATCTCCGACAAGGTGGTGACCATCATCAAGAAGCTGCGTGCGCCGGTAGACAAGGCGATCGACAAGGTGATCGACTGGGTGGTGAAAGTAGGCAAGAAGTTCCTCGCCAAAGCCAAGGAAAAACTGATGGGCTGGCTGAAGATCCGCAAAACCTTCACAGGCGGCGATCAGAAATCACACTCCGTGTATTTCAAGGGCAAAGACGAAAGCGCGGAAATTTACATCGCTTCCACCCCAACCCTGGCCAACGACTACCTGACGCGGCTGCAGGGCCTCGACCCGGCCAATGTGGGCCCGGTGAACACGGCCCGCGGCATCCTGAGCAAGATCGGGCAGATCAAACGCACACCCGCAGACACGCCCCCCGAGGCCGCCAAAAAACAGGCCGACCTCGATACGCAGTTCACCCTGCTGGCCGGCGTACTTTCCCAGCTCAAAGGGACGGACAACCTGAAAGACAAAATGGACGTGGTAGCCCTTACCTTTGTGAAGAATCCCGCGCATCCGGCCGGGGAGTTCCAGCATCAGCTCAAAATGCAGGAGGTGGCCATCAACAATATGAAGATCGCGAACTGGCTGGCCAACCGCTACAACTTCGAGAAACTGGGCAGGGACACGCCGGGCCTCGACCGTGGCAAGCGAATGGAACGGCAGAAGCTGTTGTCGAAATACCTGAAAGAATCGTACGACGAACTGAAGATCACGTCGCCCACCCTGAAACCGCCCGCGCTCGACATCAAGGCGAAGAGCATGGCCGAAAGCAAAACGGACGCGTTCCTGTCCGGCAAGGCATTGCTGCATGAAGTGGACCAGGTGGCAGGCGGTGAAGGCGACAAATTCGGCGGGCACGGCGCCACCAACGTCAACTCATCGCTGGGCAGCCAGTGGAAAACGCAGGTGCCGCTCATTGTACAGGGCGTGGAAAAAGTGAAACCCGCCAAACATTCCAGTGAAAACGTGAAGATCAAAATAAACTGACGACCATGGACGAAATAGATATCTTCCTCCGCAAACACCCGAAAGACGAGGGAACGTTTACGCCCGCGAGTGAAGCCACCATCCGTAAATACACCGGCAAAGTACCGGACTTCCTGATAGAGATGTGGAAAGCCGACGGCTTCTGCTCTTTCAATAACGGATTTTTCTGGCTGGTGGACCCGGACGACCTGCGGCAGGAAACGGAACAGGCCGCGGATTTACAAGGTGTGACGCCGCTCGTGCGCACGGGGCTCGGCGGGGTCATTTTCGAACAGGGCGGCACACATCACTCTTTCGATCCCGCGTACCTCGATGTAACGACGTATGAGGAGTTCGGTCTTGCCGACCTGCTCAACTTCTCCGTTACCGCCGATGAATCGCTGAACGAATACTATTATTTCAACCTGTACGAAAAAGCGCGGAAGCGGCTGGGGCCCATTACGTACGAAGAATGTTACGGTTTTGTGCCGGCCATCGCACTGGGCGGGGAGCTGAACGCCAACAATCTGCAAAAAGTGGAGTTAAAATCCTATCTGCAAATCCTTTCACAACTCGAATAACATGACCCCGTATTCTTTTCATATTCCCCTCCAATACCTGCGCAGTTACATCTCCGGCCGCCTGGCGCTGCACTTCGGCAAAACCGACGACGTAACGGTAGATGCCGATGCGTACTGGCACGACGGGAGCCCGTTCGCCCTCTGGATGGAAGAGCAGCAGCCGGACGCCGATGAATACGTGTGCCTGCTGCTGGCCCTGGCGCCTCATCTGCAACCCTCCTTTTACGACGACATCATCAAAGAATACCTGCCCGACGGCAGCAATTTCATCGACTTCGGCGGTTCCAAAAGCCTGCACCACCGCGGCACCCTGCCCACCGGCGAAACCCTCCTGTTCATCCTGGCCGGCAACGACGTGAACCGCCGGGTAGAGCTGCAGCACCGCCTGCTGCATGGCAGCGTATTTTTCAGGAAAGGCATCCTTTCCATCGAAACGGTCCCCTACGGCGAACCGATGATGGGCGGGCGGCTCGTGCTGGCCGAAGAAACACTGGAGTTCTGGCTCACCGGGCAAATCAGCCACCCCCGTTTTTCCTCCGAGTTTGCGGCGGAATACATCAGCACTTCCCGCGAATGGGACGATCTTGTACTGAACGGTTACACCCTCCAGCAAATCCGCGAAATCGAAGAATGGATCAAACACCACCATACGCTGCTGCACGAGTGGCAGTTCGGACAGCGGATGAAACGCGGCTACTGCGCGTTGTTCCACGGCCCTCCCGGCACGGGCAAAACCATGGCGGCCACGTTGCTGGGCAAATCCACCGGGCTCGACGTGTTCCGGATAGACCTGTCCAAAGTGGTATCGAAATACATCGGTGAAACGGAGAAAAACCTTTCAAGGATATTTGACCGGGCGGAACAGAAAAAGTGGATCCTCTTTTTTGATGAGGCGGATTCGCTGTTCGGCAAACGCACCGAAATCCATGACGCGCACGACAAATACGCCAACCAGGAAGTGGGTTACCTGTTGCAGCGCATCGAAAGCTACAACGGCCTCATCATCCTCGCTTCCAACTTCAAAGCCAATATGGACGAGGCTTTCCTTCGGAGGATGCAGAACGTGGTGTACTTCCCGGTGCCTTCCGCAACAGAACGTTATATTCTCTGGGAACGGTCGTTCCCCGAACGGGTGAAGTTTGCCAGCGACATTTCGCTCGAGCATATTTCGAACGAACACGAGCTCACCGGCTCGAACATCAACAACATCGCCTATTTCTGCTGCCTGAAGCTGATCAGCAACCAGAAAGAAGAAATCACTTCGCCGGAGCTGCTCTACGCCATCCGCCGGGAACTGGTGAAGGAAGGAAAGGGATAAGCCCTATTGTATTTTGTTGAACTTCAAATGCAGCACCCTCCCGTCGTTGACCTCAAAACCGGTCACTTTGCCGCCATCGCGGAGCACATGCAATTTCGACATCCACCACCAGTTCGACAGCAGGTGATCGGGCCCTTCGAAGCGCAGCGGCATGTCGTTATACTTGCTGCTGGTCATCACCAGCCCACCGTCTTTCACCACAATGCGGTAGCTGCATTCCAGCTCCGGGCTGTAATAGGTACCCGCATAAGTGTTCAGTACCTCGCTGGTTTTCGGCACGGGCACGGATTTTTTCAGCAGCGCCGTTTCTCCCGGGGAAAAGGTCACCAGCGCTGTAGTGTCTCCGCTGCCGGAGGCATTGAACACATATGAAACGGCGGGTGTGCCCAGCGTATAAAAAGTATCCTTTTTTTGCTGCAGCAACTCCGATCTGCCGAAGGCATCGGCGTAGAATTTGTTATCGTTCAGGCGGAATTTCATCTGGGTGCCTTCGTCCGAAATATAACTGCCTTCGAACGGGCGTATCAGCGCGGCGTTTTTCAGCATGGCGAGACTGCTGTCCGGCTTCGGTGCGGGTTTTCCTTTTTCCGGGGCGGGTATAAACAGGGCGGCCAGTTCCATGGCCCTTTCTCCCGGGTTAAAATCCGCCCGGTTCGCCAGCACGATGAATCCCATTTTCAGGTCCGGGAAAACCGTCAATGTGGTACGGTAACCGGCATCGGCGCCGTTGTGCGCCAGTCCCTTCCGCCCCCGGTAAACAACATGGCTGATGCCAAGGGCATAGTCGATTTCTTTCCCGTTGTTGAGCCGTGTTTTTTGTGCGAGCCGTTTGATATCTTCCGCAGTGCCGGCTTTCGGCGCATAGAAGTTCATCACCCATTTGGCCAGGTCGTTGATATTGGTGAACAGGCTTGTGGCGCCGGCGTTGGAATAACTCAGCACCGCGTTATGGAATTTGCCGTCGTCGCCACGGAAGTAGGAATAGGCGCGGTTGTACACTACTTCGGTATAATCGTCGTGAAAGTGTGTGTCCCGCATGCCCAGCGGTTTGAAAATGGCCGAGTCGGTGAACTGGCGGAGCGTTTTCCCCGTCACCGCCTTAACGATCTCCGCGGCCATGGTGTAGCCGCTGTTGCAATAGTTAAATCGTTCACCGGGTTTGAAATTAAGCGCCTGCTGGCGGCTGAGTATCTTGATGATCTGTTCCTGCGTGATCACATCATCGAGCCGGGTGCCGGCGGTGGCCAGCAGCTGCCACTGGTCGCGGATACCGCTGATGTGATGCAGCAGCTGCGCGATGGTGATCTTTTCTTTCAGGTCGGGGAACCAGGGCAGGTATTTTCGTACGTCATCATCGAGCTGCAGCCTTCCCTGCCTGGCCAGCAATACGATGGCGTAGGCGGTGAATTGTTTGGACACGGAAGCGACGTGAAATATGGATGCGGGGGTATTCTGCATGTTGTATTCGAGGTTCGCCATACCGTAGCCTTTGCTGAAAATCAGCGAATCGTTCCTGACGATGCCGACAGTAAAGCCGGGACTGTGATCGTTATCCCATTTTTCGAAAAGACGGTCGATTTTCCGGAGCGTACTGTCCGGCAGTCCGGCTGTTTGTGCTCTTCCATTCAGAAAGGCAGCGCATAGCATAAGGAGAATAATACAGGGTTTCATGATGATACATTTTTTGGGATGATGCCGCTGTTATGGCCGCAGTTTCTTCAGCTGGTCCACAGCGTTTTTGTTATCGGGATTCAACGCCAGTGATTTTTCGTAGTACTGAATGGCCGGGGCTTTGTCGCCGTTTTCCATCAGGGCTTCCGCCAGGCTGTCCCACACATTATACGACGCCGGGTAGTCCTTGGAGTTCTGCGTGAACACGGCGATGGCTTCCGGGTATTTTTTTTCGCGGAGGAACATGTAGCCCATGTTATTCATCACATCTTCGCTGAGGGTGTGTTGACGGTCGCGCAGATAAGCCGCCAGCGCCGCCGCCGCTCCTTTGCTGCGGATGGCGTCTGCCAGCTGCACCGCAGCCGGGTCAAATTCCGCGTATTTCACATAAGCAAGGATATCGCGCGGGCCGTTGCCCAATGCCAGGCCGGTCATCTCCGGCGCGATGGCGAGGCCGTTGGCGCTGTTGGTGAAATACACCAGGCCGTTCCGCGTATCGATATCCGCCACGAAGAGGGCCTTTGCGTCGCCCTGGTCGCCCCAGTGCCAGCAGTAACGCCTTTTGGGCGTTATTTCCAGCCCGATGCCGAGGCCCCAGGCCAGTTGCGGCTTTGCGGTATCTACTTTTACCTGGGATGCGAACATTTGCCGGCGGGAAGATTCGGATAACCCCGTGCCGTTGAGCACGGCCGCCAGGAAGGTGGCATAATCCATCGCCGTGGTACGCAGGCTGGCGGCCGCGTTGGCGTTGGGATAATCCGCCAGCCACGAGGGTTTGCCCAGCCAGCTGTGACGGGTAGCGTATAGCTGCCGCTGCGCCGGGTGAAACACCATGCTGCTGTGCGTCATACCCAGCGGCACGAACACCGATTGCTGCAGGAGCTGTTCCAGCGGCATGCCGGTGATTTTCTCCATCACTTTTGCCAGGAATACGAACCCTTCGCCGGAATACCCGAAGCGGGATCCCGGATCAAAATTCACGGGCAGCAAAGAATCGCCACGGTTGCGCCAGTTCGGGAAACCCGCGGAATGCGAGAGTACGCGGCGTGCGGTGATGCCTTTGATGCGCGGGTCGTCGCCGATCTCGTAGTTGTTGCCGAGGTATGCGTACAAGGGCGTATCGAGATGCAGGCGGCCCGCATCCACGAGCCGGAGGGCCGCGTAGGCTGTGGCCACTTTGCTCAGGGATGCGGCCTCGAATATGGTGGAGTCGGTCACCGGCGTTTTATCCGTCGCCTGCGCCGTTCCGAAATGGGCATGCCAGACAGGTTTACCTTCGCGGATATACGCAGCGGAAAGCGCCGGGATGTAGTTATCACGGATCAGTGAGGGGATGTTCTTTTCGAGGCGGCTGACGGCAGTGCGGGCCGCGGGCTCCTGGGCATGAACAGAAACAGTCAGGGCGCAGGTGGCGAAAAGAAGAACGGTCTTCACGATAGCGGCAGGCAGGTTTGAAACGCGCATGTGGAAGGGGGTTTAATCCGTGTACGTAATTTAATCAATACACCGCTAAAAAACAATCCGCCATTTATCTTATCTTTTCATCTTGGCAACTTCCTCCTCATGAAACTGAAAGACGCGATTTCCCTCCTGCTACCTGCAGGCATTGAACAAACCACGCCGCAGCAATGGGCCGACCTGGGCAGCGGCGAATACCTTTTCACCCATGCGCTGGCTACCCTGCTCGCCCCCCGCAGCCGCATCTACGCCGTCGATAAAATAGCGATGCCGCCGGAAAAGGGCGAGGTCGACATTCTGCCCGTAAAGGCTGATTTTGTGGCCGACGAACTGCCCCTGGAGGCGCTGGACGGCATCCTGATGGCCAATTCCCTGCATTATGTGGCCGACAAACCCGCTTTTCTCAAAAAAACAGCCGCTTTTTTCCGGAAACAGCCGCTGTATATCGTGGTGGAATACGATACCGAGGTACCTGTGCCTGTTTGGGTGCCTTATCCCGTGTCATACGCCAAACTCGAAGCATTGGCCGCTAAAATGGGGTATAACCGGGTGCAACGGCTCGGCAGTTATGAATCCTTATATGGTGGCACGATGTATGCAGCAGTGATACAGGGATGACGTTTAACGCCAGTTTATATATTTGCACCAAAATACACCTGTCATGAGACGCATTTGTTTTGCCAGCTTTTTATCCATCATCGTGCTTAGCGGTTGTGAAACCACCCAGCAGATCATCAACAACCTGCCCACTACTACAAGCGGGCAGCCGAACAGTTTCCAGATCGCATCCGGGTTGAAAGAAGCGCTTACCATCGGTACCCAGAACACTGCTAACCGCCTCTCTGCGCCGAACGGCTTTTTTGCGAATGCCGTGCTGAAGATCCTGATGCCGCCGGAAGCGCAGAAAGTAGAGAATACCCTGCGCAGCGTGGGATTGGGCAATGTGGTCGACAAAGCCATTCTCGCCATGAACCGCGGCGCGGAAGAAGCGGCCAAATCCGCGGCGCCCATCTTCATCAACGCCATCCGGCAGATGAGCATCACCGATGCCATCGGCATTCTTCGCGGGGGCGATTTCGCCGCCACCAATTATTTCAAACAGAAAACCACTTCGGCGCTCACCACTGCCTTCCAGCCGGTGATCAGCGCGGCGCTGAAAAAAGTGGACGCCACCAAATACTGGGCGGACGTGTTTACCGTGTACAACCGGTTTTCATCCAAGCCCGTGAATACGGACCTGACGGCATATGTCACGGAAAGAGCCATCAGCGGTATTTTCCATGAAGTGGGGCTGGAAGAGCAAAAAATCCGCCGCGACCCTGCGGCCCGTGTAACCGAATTATTAAAGACCGTGTTCGGCAGTTCGCTGGCACAAACGAGATAACAAAAAAGGCGGGAGCATATGTGCTCCCGCCTTTTTTTATCGCATGCCGTCCGTTACAGGGCGGCCACTACTTTCCTGAATTCCGCGGCCATCGCATCCGAAACCGGCACGGGCTTGAACTTCACTTCTTTCACATTCCCTCCCAGCAGCGTACGGTACCATACCAGTGAACCGAGGTAACAACCGGCCGTATTCGCGTGGTTGGCGTCGAAAGTGAGTTTGTCGTTGTTCCATTTGTAACCGACGTGCAGGGAGTTGGTCTGGTCGGGCAGTTGCGGCGGTTTGGGCGTTGCAAAATCATAGGCCGCATCTCTTTTGTAGCCCCATGTTTTGTCGTCGTCCATCGCCCGGAAGGCATCGCCGGTAGGGATAACCGTCAGGCCCAGTTCTTTGGCGATCCGGTGATAGGCGGCCCTTACATGACGGTGCATCTCCTGAGCGGTTTTAGCTCGCTCCTCTCCTTTTATTTTCCCGAATGCTTCCGCATCGTTGCGGTAAGCCCAGGTTTGATGGATATAGATTTTTGCTTTCGGCTGAAGGGATTTGATCAATGCCACCAGCTGGCGCGCATAAGGTTGATAAGTAGCCGGGTCGCCGGAGAGCAGGGAATACTGCTGGATGGTGACCATGTCCCAGCTGCCTTCGCCCAGCATTTCGCGCAGCGATTTTCCTTTATAGGCTTTTTCATCCGCTTCGGCCAGTTTCCAGTGGCGTTCCAGTGAACAACCGCCCAGTTCCGCGCGGCCGATCTCGAGGTCGATGCCGCCTTCTTTCGCCAGCTGGGGCAGGAAGCTTGCCGCGTTACCGGAAAAACTGTTGCCGATGATGAACAGGCGTGTCTTTTTACCATTCTGCGCCTGTACGGTAAGGCATATGCTCAATAGCACATACAGGCAAATTCTGAATCTCTGTAGCATGATGTTCGTGTTTAAGCGAACGGTTAAATTATCATTTCGCTGCTAATAATCCAAATAACAAAGGCTGCAGGCCCCCCGCCCGCAGCCTTCCGGATGGCCTCCTTACCCTGCTACTGCACCGTTTCCTTCACTTCCCCGCAGGTCAGCATGGCGTCGCCGAAATACGGGTTTTTGATGTCTTTGGAGGCGCTTATCCAGTATCCGCCCTTGTCGTTCATCGCCATCGGGCAGAAATCCACGTACAGCGCGCCGCTGCTGAGGCCCGATTTTTTCACCAGCCCGATCATCTCATTGCTCAACGAGGAATACGCCGTGCGTTGCGCGTCGATATCCGCCGCCGCCATGATTTTAGCCGCATCCGCCGCGAGTTTGTCCCCGCCGGTCACTTCCTTTGCACCCGTTTCGATGGCATTGCCGGCGATTTTGGCTTCCGCCGCGTCACCTTTCACGAGGGCGTTGGTGAGGTGAACGTAATGCTGGTAAACGGCATTCAGTTTGTCGTCTTTCAATTGCACGGCTGCCGGCGCCGCCGGTGCGGCGGCATGATCGTGGCCGGCGTGATCTTCTTTGGCGGCTGTTTTTTCGGAGGTTGCGCTGCCGCCACAGGCTGCCAGCAGTACCGCCGCAGCCAGGGGACATGTTACTTTCAGGAATTGTTTCATGATGATGCGTTTATTGTTGATTAATGTTTATGATTCGCCATCGGATCGGCGCCTTTTTTTAGGATGTATTCGCTGTATAGCAGGTAAGCTCCGGTCACCACCACTTTATCGCCGTTTTTAAGACCGCTGGTGATTTCCACGGCATCGAAGTTCTCCACTCCCGTTTTCACCATGCGCGGCGCGTATTTCCCTTTGGCGGTTTCGAGCCACACATGGGTGCCCTTACCATCCCTGATCACGGCATCCACCGGTACGCTCAGTACATCGCCCTGCGTGCCCGCCGGCAGCAGGATGTTTGCCTGCATACCGGGCTGCCAGCGGTTACCGGGGTTGGCGACCGTACCCCGCAGCTGCATTACCTGGCTGCCGGGCTGCAATGCGGGATTGATGAACTGCACCGTCATCTGCTGCGGTTCCTGTTCCCAACCGGCCACTATCACTTTCACGGATTGCCCGGGTCTGATGGCAGCCGCTTCCGCGGGATACACGTCCGCTTCCACCCATAACTGCCCATACCCTTCGAGGCGCATGATGGCGCCGCCCTCACCCACGTATTGCCCTTCGGCTGCAGAAAGCTCCGCCACCACACCGCTCACCGGCGAAGGATAAGTGATGTAGGGATCGGTTTTCCCCGCCTGTACGAAACGGTTGATCTGCGCATCCGACTGGTCATACAGCACCAGCTTCTGCCGCGCCGCCTTTTCGATCTGCTGGAAGCGCGCGTCGCCGGGGAACTGCGTAGCCTGCGCTACGGCCAGCAGGTACTCCTGTTGCAGCGAGGCGAGCTGTTCCGAATAGATCTTATACAACGGCTGCCCTTTGCTGACGGCCACGCCGGTTTCCTTGACGTACAGCTTTTCGATGCGGCCGGGCACACGACTGGAGATCACCGCCGTTTTTTCCGGGTCGATGGCAAGGCGGCCGTTGAGCTGTTTGAAATTATGCAGCGCGCCCGCGCCCACCGTGAGCGTGGTGATATTGCCCAGCGCCACCTGGTTTTCACCGAGCGTCAGCGACAGATCTTTATTGTTTTTATCGAACGGCACCAGGTCCATCGCGCAAATGGGACAGGTCCCCGGTTTATCCTGCACGATCTGCGGGTGCATGGGGCAGGTGTAGGTTTGCTTCACCGCCGCATCCGCCGTTTTTTTATCTGTTCCCCCGCAGGCGGCCAGCACCAGTGCGGGTGCAATGGCGGCCCATGCGATGGCTTTGATGAATTTCTTTCTTTCCATTACGGTTGGGTTTTAATAAAACTTTCACTGTCTACGAGGTAGGCGGCGTTGGCGGCCAACTGCCATCCGCTGATGTCCGTACTGATGCGCACCATGCCCTGCACGGCGCCGTCCGCCTGCACCGCTACCGGTACGAACGAGCCGTTTTCCCTGCGGAATACCACTGCCTTGTTGCCGAGGCGCCATACCGCTTTTTCCGGCAGCCACCATCCGGATGTGTAGACGATGGGCACGTGTGCGGTGAGCAATTGTCCCGGCCTGAAGGCGTTGTTTTCCGGGTACACTCTTGCCAGCGTAAAATTCTGCCCGTTACGGAACACGGGCTCGATCAAACCGATGTTGCCCGACCGCAACGCCGCTTTTTCCGACACGGGGTGGAACAATAATTTCTGGCCTGGCCGCAGATAAGCCGCCTGCGATGACGGAAAAGAAAACTCCGCCACCAGGTTATGCGCCTGGTAAATGGTGAACAGCGATTGACCGGCGCCGACGTACTGGCCTTCCCGCAGCATCACAGGGCTGGCTGCAGGCGCGGCGGGAGCGGGCGCGGCACTGCTTCCTCCCGCACCCATCTCTCCCATTCCGTCGCCGGTTGGCACGGCAGGCGCAGCGGCTGAGGGTGCTGCGTTGGCTGCCGCCGTTTTTTCAAGAATGTAACCACTAGCCGGACTGTATACCGGCACACGATAGATGATCTTTCCTGTTTGCAATACGCTGTTGATTTGTGCCGGTTGCATACCGAGCAAAACCAGGCGTTGCCTGGCGCCCGCCAGCATCTCCGGGCTTTTTTGCGCCACGAAGAGCAGTTCCTGTTGCGCGGCAGCGAGATCGGGCGAATAGATCTCCATGATCAGCTGCCCCTTCTGCACAGGCTGGTAGTTGTACCGGATCAGCATCCGTTCGATGCGCCCGCCTACCCTGCTGGCAATGCCGGTCTGGTTGCGCGTATCGTATGCGACAATGCCGCTGGCCTGGACCGTAAAAATGCGGGTGCCCGTTTCCCCCGTCACTACCGGCATATCGGTTACCACCCGTACGTTGACGGGTTGCGCCAGCGCCGCCACCGCACTGTCTACCCGCTCTTCCTGGTGACCTTCCTTGGCCGCAGGAGCGCCGGGTTTGGTGTTGCAGGCGGCTACCGTAAAGAGCAGCCCGCACAATATGCTAACGATATAATTCTTTCTCATAGTCGACGATCATTTCGTAGAGTTTCAGTTTTTCATCCAGCACGTTCAGCTGCATCATGGTGAGTGCCTCCCACGCGTCGATGACGTTCGGCAGGGCGAGTTTGTTTTCCTGGTAGTTCAGGAAGCCCGCGTCGAGCGTTTGCCGCAGCGAAGGGATGATCTTTTCTTCCATGGCCGTCACCCGGCGCTGCATGGTTTGTATTTCATACTGCATCCCGTACAGCATGCCCTGCGTTTCCTGCAGCATGGCGGCCCTTTCCTTTTCCATGGCCTGTATATCGTACTGCATGGCTTTGATGCCGGATTTGTACATCTTCGACGACCAGGGCGCGATGGGAATGCTGACCATGCCCATGGCGCTGTAAGCCTTGGGCATCATATCGCCCAGCGGCCGCATATGATCGAAGCGGATCCGGAAATCGGGTTTCTTTTCGCGCTGCATGCTGGTGATGTTCAGCTGCATCGAACGGATGGTCGCATCCATTTTGAACACGTCTTTCCGCACGGTGGCCAATGCGGCGGTATCGTAAGAAGCCGCTGCGTCGAATGCCGGCACCAGCATGCTGTCTATTTCAAACGGCGTATTGCCGGGCATGTTCATCAGGCTGTTGAGCCAGGCGCGGGCTTTGGCGATGGTGCCTTCCTGCATGCGCACCATGTTCGCGTTCTCCTCTATTTTGGCGTTCGCTTTGAATACGCCGCCCAGCTGCGATTGGTTGTACGGGTAGCGCACCTCTTCGATCTTCTTCATGGTGCGCATGATCTTGTCGTTCTCTTCCAGTACGGCTATGCGCTGCCGCGCCACGAGCCAGTTGTAATAAAGGCGTTTGGCCTGCGCCCTGAAATCGTTGAGCGTTACGGCGCGGCCGGCGCGTTCCACATCGCCCTGCGAGGCGATGTACCGTTTTTTGGCCTGCAGTTTCGCCGGGTTGGGAATGTCCTGTTCGATCTGGAGCATCAGGCTGCCTTTGTCGCGGTCGTCCATCACCATTTTCCTGGAGTAAGGCGTCATAAAAGTGCCCACGCCCACCATCGGCGCCATCCAGGCGGTGGCGGCATCGGCGTTGTAACGGAAGCTTTCCGCTTTCAGCTGGTACGACTGCAGCAGGATGTTGTTGCGATCGATCCGCTGCAGCACCGTGTCGAGCGGCAGCACCGGCGCTTCCTGCGCCCGGCCGATGCCCGGCAGCAGCAACAGGAGCAGCGGGATATATTTAGTGATTCGTTTCATGTATTTCAAGTTTACCGTACTTGCGTAATTCATATTCCTTCGTCATTAAAAAGATGAGCGGCGTCACCAGCAGGATGTGGGTAGAGGATGTCAGCACCCCGCCGATCATCGGCAATACGATGGGTTTCATCACGTCCGTGCCCACGCCGGTTGCCCAGAGCACCGGCACCAGGCCGAAGAGCGACACGCACACCGTCATCAGTTTGGGCCGCAGGCGTTTCGCCGCGCCGTGAATGACATATTCCCTGAGATCGTCGCGGGTAATGGTGGCCGCCGAATTGCCTTTCAGCTTCACCAGCTGCTGCATCGCATCGTTGAGGTAAATCACCATCACGATGCCCGTTTCCACGGCTATCCCGAACAGGGCGATGAATCCCACCGCCACGGCTACCGACAGGTTGACGCCCCAGAACCAGATCAGGTACGCGCCGCCGATCAGGGCGAAGGGTACGGTGATGAGGCTCAGGAAAGCTTCGCGGATGGAATGAAATGCGAAATACAGGGAGAAAAAGATGATCACCAGCACCACCGGCGCAATCCACATCAGGGTTTGCTGCCCGCGGATGAGGTTTTCATATTGCCCGCTCCATTCGAGGTAATAACCGGCCGGCAGAATGCCGCTGGCCTGGTTCATCTTGTCCACCGCCTCTTTGACGGTACTGCCGAGGTCGCGGTCGCGCACGTTGAACAGCACGGCCCCGCGCAGCATGGCGTTTTCGGAAGTGATCATGGGGGGACCGTTCTCAAATTCCACATCAGCCACGGCCGACAGCGGCACCTCCCCCATGGCCGGCGACATCACCGGGATGCGGCGGATACGCTCCACGCTGTTGCGGTAATCCTGCGCCAGCCGCACGCTGATCGAAAAACGCTGCCGGCCTTCGATGGTGTTGCCGATGGGCGCACCGCCCAGCGCGGTTTCCACCGTCTGGTTCACGTCGTCCACATTCAGCCCGTAACGCGCCAGGTCCGCGCGGCGGACGGCGATGTTGAGATATTTACCGCCCGTCACCGGCTCCACGTACAGGTCGGCGATGCCCGCCGTGCCTTCCAGCGCCTGCTTCACGCGCTCAGACACTGCGGCGATGGTATCGAGGTTCTGCCCGTACACTTTCACGCCCACATCCGTACGGATGCCGGTGGCCAGCATGTTGATGCGGTTGATGATGGGCTGCGTCCACCCGTTCACCACGCCGGGGATCTGGAGTTTCGCATCCAGCTCGTTGATGATGTCTTTTTTGGTGATGCCTTCGCGCCATTCGGATGCCGGTTTGAGCATGATGATGGTTTCGATCATGCTGATGGGCGAATTGTCCGTAGCCGTACTGGCCCGCCCTGCTTTGCCCAGCACCTTTTCCACTTCGGGCACGCTGCGGATGATCTTGTCCTGCACCTGCAGAATACGTTTCGCTTCCGCGTTCGATACGTCGGGCAGGGTCACGGGCATGAACAGGATGCTCTGTTCGTCGAGCGGCGGCATGAATTCGCTGCCGAGACTTTTCAGCAGGGGGATGGTGATCACCAGCGCCAGGATGTTGATGGCGATGGTGGTTTTCCGCCACTTCAGCACCGTGCGGATAATGGGCTCGTATATTTTTTCGAGGAAGCGGTTCACCGGGTTGGCATTGTCTGGCCGGAACTTCCCTTTCATGAAAAATGAAATGAGCACCGGCGCCAGCGTGAGCACCAGCAAGGCGTCCACGATCATGATGAACGTTTTGGTGAAAGCCAGCGGGTGAAACAGTTTGCCCTCCTGCCCGGTAAGCATGAATACCGGCAGGAAAGACGTGATGATGATGATGGTGGCGAAAAACACGCCGCGCGACACCTGCTTGCTGGCCCCTTCAATCACTTTCAGGCGCTCTTCTTCGCTGATCCACTGCGGCGGTTTTTTAAATATGTTCCTGAACCATTTCATGTTATTGCGTTTTTTGTTGTTCCTGCCACAGCGCGTAGCGTTCGGCCAGGTGTTTATAAGCGTTTTCGCTCATGATAATCCCGTTGTCGACGATCACCCCGATGGCGAGCGCGATACCGGTGAGCGACATGATATTGGAAGAGATGCCGAAGGCGTTCAGTAAAATGAAGCTGGCGGCGATGGTGATGGGGATCTGGATGATGATGCTCAGTGCGCTGCGCCAGTGAAAGAGGAATACGATCACCACGAGCGACACCACGATCATTTCTTCGATCAGCGTGTTTTTGATGGAAGCCACCGATTCCCTGATCAGCTCGCCGCGATCGTACACGATATCGAACTTCACGCCTTCCGGCAGGCCTTTGGACACTTCCTTCATACGTTCTTTCACTTTGGTGATCACCGCGTCGGCATTTTCGCCGTACCGCATCACCACGATACCGCCCACGCGTTCGCCTTTACCGTCCTGGTCGAAGATGCCGAGGCGCGTTTCGCCCGTCATCTGCACGGTGGCCACGTCGGCCACCCGTACGGGAATGCTGTTCTGGTTGGCCACGGGGATGTTGGCGATCTCTTCGGTGGATTTTAAATACCCGGATGTTTTGATGATATACCCGATATCGCTCAGTTCGAATTTCCGGCCGCCCGACTCGTTGTTGTTCGTGCGGATGGCATTGATGACCTGCGGTACGGTGAGGCGGTAATAGAGCAGTTTATTCGGGTCGACCGTGATCTGGTATTGTTTCTGGAACCCGCCGAAGGAAGCGATCTCGCTCACGCCCGGCACGTTCTGGAGGGCGAATTTGATGTACCAGTCCTGCAGGGCCCGCTGCTCGCCGAGGTCCATCTGCGGCGCATCGAGCGTATACCAGAGGATGTGGCCCACGCCGGTGCCGTCGGGGCCCAGTTGCGGCGTAACGCCATCCGGCAGGGTGCTGGATACGGTGCTCAGCCTTTCGAGCACTCTTTCACGGGCCCAGTACACATCCACGTCGTCTTCAAAAATCACGTAGATGAAACTCATGCCGAACATGGAGGAGCCGCGCACGTATTTGATGCGGGGCAGGCCCTGGAGGTTGGTCACCAGCGGGTAGGTCACCTGGTCTTCTATCAGCTGCGGACCGCGGCCCATCCATTCCGTAAATACGATGACCTGGTTTTCGGAAAGGTCGGGGATGGCGTCGATGGGGTTCTTTTTCACCGAATACACGCCCCAGGCGAATAAAGCGGCGCCCATCACCAGCACTATGAACCGGTTGCGCAGCGACCATTCAATCATACGATGTACCATAGTAGTTGTTTTCAGCGGGAGGCATACAGTATAGCACTGCAGTGGCCAGCATATCAATTAGTCAGTGTTGTAAAAAGAGGAATCGGGCGTACGGGGAGAAAAATGTACGCGGTAGAACCGGGGAACGTCAGATACGGAAAATGCAATGCAGGATATTGGGATGCACCTTGCCCTGTGGCGGCGCATGGCTGGCAGGCCGGTGCGCGGCCATCTGCACGGGAGCCGCCGGCGCCATCAGCAACAGCGGCGTAGCCACTTCGGCCTCGGGCAACGTCCAGGCAGCGCTCCCGGCGGCTTGCTGGTCTTTATCCAGCTTGACGGTTTTGTGCTCGCTTTTGCAGCAGCTCCCTGCCGTAGCGGCGCCGCACATCGTGCAATGCCCGTCGGCGCCGGCAGTGAGCTGCACTTCAACGAGGCGGCCCTTGCAATAATGCATGCGGAGGGTGGCGCCCGTGGAGGAGCCCATGTAAAGCGTGAGTAAAACGAGTACCAGGAACTTTTTCATTGCGAAGTAAAGATAGCGGCCCGCCGTGGCGGGATTGTTACATAATTCGGGTATTCTTTTACATTTATCGGAACAGGGGCATCAAAAAAGGGCGGAATGCACCGCCCTTTATTCGTTAAGCAACCTGCTCCGCCTTGTACCCGGCCTTTTCGATGGCCTCTTTGATCTTTTTCCCGTCTGTTTGTTCCGTTGATACGGTGAGTATCTTGTCCGCGCTCTGCAGGTCCACTTCCCAGTTATCTTCCCCCGCCAGTTCGTTCAGCGAAGGGGTTACTTTGGCGATACAGCCGGAACATTTGATGTTCGTCCTGAATTGAATCGTATCCATGATGTTTGAATTTTTTCGTTGATGATGTAAAATTACTTCGATTGTGCCCGGCCGCTGTTATACAATTGGCCATACGTTTTATATAATTTAATTACCCGATCTGCACCGTTACGTCGGGCGTCAGGGGGTAACTCTGGCAGAGCAGCACCATGCCCTGTTCCACCTCGCTGTTCCGCAGGGCGTAATTATTGGCCATGCTCACCCTGCCGGCCGTTACACGGGCCGTACAGGTGCCGCAGGTGCCGTTGTTGCACGAATAAGGCACGGGAACGTGATCGGCAAGGGCGGCGGAAAGGATGGTCTGGCCGGGCTGCACTTCAAGCAGGTTATACTGGTCATAAAAATGCATCAGCACCTCCTGCATCTGCTGCGGCAGTTCCGGCGCGGGCGCATCGGCCTCCGGTTGAAAATACTCCTTGTGAATATGCGCTTCCGGCACACCCAACCCCGACAATACCTCCAGGTGCATTTTCATCAGCGCGGCGGGGCCGCAGATGAAATAATGCGTATTCTCCTGCGGTTGCGGCACGGCGTTTTTGATCAGTTTTTTGACCACCAGTTTGTTGAGGCGGCCGCCGAATCCTTCCGCCGGCTGCGACAAGGCATGATAGGCCTGCACGCCGGAGGTTTCGATGGCCTCGCGGAAAATGATATCGTTTGCCGTCCGGCTGGAATACACCAGTGACAGCTGCGGCTGCGGTGTAAAGCGGCGGATGGCGCGTGCGATGGACCACAGGGGCGTGATGCCGCTCCCTCCCGCCAGCAATACCACGTTCGTTGCGGCATAGGCGTTATCCGAAGGCGTAAACGCGCCGTGGGGACCAGCTACCTGCCATTCCTTGATGTCCGCTGCCTGCTGCACGATGAAGGTGCTCATCAGGCCGCCTGTTACCTGTTTGACGGTAATGGCGGGATGGGCGTCCTCACCCGGACAGGAGCTCAGCGAATACGAACGCGTTACGCGCGCGCCGTTGATGGTGAGGGTGAGATTGATGAACTGGCCGGGCCTGTATGAAAAGGGCGTGCCGCCGGTATCAAAGCGAACGGTCACGGTATCGTGGGTTTCTCTGATAAGGGCGGCGGTACGCCAGGTATATGTATTCGTCATATGATTAAAGGGATGCTGCTTTTAAACGGAGGCTGTTGCCTACCACGCTAACGGAACTGAGGGCCATGGCCGCGCCTGCGATCATCGGGTCGAGCAGGAAGCCGTTAACGGGGAAGAGCACGCCCGCCGCCAGCGGTATGCCGATGATATTGTAAATGAATGCCCAGAACAGGTTCTGTTTGATGGCGCTCACGGTTTTGCGCGAGAGTTTCAGGGCTTTGGGTATGCTGGTGAGATCGGACGTGATGAGCGTCATTTTCGCCACATCCATCGCGATATCGGAACCTTTGCCCATCGCGATGCTTACATCGGCCTGCGCCAGCGCCTGGGAGTCGTTGATGCCGTCTCCCACCATCGCCACCACTTTCCCGGCCTTTTGCAGTTCTTTGACGAACTCGGATTTATAGGCCGGCATTACTTCCGCCTTGTAGGTGGTGATGCCCACCTGTTTGGCGACAGCGGCCGCCGTATGCTGGTTATCGCCGGTAAGCATGTACACCTCGATGCCGCTCTTACGCAGCGCCGCGATGGCAGCGGCCGACGTGGCTTTTATTTTGTCGGCAATGGCGATGATGGCCAGCAGCGTATTGCCTGCCGCAAAATAGATCACGGTTTTAGCCTCTTCCTGCAGGGAACCCGCCTGGTAAGCCAGCTGCGGCGGAATGGCGATCCTGTTGGCATCCATCAGCCGTTTGTTGCCAACATAAAATTCGGTTTTATCATAGCGGCCTTTGATACCCTGACCGGTGATGCTTTCAAAACCCTGCAATGCGGCGGGTTGTACGCCGCCTTCCTTCAGGTGCGTCACCACGGCTTCCGCCAGCGGGTGTTCAGACTGCTGCTCCAGCGCGAGCAATACCCCGGCATATACGGTATCATTGTTCCACACGATATCGGTCACTACCGGTTTGCCTTCCGTGATGGTGCCGGTTTTATCGAGGATCACCGCATTTACTTTATGCGCCTGTTCGAGGCTTTCCGCGTCTTTGATGAGGATATTGTTTTCGGCGCCTTTGCCTACCCCTACCATGATGGCGGTGGGTGTGGCGAGCCCCAGGGCGCAGGGGCAGGCGATCACCAGCACCGTCACCGAAGTGAGCAGGGCGTGGGTGAAGGCATGTTCTCCCCCCAATACCATCCAGGTAATGAAAGTGAGTATCGCAATACCGATCACCACGGGCACGAATATCCCGGCGATCTTGTCCACCAGTTTCTGCACGGGCGCTTTACTTCCCTGCGCTTCCTGCACCATTTTGATGATCTGCGCCAGCAGGGTGTCTGTTCCTACTTTTTCGGCGGTAAACTGGAAGCTGCCTTTCTGGTTGATGGTGCCGGCAAATACGGCGTCCCCGTTCTTTTTGGCTACGGGCACCGGTTCCCCGGTGATCATGCTTTCGTCTACATAAGAGTCGCCGGCAGCCACCACCCCGTCTACCGGGATTTTTTCACCCGGTTTCACCAGCAGGCGGTCGTTCACCTGCACGGCCGAAATGGGCACTTCCTGCAGCTGTCCGTCTGCTTCCACCCGCAGCACTGTTTTAGGCTGCAGGCCGATGAGTTTTTTGATGGCGGAAGAGGTATTGGATTTGGCTTTCTCTTCCAGCAGTTTACCCAGCGAAATAAAAGCGATCACCACGGCGGCGGCTTCGAAGTATACGTGAGCGTGCAGGCCGCGCTGGTGCCAGAATTCAGGGTAAAAAGTGTTGAAAGCACTGAACAGATATGCGATGCCGGTGCTGAGCGCCACCAGGGTGTCCATATTGGCTTTACCGTGGCGGGCCTGCTTCCAGGCGTTCAGGAAAAAGTTGCGGCCGAAGATGAATATCACAGGGGTGGCCAGCGCCATCATGATCCAGTTACCGTAGGGCATGTCCATAAAAAACATCCCGATGATCACGATGGGCAATGAGAGCAGGGACGACCAGATGGTCCGTTGTTTAACCGCCTGGAAGTGTTTGCGCTGCGCTTCCTCTTTGACTTCGTCCTGGTTCTCTTTATCGATCACCAGGTCGTACCCGATGGAGCGCACGGTGTTCTGCAATGCGGCGGGCGTTACGGCGGCGGGGTCGTATTGCACCCATGCCGTCTGGTTGGCGAAGTTGACACCCGCATCCTGCACGCCCGGCGTGTTTTTCAGCATCGATTCCACGCTGACGGCGCAGGCGGCGCAGGTCATTTCCAGAACCGGAAAAGTATCCTTCGCGAGGCCCGTTTTTTTATTCCCGGCAGCCGGTGGCTGCACTGCTATAGCTGATGACATATGATGTAATTTTCAACAAAGCTACGGCAGGTGCGGGGGGCGGGTGTTACACTTTTAAAGGGGAATTGTATATAATTTTACGGTTTCCCGCGGCCGGCCAGCTTCTCCCGGCGGATCTCCTTGAAGTAAGAGGCGTTCAGGCCGGTGATGGACTTGAACTGGCGGCTGAGATGGGCCGTGCTGCTGAAGCCCAGCTTGAAGGCGATGGACGACAATGGTTCGTCCGTATACACCAGCAGCTCCTTCACCTTTTCAATCCGGTATTCCATGAGGTATTTTTCGAGGGTGATGCCTTCCACGGCGGAGAAGGTCTGGCTGACGGTACTGTAGTCCCGGTTGAAATGGTCCACCACCACATCCGAGAACCGGAAGTCGTCGGGAAAATCGTATTCTCCGGAATAGACCTGTTCCACGAGCATCTTCACGTCGCGCACCAACCGGGTGCGTTTGTCTTCCACGAGAGTGAAGCCCAGGGGCTCCAGTTTGCGGGCGATGGCTTCCATATCCGGTGGGGTCAGCGCCGATACGGTCGTCACCTCTCCCAGCCGGATGTCGGTCACCGGTATGTGCAGTTCCTGTAATGCCTCCCGGATGGCGGCAACGCAGCGGTCGCAGACCATTCCTTTTATCTGTATTTTATATTCGCTCACCATAAGGCCTGGCTGTTTGAATGTACAAAGATGGGGCAAACAGGGCGGTATTTGTTACATAATTGGGGGGAAGTTGTACATAATTATGCCGTTTTTCCGGATCCCGACAATTCTTTTCCCGATCCGATACGGGCGGCCGCCCCGTACCGCGTAATTTGCCGTATGAACGGATCAAACGCTGTTCCGATACCTGATTATTTTTATTATTTCCCAAAACCTAACGAACAGCGGACAGTAACGGAAACCAGGCAAAGCGCCATACATTCGGGAAAAGAGGAAACCATCCATGAACTGCATTCGTCAGACGGCATTTTCATCTGGTATGGGAAGGTACAGCTCGCGGAAAAAAAGCGGATGCTGGTGGAATACCCGTCCCCATTCATACACATCAACTTTTCCCTGCGATGCAGCAGCCGGTATACGAGCCATGAAGCGGCGCCTCCCTTTGCCGTCTTTCACCCGCGGGAATACAACATCGTTTGGCTGCCGCCCCGGCAAACCGTGGTGGAATGGCTGCCTGGTGAGGCGGTGGAAACCTTCGAGATCAATATCACGCCGGACTTTTTCCAGCAGCAACTCCCGGAGAGGCATCCTTTCCTGGCCGCCATGCAGCACCATACGGAGCCGGTAACCCTCAGCCCGCAGAACCTGCCCATCACACCCGCCATGCTCCGCATCATTTACGATATGCTGCACTGCAAAATGGAACCGGCGCATAAAAGGGTGTTCCTCAAAGCCAAAACACTGGAACTGATTTCCCTGCAATTGCTGCAGCTGTCTGAAATGCAGGCGCAGCTTATCCCGAACAGCGAAGGCGTCAGGCCGGCGGATGTACAGAAGATGCACCTCGTGCGCGACATCATCCTGCAACACCTGCACAATCCCCATTCGCTGCCCGTGCTGGCCCAGATGGCGGACACCAACGAATGTTACCTGAAGCGCCACTTCAAAAAAATATTCGGCACCACGGTGTACGGTTACATCCAGCAAACCCGCATGGAAAAGGCCAAACACCTGCTGCTGCACGAAAGGAAAAAGGTCAGCGAAGTGGCGCTGCTCTCCGGGTACAGCCATATCAGCCATTTCAGCAAAGCATTCCGGAAACACTTCGGGTGCTCACCGCAGCAGATCAGGCTCGGCCAGCCGGCGCGCGAAGCAGGCCAGGTACTGTAACCGCAATAAAAAAGGCGCCGTTACCGGCGCCCTCTTATTGAATCGGTCTCGTTTCATTTATCTTTTTTCCGGCACGAGCAACACCGCATCGGCAATCACAATCCCGTCCGAATCTGCTCCGGCCGATACTTCCACTGCCGCACCGCTGCCCTTTTTAAGCGGGAAAGTGCCCAGTTTCACCCATTCGCCGGAGGTTTGCCCCACCACTTTCACATCGTCCTTTTTAACCGGTACATTATGCGCTTTCGCGCCCATCCGTACAGTTACCGGTGTTACGGTAGCATTGTCTTTCACGTGCGGGTAATACAGGTAGATGCTGTAATTGCCCGATTTACGGATTTCGGGGCGGAAAGTGGCTTTGGCGTTTTTCTCCGCCGTGAGCATATCGGGGCCGTAACCGCCTTTGCCTTTTTGCGTTTTCCAGGAGCCTTCCAGCACCGGGCCCGCGGTGTTGTCCATCAGGATGTCACCGGTGCGGCCGTCGGCCAGGGGATTGTCGCGCAGCGTATTGATGATGCGCGCGGCATCCACCTCCTGCACGGGCACTCCGGCAGCGATCGCTTCGTGGGCGGCTACGGCCGTGGCCTGCGCCAGCGCCATGAATACGGGCTCCATGCGGATGGAACCGTACGCGATGTGGCTGGCGGATAAACACACCGGCACCAGCAGGTTTTTACAATCTTCCGCTTTCGGTATCAGCGCACGGTACGAAACGGGATACGGCGGAAATCCGCCCACTTCCACGTTGCCTTCGTTCTTCACCATCTTTCTGCCGTCTTTTTCGATCACGATGCGCTCGGTGTTGTGGGAGTCCATCGTGTAAGCGGCCATGCCCACGCCATCGGGCACTACTTCCTTACCGGTGCAGTTGGCCTGCGTCATCACATAGGCGCCCACCATCCGCCGTGCCTCGCGGATGTACAGCTGGGGCGACCAGTTGCCGTTGTTTTTATATTCGTCTTTCGGATATCCCCACTGCCGTATTTCCTGCTGCGCCTCCTGCGGCACGCGCGGGTCGCTGCTGAAGAAATAAAGCAGGCCTTTCGTATAGTCTTCATGCGCCTTGATGATCTCGGCGCGTTTCTGATAATCCGCCTCCGGGTATTCATAATTCATCCCGATCATGTCCGTAGAAAAACCGTTCCGGTTGTTGATATCGGTTTTATTGTTGGGCATGCGGCTCCAGATAAAATAATCGTTCAGTTTCGTTTTGGCCGGCTGCGCCTTGAAAAGCCGCGCCAGCAGCTCATAGCGGGCCGGGTCGTAATTGGCGGGCCGGGTGATGGGCACCCTGTTGGCGGGGTTGTTGGTGAGGCAGATGCGGTAGTTGTAGGCCTGCACCTGTTTGTCGCCGCTGCCCTGCGGTTGCAGTGCGGCAGGACTGATACCCCATAACAGCCCGCTATTCGGGTCGCCGGGCGTTTTGTAAGGGTCCACACCGTCGGGGAACTGGTGGCCGTCCAGCAGCTGCACGCCGTTGTACGTTTCGTTGTACAGGCTGTTCGCTTCCCTGCCTACGGTATAGCTCACACCGGCTTTCGCCATCAGGTCGCCTTCGTAGGTGCAGTCGATGAACATCTTCGCCGTCACCTTTACGGCCACGCCGTTGGCATCCAGCTGGATGCTTTTGATGTAGCCGTTCTCTTTTTGGGCCGATGTGATCCGGTGGTGATAGAGCACCTGCAGTTTGGCGCGCTGCAGGTAATCGGTGAAGAGGCTTTCGGCTACGTGCGGCTCGAATATCCATTGTTCGAACTTGCCGTAGTGCCGGCCGATCTGCCGGTAAAATTCCAGCGACAGCCCGCGGATAGCGTATTTATTCCCGATGTCGGTATATCCCAGCCCGCCGGAAGTAAGGCCGCCCAGGTGCCTGCCCGGTTCGAGCAGCAGCACGGAATGGCCCGCTTTTTTTGCGGTGTAGGCCGCGATCACCCCTGCCGAGGTACCGCCGTAGATACAGATATCCACCTTGTAATCCGCCCGTGCCCCGACAGCCAAACCAAGCACCACCAGGGCGCAGATCAGAAATTTACATTGCATGATGACATTCTTTTTTTCCTATAAACAATTAGGCCGGCTGCAGCAAACGCAGCAACCAGGCCGGATAACTTTCTTTCTGCACGCCGCCGTCGGCCGCCGTGATACTGTCCCCGAAACATACGATGCGGCTTTGCGGCAGGTGATTGTACACGATGTGCTGGTACACCGCCAGCCCGATAAAACGGTAACCGTCGGGCGTGGGATGCACGCCGTCGGTTTTATTCGTGTTGGCTTCGTTCTGTATGAGGGAGTTTTTATCCAGCCCCACTTTCCCGGCTTTATCGAACAACGCCCCGAGGTCGAGGAACGACGTTTTGTGCTCCTCCGCCAGCGCCTTGATGGTGCGGTTCACTTCCGCCCTCCTGCCCGCCGGTCCCTCTGTGCCATAGTGCGCTTTATCGTGCCGGGTAAACAGGTATTCGTCGATAAAGGGGCAGATCGTCATCAGCAACACCTGGCTGTTGACGCCCTTTATTTTTTTGATGAGCGTCGACAGGTTTTCGCGGTACTGCGGCAGCGGGATGTACTTGCGGCTGTTCATGTCGTTGGTGCCGATCATCAGCACGGTCAGGGCGGGTTTGTGGGCCAGGCAATCCCTGTCGATGCGCTTCAGCAGATCGGCGGTGGTATTGCCGCCTACCCCTGCATTGATGACCGTATAATTGTCCGCGGCCATGGCCGGCAGTTTCACTGCTGTGGCCAGTGCGCCTAATATCGACGTGGAGAGGAATGTTCTTCTTTGCACGGTACTGTTGTTTGATGCTACAAATTCACTTTGGCGGTTGCTGCCCTGAAGGTATCAATTGCATTCGGCACGGGCAAGTACAAAGTCTGGAATTCCACGCTGCCGGCCTGCACGGCGCCGGTGATCAGCGTTGTTTTTTCCGTTGCCGGCACGCGGCGCGTTTGTGGCTGACCGGCCGCGTCTTTATACCGCAGGTCCACGCCGGGCGAACGGGGATCGGATTCGTCCCAGTCGAGCTTCGTGTTGCCGCCCGTTATCACCGCGCTTTTCAGGGTGCGGTTCACGAGGTTGCTTTCGTAAAAGCTGCCATATACATCGCCGTTCGCTTCGGCTTTGATGGAGCGGTCGCCCTGTGCGTTGAATGTGTACACTTCAAACACATACGGCCCTTCGCCCATATCGCCGAGCGTGTGGCGAATGGTGTCTACGCCCGTGGTGCGGGTAACGTTGACGTCGGCGGAGTCCGCCCTTCTGTTCCAGTATATCCGGCATTTGACGATGCGCGAATCCGTTTTAAGCAGCCAGGTGAGCTGGGCGCGCTGTTTGCCGGGATTCACCTTGAGGGAATCCGCCTTGCCGGGATAGGTGATCTCACCGCCGGGCGCAAAGTCTTTGTAAGCTTTGTCTGTTTTATCGCAGGCTGCGAGGGCGAAGCCGGCGGCCAGTACGAAACAGATATATCGGATGCATTTCATGTTTGTTCGTTTTAAAATCTGCTACTGTATTTCACCGAAGAAGCTCATTTCCGCCATCCAGCAATAGTCCGCGTTGCCGAAGGTCTGCAGCATGCGGATGCGCAGGTAACGCACGGGCGGCGCACCGGCGGGGATCTTGAACTGGTGGCCGGCCTGGGCGCGGGCCACGTCTTCGTTGGAGTTAACGCCAATGGAAAGGCCGGATACTTTCACCACCTCGCAGTCGGCCAGTTTGGTCCAGCCGGTGTAGCTACCGTCCGGCGCGGGACTGGTGGCGCCCCAGATTTCATACAGCTGCGGGTCGCCGGCGCTGTAGAGGAGCGATTGTTCGTCCACCGCGCCGCGGGGAATTTCGATGAAGCGGCTGAGCCGGGCCGTTACGCCGAGGTCGAAGGTGACCTGGTGTGGCATACCCGAGCCGTTCACGGTGCGGAACCAGGTATCGCTGGAGCCCTGCCCGCCGGTGATCTTATTGTTCCAGAGGTTATGCAGCGCGCCGGCGGCCACGGTGGTGGCGTCAGTTGGCAGCTTCATGGTTTTGAAGAGTTTTTTATCGAGTTGCTGTTCGAAGAGCGGCGTTACTTTTTTCCAGAGCGTGTCCGAATAATTCAGCCAGCGGTCGCGCACATATAGTCCGAACCAGCGTTCCTTGGCATCGAAGCCCCTCACCGAAAACTCGCCCTGTTTCTGCGCGGTGTAATACATGTCGGCCGGAACCGGCGCGTCCTGCTGGTCGCGCGTCAGTACCCCGATCACGATGTTGGCGGAGTCTTCATTTTTGAAGGTCACCGAAATGCCGCCGAAGTCCGCATTAAAATCGAGCGAGTTGAACGCCGCTTCCACGGGGGGCGTGAGGGGTTTCACCTTCACGGGTACCGCGGCCGAGGCCGCTTCCGATTTGCTCACGGAATACAGTTTCACTTCGCGCTCGTCGGTGTTGCCGAAGCCTTCGAGCGTCATGGTGTTGTTGTAAAAGGTGGAGATCACTTCCATTTTGTTGCCCGGCCTTGTTTCATATACCGCTTTCACGTAGAGCAGTTCCGGATCATTGGGGATATCGTACCGCAGCACCACCCTGCCCCGCAGGTTTTCCACGGTCACATTGGAAACCGTGCCGGGTGCTTTCCCGCCTTTGGTGAGCGGCTCCAGTTTTTCTTCCTTACAGCCCATGGCCAGTAAGAAAATACCAAGTATGATGAATGAATATTTGCGCATTGTTGTTTCGTTAATTGGTCAGGTAAAAGATGATCACCAGCCCGGGCTCTGTACCAGCTGGTTGTTTTCAATCAGGTCTTCTTCCTTCACCGGCCACAGGTAATCGCGTTTCCGGAAAGTCTGCGTGTAGAGGTATTTCACCTGGTAATAAGCATCCGCGGTTTTACCGAAGTAGTTCCAGCCGGTGATCGGCTCGTTCATCACACGTTCCGCTTCTTTCCAGCGGCGGAGGTCCCAGAAGCGGGAGCCTTCGAAAGCCAGCTCTATCAGGCGTTCCTGGTGAATGATCTTGCGCAGGCCTTCTTTCGTATTCGGCGCGCCGGCGTTGATGGAAAACTGCGCCCAGGATTCGGCTACGCCTTTCAGCCCCGCACGCGCCCTCACCAGGTCGATCCATTTGAACGTTTCCACGCCGGGCCCCTGCGATTCGTTGAGCGCTTCGGCGTACAGCAGGTACAGGTCGGCCAGGCGCATCAGCGGCCAGGGATAATTCTGCACGGTGATCTCCGTAGCGGACGACACCGTCTGCGGGTTCACGAGTTTCTTCGGCCAGTAACCGGTGATGGAAAAGGCCCAGGCGTGGTTGTTGGCGATCTGCCCGAGCTTCGCTTCCACGTACACGTTATCGGCATCGTTAAAACGGCCCTGCCCGAACCAGCGGCTGCCGTCGAAACCCAAACCGGCGTAATAACGGGTCTCGCGGTTGAAGTTGAGGTTGGCCGTTACATAGTTCGGTTTCAGCCGGAGCGCATCTGCCGTGGTGGCGGTGCGCGTGGCGTAACGGGCGTTGTAGTTCCAGGTTTTGTCTTCCGAAATCGGTACGCCGTTACGGGTATAATATTGTTCCACCACTTTCAGCGGCACCCCGAAAGAGGCCAGCGTGGTGCTTTGTTTGTCGCTGGAATACAGGCGGGGCAAACTCTCCAGCTGCAGCGTGGTGGCGCGGTTGCCGGTACTGGTCCAGATCACTTCGGGATTCCACTTCTCGCACACGGCATTGCGTATGCTCATTTCCGTGATGGTTTCGGGCGAAGCGGGGAAAGGTAAAAAAGCAGGATTAAAATAGTACAGCCGGTGCCCGCCTCTCTCCGCTTCTTCAATAGCGGCCTTGCAGGCTTCCGCCGCCACCGTCCATTTGGCGGGCTCGTACGTGCTGTTGAACAGTTTGACGCCGCCTTTGCCGGTATAGGTAGCATAATCGCCGTTGCCGTTGAACAGCGGGCTGGCGGCGGTTACCAGCAGCTGCGCCTTCACGGCCAGGGCAACGGACTTCGTCACGCGGCCCATCTCCGTCGCTTCGGCCGTGATACGGTCCGGCAGGTCGGCCGCCGCTTCGTCCAGCAGCTGGGCGATATACGCCACGCAGGTATCCACGGGCTCCTGTTTCACTTTCACTTCCGCAGTGGTGCTGGTAATGGGGAGGTTTTTGCGGATAAGGGGAATGGGGCCGTACATCCTGAACAGGTAAAAATGATAAAACGCCTTCAGGAATTTGGCTTCAGCCGCCCAGCGCACTTTTTCATAATCGTCCATATCCGGCACCTTCCCGATGTTGTCGAGGAAAGTATTGCAGTCGCGGATGGCGACGAACATGCCGCGGCCGCCGTTGGCGCCGCCCCAGTAATTGGAGTACGGCTCCACCACATTCTGGAAACCTTTGGCGATCTGCCAGGCGGGCTTCACCAGGTTCACGGTAAATTCATTCGCCCACAATTCATCCCCGCCCAGAAAAGTGGGATAGTTGTAGGCATCGGTATATTTCGGCTGATAGCTGTAAATCGTGAACAGGTATTGTTCGGCGGTATTGCGCATGCGGAAAACATTATCGATGGTGGCGATGTTGTCCGGCACGATATCGAGGTAATGGCAGGAAAACAGGAACGGTCCCAGTAACGCTGCCAGCCATATTTTGATATGTTTCATAACAGTCTCTTTTAAATGCATGATCAGAACGACAATTGTGCGCCCATGTTAATCACCCGCTGTACGGGATATCCCAATCCGTTGCCTCCCATTTCCACGTCCCACAACTTGAACCGGCTCAGCAGCAGCAGGTTGACGCCGCTGAGGTAAAAGCGCGTTTTTTCCACTTTGATCCGGCGGGTGAGCGCTGCTGGCAGCGTGTAACCCAGCTCCAGCGTTTTCAGGCGGATAAAGGCGCCGTTGCGCATGAACCAGGTGCTGGTCTGCGAGTTGTTGCTGATGGGCCGGGTGCTGAGACGCGGCCAGGTGGCGTAGAGGTTCCGGTTGTCTTCAGACCAGTGGCTGTCTGCATACGCTCCCATCAACGCCCTGTTGTTCACGAACGGCGCGGTGGAGTCTGCATCGATCCAGAACGATTCCCGGGCCAGGCCCTGGAAGAAAGCGGAGAGGTCGAAATTCTTATACCCGATGGAGAACCCGAAGCCGTAAACGATTTCCGGCGTAGTGGGGTAACCGATGGGCACTTTGTCGCGGTTGGTGATCTGCCCGTCGCCGTTCACATCGCGGTATTTGATGTCGCCGGCACGGTATTCCCCGAACGATTGCAGCGGCGAATTGGCCACTTCCGCATCATCCGCGAACAAACGCTCGGCGATGAAGCCCCACTGCTTGCTCAGCGGGTAACCTACGCGCGAGAGGTATTTTTCGGTGTAGTCCGGCTCCTCGTACACGTCAAACGAGCTCGTGGCATAGGTGAAGTTGCCGCGCGCCTGTATCCACCAGTTGCGGTTGAAGCTGTGGTTGTAGTCGACCGACAGGTCGAAACCCTTCCCCGTCGCCTCACCGAGGTTGGCCTGGATGTCAGCATTGCTCAGCAGCCCCATGGTAACGGGGATGTAAGCGCGTTTCATCAGGATGTTCTTTCGCCTTTCCTTGTAGATATCGAGCAGGATATTGATCTTATTGAACAGGCTGAGCTCCACGCCCCAGTTGGTTTTCGCGGCGGTTTCCCAGGTGATGTCGTTATTGCCGTAGCGATGGATGAAGATGCCGTCGCGATAGTACGCATAATCGGTGCCGAAGGCAATTCCACGAACAGGGTCTTTCATGTTCACATCAGCCAGGTAAAGGAAACGCGTTTTCGGGTCGCCGATCGCATCGTTGCCCACCAGGCCGTATGTACCGCGGAGCTTCAGGGTGGTCACCACATCCTGGAGCGGTTTGAACCAGGGCTCGTTGGATACGAGCCAGGCGCCGCCTACCGACGGGAAGAAACCGAATCGTTTGTCCGCGTAGAACCTTTCCGTACCGTTGTACCCGAAGTCATATTCGAGGAAATACCGGTTGTCGTATGCGTAGGTCAACCTGCCCGATACACCGATGTTGCGATGCGGCAGCGAGAGCTGCAAAGAGCCGGCGTTGGCGTTCACCTGGTTGTTCATCAGGAACACCACCATGGCGCTCACATTGTGCCGGTCGTTGAACGTGCGGCTGTAGTTGGCCGTGGCCTGGATATACGTGGTGGAATTCACCTCCTTCGGCCCTTCCCCATAGTTCAGGTATTCCGTGCCTGAATTGGGGTTCAGCATGCTGAGGGTATACTGATCGGTATACTTGTCGTAGCTCCCCAGCTGGTACCAGAAAGGATTGTAAAAACGGTTGATGTCGTAATAGGATTTCCGGGTGGTGTTGAACAGTGCATGCAGGTTGAGGCCTTCGGTGATGAAGGAAAGGTTCTGCTTCAGTTCGAACTGCGCCAGCACCACGGAACGGTTGTATTCCTTGTATCCTTTCACCATTTCGGCGTAAGGGTTGATGTAGTTGCCGTCGCCGTAGTTGCCGAACATGATGTGTTTGACATAAGCGTGTTCGTCATCCACCGGGTAATAGGCGGGAAACAGCACGGGGTTGGACTGTATCACTTTTTTATACATCTCCGTGCCGCTGCTCACCGGGCCGTTGTAATCATCGAAGGTGCCCGACAGGCGGATGCCTACTTCCGTGGTTTTCGTCAGGTTGATGTTGACGTTGGAGCGCATGGAGTAGGTCTTGAGCTTGATGTTGTTGTTGAAGTTGTTGCGCTTGTCCACTTTCAGCATCCCGTTATCCTGGTTCATGGTGGCCGCCAGGTAATACCGCGCCACCTTGCCGCCGCCGCTCACGTTGAAGTTCACGCGCTGGTTCATCGTATAGTCCTTGAACAGCTCTCTGCGCCAGTCGGTAGCCGGATAGGCGTACGGATTGGTGCCGGCGACGGTGTTGTCGATTTTCGATTCGGGGTAAGGCAGCACGCCCAGCGGGTCGCGCGTGAGCACCGCTTCGTTGCCCAGCCGCATATACGTCACCGGGTCGGCGAGTTCCACGTTTTTGGTGGGGGCCGACATGGAATTTTCCAGGCGGACCGACACGCGGGCTTTGCCTTCCACCCCTTCCTTGGTGGTGATGAGGATCACGCCGTTGGCGCCGCGCGCGCCGTACAGCGCGGTGGAGGTTGCGTCCTTGAGGATGGAGAAACTTGCGATATCGTCTACCTGCATGCGCGACAGTTCCGTGGTGCTCACTTCGATGCCGTCGATGAGGATGAGGGGATCTTTTTTGTATCCGAAAGTGGTGACGCCGCGGATGAAGAAGTCCGCATTATCCGCGCCCGGCTCACCGCTCCGCTGATAGGCGATTACGCCCGCCAGCCTGCCCGCCAGTGCCGTGGTCAGGTTGCTGGAAGGAACTTTCAGTTCTTTGGGGTTGATGGTGGTCACCGCGCCCACCACTTCTTTTTTCTTCTGTTTGCCGAAGCCCACGATCACCGTTTCTTCCAGCTGGTTGGAGGCCACGGCCAGCTGCACGTTGATCACGTCGCGGCCGTTCACCGGTATTTCCTGTTTATCGTACCCGATCATGCTGTAGATGAGGGTGGTGGCGTTGGCCGGTAGGTCGAGCACGTACTTGCCGCTGAGATCGGTAGTGGTGCCTATGCTCGGCGCTTCCTTCACGGCGATGGTGACGCCCGGCAGCGGTGAGCCCGTGGTATCGGTAACCGTACCGCGCACGTCTTTCCTGACCGTCACCTCCTTTTCTTCTTTGGCGGTGATGGCGATGAGGTTGCCTTCCAGCAGCCGGTATTCCAGGTTGGCCATCGGCAGCACGGTTTCCAGCACTTTGAACACCGACTCGTCTTTTACGGAGAGGTCTATTTTTTTATCGATGCGCACTTTCCGTTCGCTGAAGATAAAGTGGTATTTCGTTTGCGCTTCGATCATCAGCAGCACCTTCCGCAGGTCGGCGGACTGCAGGTCGAGCGACACCTTATCCTGCGACCGGACCGCCGCTGATACATGCAGAAAAGACAGGAGCAGTAAGAAAAAGGTTAGTTTCATAATCACGATGGCCTTTATTAGCGCACGCGGCGGACTGTAAGCATGCGCTAAATGCTTTTTTTTCATAACTTACGTAGAATTAGTTGTTAAGAATCGGGCACAGCCATCCCACTACAGAGACTGTACCCATTGGAAACTAATGACGGGGAATGCTGCAACATTTCCCGTTTTTTGTTGCTGTTTACTTCAAGCGTTATCTGATTTTGGTGACTGCTTAATAAATCACGATAGCATCGTCTGCCTGCCTGTAATGAAATTTTTCCGTGAGCTGCAGCGCTTCCAGCGCCTGCATCACCGATTCGTTCCTGAACATCCCGGAAAAGCGCAAATGTCCGATGGCCGCATTCTCGAAGCGGATAGTGACATTGTACCAGCGTTCCATACGGGTGGCCAGGCTGGTGAATGATTCGTCGTGGAATATGAGTTTGTTATCTATCCAGGCTGTTTCGATGATCGCGCTGTCTTCTTTTGAAAAATACGTGGCTTTGCTGATGATGGGCTGGCCGGCGGCGGGCTCGGGCAGGGAATCTTTGCCGTTAGGCACTACCAGTTTTTCCGCCGGTTTCAGGCGGATCCGTTTATCCGCCTGATTTTTCAGCTGTACTTCCACCACCCCGCTGATGAGGGTGGCTTCGCTCACATGGTCGCCGGGATAAGCTTTGACGTTAAAGCTGGTGCCCAGCACGTTAATATGCATGGTTTCCGTATGTACGATAAATGGTTTCGAAGCGTCGGGCGCTACGTCGAAAAAGGCTTCTCCTTTCAGGTGAACTTCACGGGTGCCGCCTTTGAAGCGCAGGGGGTATTTCAGTTCGCTGTCCGCGTTCAGCCACACCGAGGTGCCGTCTGCCAGTTTGATATGGGAGCGGGTGCCGCGGATATTGTATTCCGCGCGGATGCCGTCTTCCTTACCCGGGAGCACACCGGCCCTGTCGAGCAGGTAATAGGTGCCCACCAAAAAAAATATCGCCGCGGCCATGCGCGCCAGCAGCATGTACCAACGGGTGGCGGGAGGCGATGGCCGCTCCGGCCAGAGTTGCGGATCCGTTGCCTGCATCTGCGCCGTGAGCCGTTCGAATGCTGCCTGCGTGCCGTTGCGGTCGTTCTGCTCCCTGTTATGGTCCCAGTAGGCCTGCAACAGCTCGTTTTCCTTGCGCAGTTCCGGGTGGGCACGGATGAGCGCATCCAGCTCCCGCTGTTCTTCCGGGTTTATTTCACCGGAGAGCATCCTCGACGCCAGCCATAAATACCTTTCTTTGTCCGTTTCCATAAGCGCAGCAATTTGCCTGCTGCTATATAAGACACATAAAAAAGCGGGGTTACGTATCGGGTTGAAAAAAAAGTTTTTGGGGGGTAGCGTTTCCTGGGAAAACAGACGCTTCGAAGGGAATTTACTTAACCAGCGGGCCGCGATCGGGAAGCATGACCCAATGCAGGAACACCGGTCTAAGTCATCATCCTGACCGTCCGTCAGCACAAGACCGCGTGTAAGCCACAGGAATAGCTATCCCGGAAAGAAGATTCGCGGAACGGTCTGCAAGCGGATAACAACAACCGGGAAAAGCGGGATAAACGGACAGACCCTTGATACGATGAATAACTTTAGCCCTGCGCGGAGAGCAGCAACGTCAATACCAGCGCCGCGTCCACTCCCCCGGCCGGTGCCGATTTGCGGCGGGCCGTCAGGTAAGGTTGTAATTCTGCGTGCAGTGTTTTGACCGCATTGAACAACTGGGTTTCTACGGTGCGGTGGGAAAGATTCATGATTTCGGCCACCTCTTTGGGTTTGAACCCTTCTTCGCGAATGAGTCGGAATATTTTGCGGCGGCGCGGCGGCAGCATTTCCACGGCGGCGTCGAGGCGGGCGAGAAGCTCCTTCCACTCCGAAGCTTTGTACGGATCGTGGCTGGATACGATATTCAGCTGGCCCGCTTCTTCCGTGGCCACTACCCTGTACCCGGAAAACTTGCGGAGATAGTTCAGCGACTGGTTGCGAACGGCCGTGAACAGGTATTTTTCGATATGCAGTACATCCTGGTAAGTATCCCGGCCGGCCCACAGCTTCATAAAAATGTCCGATACGATTTCTTCGGCCGATTCGTGGCTGTTGACATATTCCTCCGCAAACCGCACCAGCCGCTGGTAGCAGCCATGAAACAACTCTTCAAACGCCCGCTGATCGTTCTCCTGCCATACTTTTTGCCATAAAGTGTTCACGCTGGTTTTACCGGATCTCATACGAGGAATGTTTTTTCATGAACGCGTTCTCTGTAGACATAGCACCAGAGGGAAATTGGTTGATAAATCGAATCGTGGAATTGCGGCACACCGGTTCGCACCCCGGCAGCCGGCCAGAGAACCAAAGTAATGTTTAAAAATTAATTATGCAAGCAGGGGTGTGTTAAATGTAAGCCGGCTTATCTCATTTTCGTTGCTGCTCCATTCCGGCCATTGCGCATGCCGGGGCCGCTGTCTTATTTTTTTGCCACCACCGTTCTGGTGAATTTATCATGCCAAAGCGACCCGCCCAGCGCACTCAGGGGCTCAAAGGGAATTGCCCGGCAAAGGCCGCGCAGCAAGGCTTCTTTAAAGGTGATGCCGGTACCGTCTTCTTTTAACGCAACCGTTCCCGTCACCAGCTTTCCCAATGACCGTCCGCTGGTGAGGCCCTCCAGCATGGCGCAATAACCGCAGAAATAGAACCAGGCGGTCCAGCCGGTAGGCAGCAGCACTACAAGCCACAAATAAGGATATGGCATCACAAAGGGTTGCCCGCTATACCAAAAATAAGCCAGTACAAACAGGGCGTGCAGCACGCAGAAACCGGCGAAGTCGATCAGGTAATTGGCAAACCTTGCCCCCATGGAGGCGTATTGATAATCGGTTTCCGGTTCGAATCCATCCAGAACGTCGATGGGATTTTCATTCATACGGTATAGTTATGTCGGAAAGATAATGGAAAAACGCGAGCCTTGGCCCCAAACAGAAAAAAGGAACGCCGTTCGCAGCGTTCCTTTTTCCTTATCAGACTTGCAGGCCTATTTTTTCACGTATGCCTGTACGGCGCCGGGCGCCTTGTTCTTTTGCAGCTTCACATCTTTGCTCTCCGCGCCTTCCGCCTGCACGAACGATTGGAATTTACCGTCCGCCTTCACGCCGCTGATCACCGCTTTGCTCACATTCTCCAGCCTGATCACCGCTTCCGCGCCGTCGGTGGCGGGAATGTTCCAGTTGCTGAGGGAAACGTTCCGCCCGTCTTCGCACACAAACGCAGGGCGTAGGTCGTTGGCCGCGAGTTTGAACGTAATGTTGCGCAGTTGCAGGTTTTTCACATGCCGCGCCCAGATGCCGTATGCCGGCACCAGCGGGCCGAAGGTTTTTACCTCAGGGTATTTGTCGATCGCCTCCGGCACCACCTGCCGCGCATGCGTGGCATCGCCGCCGCCGGCCAGGTCGATCTCTATGTTTTCGAGGGTGAGGCCGGTGATGTAATGCCCCGGTACGCCGGTGATCAATATTCCGCTGGGAGGTTTCAGCTGCGCATTGGCGGAAGCCTGCGCCTTCACATTGCGCACCGTCACGTTTTCCATCGTACCGGTTGGTTGCTGTGTGTCTTTCCCTTTCCGGAATACGCTCAGGCGGGAGCCGAGGCGGAACAGCATGGGCGTTTTTACATTCACCATCGTGATGTTGGAGATGTCCACGTTGCGGAGATGCGCCCCGTCCACCGTCAGCAGTTTGATGCCGCCGTTGTTCGTATCGTAGATGTAACAGTCGGAGATTTTGATGTTTTCAAACGGCGCCATCGATTCGGTGCCCATTTTGATCGCGCCGTGCCCGCTTTTCAGGCGCATACCGGTCACCACGATATTTTTGCAGGCCATCTTGCTGGAAGTGGTTTTAAAACAGAGCGCGTCGTCACCGCTTTCGATGTCGCAGTTTTTGATGCGCACTTCCTGGCAACCGTCGATGTCGATGCCGTCGTTATGGGCTACACCGTGGCTGATGATTTTTACATTTTCGATGTCGACGTTTTTACACTGGAAGTAATGCGACGTCCAGGCGGATGCAAACTTCAAGGTGATGCCGTTCACCTTAACGCCCTCGCAGCGCACGATGCGCACGAGGAAGGGGCGGCGGCCCCAGCGCAGCGATTCGGAGCGCGTGTCCGTCAGAATGTGGGCGGCCTTCAGTTTGGAGCCCTGTCCGTCGATCTCCCCCCTGCCTTCGATGCCGATGTTTTTGGCGTCTACCGCTACCAGCAGGGCCCAGCCCACGTCGATGCCGAGGCCGTCTGTAAACGGATCCAGGTTTTTATAATCATTCACGTCGGTACTGCCCAGCAGTACGGAGCCTTTCTCGAAGTGAAGCGTCACATTATCTTTCATCGCAACGGTGCCGGAGAGGAAAGTGCCTTTCGGAAAAATCACCTTCCCGCCGCCGCTGCCGTGGCAGGCGTCTATCGCTTTTTGAATGGATGCGGTGTTGAGCGTTTGGCCGTCGCCTACCGCGCCGTGCGCCGTAATGTTCACATCGGCCGCCGCAACGCGCAGCGACAAAGCCGTGAGCATGCAAAGGAAAAATCGTTTCATCGTGTAGTCTGTTTGGTTGAATGCCTGCTTGTATCGCCAAAGGTGGAAGATGCCGCTAAAAGACGCCGCGGGCGCCCTTCCGCGAAGCAATACGCTGCTTTCATAACGTGTAAAATCATCCGCGCAACCTGTCAATTACAATCGGTTGCAGAAAATTAGGTTTTCACGATTGAATAATCAAAAGCAGAACGGCAAATGGATAAAATACATGCACTCTTTGATACGATGCCGTTAATGGAGGCTGACCACACGGGTGATTTTCCATTCGTTGTCAGCGTGCCGCCAGAGAACGATGAACTTGGACGGCCGGGATACGCCGGGCTCGGCAATGTTGCGGAACGAGTGGTAACCGATTTCCACCGCGCCGTACCCTGCGATGGGGTATACTTCGATGCTGCCTTTCACCAGTTCCCGCGTTACTTTACCGCATATGTTTTTGCGGATGGAGGCGAGGTTTTCCGTTTTGGAAGTGGACAGGCCGCCCCGGTCGTGGTAAAACTCGAGTGTATCGGACATCATCGACGCCATTTTTTCGATGTTGCAGTTGTTGTAGGTATCGAAATAGATGCTGTCGAGGCGGACGATGGTGGCATGCAACTCAGCGGATGGAGGGGTATACGGCTCAGGCTGGTAGCGTACTTCCGCGGGGAAGCTGTTCTTGACCATGTAATCCGTTTCGCGGGCGAGTTTCCACTCCGGCCCTTCCTTGCGCCAGGTACGGAAGAATTTGGACTCCTCCACCTGCCGTTCCGGCTGACCGGGAGGCGTCACGAAAAAACGCTGCACGCCGGTTTGGGTGGCTTCCCGCTCACTGACGGGGAATGTCTGCAAACTTTGCTGAACCACCTCCCGCCGCATCTTCACCGGTTTACTTTCACACGTTTTTTTGATGAACGCCAACAGGTCGGCGTACGGTTGGGCGGTAGAGGGATTCCCGTACCCGTTGTCGTGGTACATCACAAAATCTTTCGTGAAAATGTTGTCCAGCGCCTGCAGATTGCAGCTGCCCATGGCGATGGCGAAAAGCAGGCTGTCTTTCCGGGCCAGTTCGTTATGAAGAGGTGTTGTTTGGGCCATTGCACCGTTCGCCAGCAGCAAAGCCAGGATAAAAGTCTTGATACGCATAGTTGTCATGTTTAACATAGTAGTGTGTAATACTTACTACAAGGTAATAACAACTCTCTTTGCTGCCAAGTTATTTCTTTAAAAAATGTATTTTTATCGGTTAGGCAACATGGGGGCAACAGGCGCAAATACAGACACGGATGCAGTATTGCTGCATAGACTGAGAGAAGGCAGCAGGGATGCCTTCAACGCCCTCTATGACCGTTACTGGCAAACCGTGTATGCGGCCGCCTTCAAACGTCTGGGCAGCACCGACCAGGCTAAAGACATTACCCAGGATTTCTTTTTACAGTTATGGCTGAAGCGGCAGGACCTGCACATTCTCCACCTGCCGGCCTATATCCACACCGCGGTGCGCAACCGTGTTTTAAATGTACTGGAGGCGGAAAAGAAGTTTCTGCCTTTCGCCGGTCTGCTGCTGGAGGAATTGCCCGGCACGGAGGGCAGCGACGCGTTGGCGAGGCGCAACGAACTGCTGCAGGCGTATCACCGGCTGGTGGATGCCCTGCCGCCTGCACGCCAGGCGATTTTCCGGATGAAGTTCGACGAGGGCGCCAGCTCCGACGAGATCGCGCGGCAGCTGAACATTTCCCGCAAAACGGTGCAGAACCAGCTGGGGAAGGCATTAGCCAGGTTGCGGGCTTCACTGGCGCAGGTGTTCTGCTGGATGTTTGTCTGAAAAGAATGATCAGCGATCGCTCCGATAACCGGACATGACAATGATACCCCACCCCGACCGGTCAACAGGAAGGCCGGCCCACGCTCCTGAAAATATTTTTTCCCACACGATGGGGCTTTTTCTTTCCCGGCTGTCTTATCAGTATGGACACCGCCTATTTTCTGGAAATTCTCCAAAAATACCGGGAGGGCACCGCCTCCCCGGAAGAAGAACAATTCCTGCTTGCCAGCTACGAAGCATTCGAATCGCAGCCCGACATCGTGGCGCTGCTGACGGATGCGGAAAGGGAACGCCTCAAAAGCACCATGCATGCCGGCATCATGGAACAGATCGCGCGCCACGAAGGCGTACCGGCCAGACCGCGACGCGCCTGGCTGAAAGCAGCGGCAGCGGCGGCCGTGCTGGCAGGCGGCGTGGCTACCATATTGCTCTGGCCCGGCAAGGAACCTGCGGCGCCGGCAATTACCGCCAACCAGCAAAACATCCAGCCGGAACATGAGAATAATTTCATCGCCCTGCCCGACGGCAGCAGCGTGCTGGTGAGCGCGGGCAGCCGTTTACAATACCCGGCCAGTTTCGAGGGCGGCAAACGCGAGGTATACCTCGAAGGGAAAGCCCTCTTCACCGTGCAGCAGCAGTCTTCCCGGCCATTCATCGTGCATACCGGCGCGCTGCAAACCACGGTACTGGGCACCACCTTTGAAATCAACGCACCGGCCACGGGCGATATCACGGTGACCGTACTGAACGGCCGCGTACAGGTGGCCAGCGAAACAACAACGCTCGGCGTACTGTCTGCCAACGAACAGATGATCTACAACACGGCCAGCCGCGCCCACCAGCAGCTGCAACTGGCCACCCCGCCGCAGCCCGCCTGGCAGCAGCAGGACCTGCTGTTCGACGACGTGACGCTGCGCCAGGCCGCCGGCCTCCTCGAGGAACGATTTGACGTACACATTTCCATACCAGACGAAACACTGCAACAGCAACGGTTTACCACCACCTTCGCCAGGGAGGAAAGCCTGGAACAGGTGCTCAAAAGCATCTGCGATTTTAATCACGCAGCATACAAAAAAGACAAGGAGAACAACACGATTATCATTTACAGGCCGTAGTACCGCGGCACAGCCAGAATCACAACATGCAACGAACCAGCCAACCGCCGTAAAACAAAAAACCTCTGCGGAAGCAGAGGCTGCCGCCTTTTTCAACGGGAATTGAGAAAGGCCGGCTTCAGTTTCAAAAGCCCGCGCGAACGGGTACTTTCTTCACTTGCAATCACTAAATTATGATTTTTTCCGCACACGTGGCGGGGAGCGGGCGCGCTTTCCCTTCGCATGGCCTCACACTTTTCGTTTATCGATGTATGCGTATTTCGTTCCTTGCATTTTTCCTGGTCGTATTATCCGTACAGCTGCTGCCCGCCGCCTCTGCGAGCGCACAGCGGCTGCGCGACCAGGTGGTGCAGCTACCGCTGAAAGATGAGTCGCTGCTGGGCGCTTTCAAAAAAATCGAAAGCCAGACGGGATTCCGCTTCATGTACCGTAAATCGGACGTGCGCCACATCCTGCACCTCAACATGCCGGCCGGCCAACAATACCTGGCCGACGTGCTGGAGCACCTGCTCGCGCCCAATGCCCTCACCTTCCGGCAGGTCGATAACCGCATTCTCATAGAGCCCGCCGCCACGATCAAACCGGCGGCCGCTGCGGCCGACAGCACAACTTCCGTTACCGGCCGCGTAACCGGCGACGACGGCAACCCCGTGATCGGGGCCACCGTGATCGTAAAAGGCACCCGCAAAGGCGCCATCACCAATGAAGACGGGCAGTTCACCATCCGTGAAGTTCGGGAAAAAGCGGTGCTCGTGGTCACTTCCCTGGGGTACCGGCAAATGGAATTTCCCGTGAACGACCGCGCCTACCTCTCCCTGCAACTGCCCCTGCAAAGTGGCGGCGCGCGGTTGAATGAAGTGGTGGTGGTAGGGTACGGCACACAGCAGAAACGCGAGATTTCCGGTTCCATCGGTAAAGTGGGCGCACTCAAACCGGAAGAAAACATCGTGAGCAATTCCATCTCCGCCCTGCAGGGCCGCGTGGCGGGCCTGCAGATCACCAATACCAGCGCAGAGCCGGGCCGCATGCCCCACTTTTCCATCCGCGGCGTACAAACCACCCAAAGCAATTACACCGGCAGCGGCAACAACCCGCTGATCGTGGTAGACGGGCTGGTGATCGACGCGGGGCCGGAAGGGGAAAACGCCAACTTCAGCATGTTCAACCTCAACCCGCAGGACATTGCCTCCATCGAAGTACTGAAAGACGCCGCCTCCGCCGCCATCTACGGCGCGCGCGGCGCACAGGGCGTGATCATGATCACCACCAAAAAAGGCACCTTCGGCGCCAAACCGGTAGTCACCATCAACAGTTACGCCGGCACCACCCGCTCCCACTTCGACTACCGCCCCCTCAACACCGCGGAATACGGCGCGCTCTTCACCGAAGCACGGCGGAACCGGATGGGCGACATCGACCGCCTCATCAGCGCAGGCGGCCTTCCTCCCGCCGAAGAAGCACAGCTCAACGACGAAAAAGAACTGCTGGCGCTGCAGATCGATCAGCTCGATTTAGGCGCCTCCGACATTAACTGGTTGAAACGCGTGGTGCCCCGCAACGCGGCCACCCACAACATCCAGGCGAGCGTGAGCGGCGGCAGCAACCAGACGAGCTATTATCTTTCTTTCGGGAAATTCAGCGAAGAATCCGCCGTAGGCCTCGGACGCCTCGACCGGTACACCGGCAAGCTCGCCCTCACCCAGAAAGTGAACCGCTGGCTGAAAGCGGGCGCGGATATCAGCGTATCGAAGGTGAAGCGCGACGGTATTTTCGAAGCCATGGGCGCCGCCATCAAAGCGCGGCCGGACACGCCGGACTCCCTCAAAAAAACAGGCGCCGGTGCATGGGACTATTCATACGGTTACCAGGAACATCCCCTGGGCGCGCTGCATACATACCATAAAAACCTCAGGGAAACCTGGAACTATACCGGCAACTTTTTCGCGGAAGCCACCTTCAGCAAAAACTTCTCCCTGCGCTCTATGATCGCTGGCTCGCGGAGTGAAGACGAGCAGGAGTATTTTATGTCGCCTTTCAGCTACCAGGGTCAGGCCACCAGCGGCAACTACACCAGCGAAGGCAACAAGGGCCTGCGTTACACGCTCAACAACGTGCTCAGCTACCGCTTCAATTATGCGAAGCTGCATGCGGACGTGCTGCTGGGCCAGGAGTTCACCGGTAACCAGTACCGCACCGCGGCCTACAATTACCAGGGCTTCCCGCTGATCGAAGCGTTATGGCAGCCGGGCAATGCTGCCGTTGCGACGAACTTCTATGCGTCCGGTAACCGCTTTTACGAAGAATATTCGGAATCCTACTTCCTGCGTTCGAACATGAACTGGGAGGGCAAATACCTGTTGAGCTTCAGCCTCCGCCGCGACGGCACCAGCAAACTCTCCAACAACCGCTACGCCTGGTTCCCCGCCGTTTCCGGCGGCTGGATCATTTCAGACGAAGCGTTCCTGAAAGGCAACCCGCTGCTGAGCTACCTGAAAGTAAGGACCAGCTACGGCATCACCGGCAACATCCGCCCCATCGGCCTGTACGACACCCGCGACCTGGCGAACAGCGTGCTGTATCTCAACGAACCGGCGCTGCGCCTGCATACCATGCTCGGCAATCCCGATCTGAAATGGGAGCGCACGCGGCAGCACGACATCGGCCTCGAAACCCGTTTCTTCAACAACCGCCTCAGTATCACCGCCGAGTACTACGTGAAAAAAACAGACGGCCTGCTCACCAGCCGCCAGATACCTTTTTCCAGCGGCGGGTTCGTGTCGCAGCGCGTGAACGTGGGCGCCATGACCAACCGCGGCGTGGACCTCGCGGTATCGCTCGCCAGCCGGCCGGGTAATTTCCACTGGGAAGTCAGCGCGGTGGCCAACATCAACCGCAATAAAGTGACAGAGCTGCGCGACAGCATCATGGGCTACGGCATTTATTTCGCCGGCGGCCCGCAGGGATATGTGCAGATCGGGCAGCCACTGGGTTTGCTGCAATTGTATAATTCCCTCGGCGTGGACCCGCAAACCGGCGACCTGGTGTATGAAGACCGCGACAAAAACGGCATCATCAACCAGAAAGACATGGTGTATGTGCCCGTAGCGCAGCCCAAAGCCAGCGGCGGCTTCACCATCGACCTCGGCTGGAAAAACTTCAGCCTCAACACCCAGCTGGCCTTTACGCTCGGCAACAAGATCTACAACTTCAGTGAACAGGTGTACCGCAACTACGATTACGACATCTACACCGGGGTGGTAAACAACAAACCCACCTGGGTGCTCGACCGCTGGCAGAAACCCGGCGACCGCAGTTATTATCCGCGGGCTGTGGTAGGGCCGCACGGCGCCGGTCAGACCACCGACTGGAACGTTCAGCCTTCCACCCACTACCTGTTCAGCGGCTCCTATCTGCGCTGCCGCAACATCACCTTTGCATACAACCTGCCATCGGCGCTCATCGGCAAAGCCGGCATGCAACAGGTGCGCCTCTACGCCGCCGCGCAGAACGTATTTACGGTAAAAGACAAACGCCTGCTGGCCAACGACCCGGAGCAGATGATCGAAACGGGCATGCAGCAGGATGTGGCGCCGTTGCCCCGCACATTTTCCGCCGGCATCGACCTGCGTTTCTGATTCACTTAAAAACAACGACACATGTTACGTAACTATAAAAACATTTTACTGATCGCAGGTTTCGCAGGTTTGTCCGCCTGCGGGAAGTACCTCGACCGGCCGGCGCCCGACCAGGCTGTCGGCAAAGGTCAACTGACGGACGCGGACATTCCCCTGTTGCTGAAAGGCGCTTATTACAGCATGCCGGGCACGTGGCCGCCGCAGTCGTACCCGATGACGGATATTTACAGCGATGACGTGATTTCCATCCAGGGGGGCAATCCCACCCAGTTCAACCCGCAGGCTTACGAATCCTGCAATCCTTCGCCCACCGACGGTTTCGGTATCGGGCGCGGTTATTCCGCCGCGTACGCCGCCATCGGCAATTCGAATTTTATCATTGCGCTGATCGGCAACCGCACCACGCCCCCGCTGCAACAACCACTGGGCGAGGCATTGACCATCAGGGCCAACGCATATCTCACCCTTGCAGACGTTCATGGCGGCGTGGTGCTGACCACTACCCTGGAAACCGACATCAACCAGATACGCAAACCCAAAAGCACCGAACAGGAAGTGATGGACGCGGCGGAAAAAGATCTGCAGACCGCCATTCCCCTGCTGCAGAATTTCAGCAACGCAAAGACGGTATCCAAACAGGCGGCGCAGCTGCTGCTGGCGAGGTTGTACCTGCAGCGCGGCAAATACCCGCAGGCGAAAGAACTGGCGGAAGCGGTGATCGGTTCCGGCACCCGCAGCCTTTCCACGGCCGGTTTCTCCGGCATTTTCCGGTACAACAGCGCCGAAAAGGAAATGATCTGGACCATGGCAGAAGGCCCGCTGCAAAACGCGTACGACCGGTATGGGCTGTATACCTTCTATAGTCCGGGCGCACCGTTCAGGGGCACCGGCACCGGCCTCACCTGGCTCGATGAAACCCTCGTGAATTCATATGAAGCGGCCGATGTGCGCCGCAAGATCATCCGCAAACAGCGGAACAACGCCACCGGGCAGGAAGTGAACTACCTGCTCAAGTATTCGGGCGATACGCTGCAGCCCAGTTCCGCGGCATATGCCGTGTATCCTTTGCTGCGCGTCAGCGAGGCGTACCTCATTGCCGCGGAAGCCGCCGCCAGGCAAGGCTCCGTTGACGTCACCCATTACAACACGCTGCGCGCCGCCAGGAACGCGAGCACCAAAACCGCCGGCGATTTCGCAGGCGCCGCCGCCTTTCTTGTCGAAATAGAAAACGAGCGCCGCCGTGAATTCGTGGGCGAAGGCCGCCGCTGGCAGGATATGAAACGCTTCGGTAAGGCGCTGCCGTTCCTCGTCTCGAAAGGACAGAATAAAACGCGGCTGTATTTCCCGTTCACGACGACGGAGCTTTTGCGTAACAACAAACTCGTGCAGAATGAAGGGTATTAGCATCGTTACGCTGCTGTGCTGGAGCATGGCGGCACAGGCGCAAAGTTTCACCGTGCAGGGAAAGATAGACGGGCTGCAGGATGCGGTCATCTACCTGTACCATGATAAAACACATGATTCCACCGCCCTCCGGAACGGCGCCTTTACTTTCAAGGGCAGTGTGCCGCATCCGCAGGAAGCATTTCTTTTTACGAAGGACCATGGCTTCAGCATCATGTTATACCTTGAAAATACGGCGATGACGGTGAAGGGTCGGGCCGATGCGCCGGAGAAGGTGGCCATCGCAGGTGGCGCGGCACAGCGCGAATACGCGCAATTCCTGCAAACGGTCAAACCCGTGACGGACAGGATGGACCCGCTGTATGCGCTGCTGCAAAAAGACCGTTCGAAAAAAGACAGCGTGCTGGAGATCACCGGCCGCATGATCGAAGAAGAATACAACCCGCTGTGCGAACAATTCATACAGCAACACCCCGCCAGTTATGTGAGCCTCTATAAGCTGAAAGACCTGCTCCGCAGTAAGCCCCTCGCCGACATGGAGCAGGCTTTTGCACGCCTTGCCCCACAGGTGAGGGCGTCCGCCGCGGGGAAACTGCTGCAGGAGGAATTCGATATCATGCACAAAACCGAGCCCGGCCAACCGGCGATGGATTTTACCATGAACACCCCGGCGGGCAAACCGCTGCGCCTCGCATCCTTCAAAGGCAGTTATGTACTGCTGGATTTCTGGGCAAGCTGGTGCAAACCCTGCCGCGAGGAAAACCCGGCGCTCAAAAAGGCCTACGACCGTTTTAAAGACCGCAACTTCCGGATACTGGGCGTGTCGCTCGACCGTGATTCGACAGCCTGGGTGAAAGCCATCGCCACCGACGGGCTGCCCTGGGAACATGTGTCCGATCTCGGGCTGTGGGACAATAACGCGGCGAAACGCTACAACATCAAAAGCATTCCGTCGAACTTCCTGATAGGGCCCGACGGTGTGATCATTGCCAAAGACCTGAACGGGCAGCAGCTCGAAGAAAAGCTGTCCAAACTGCTTCAATAAACGGAGACATATGCTTGCCAGGCCGGGTGGATTTTTCCGCCCGGCTTTTTGTTTATATTTGGCCGGCCTATACAACAATGCCATGCAAAAACCGCTCATGTATCTCGTCGTTGCCGTTTGTTTAGTCATTTCCCTGTACATGGCTAAAAAACGGATCGACCGCAGAACGGCCGCACTTACCGCCAATGCGCCCACGGAAGGAAAAAGCCGGACGGACGTAGTCCGGCGCATCAAGGAAGGGGAAGCATTCGTGCTGAAGCTGGATGAGCTGGGTTATTTCAAATACACGGACTCACAACATCTCAGCGCCCTGCAAAACTACATGGCAAAAAACTCCGATCCCGCCACCGGGTTCCCAGGCTGTTTTACTGACGGCGACAGTACTTCTTATTCCGTCAGTTTCCGTTGCTTCGGTGCGGACAATGAAGATTTGTTCGAGGAAGGCGGTTTTACCGGTCTGCTGCGCGATATGCAACCTGTGTTCGATAAAATGGGCGTTGCCATGAAAGTGACCGCGCACCGGGAAGTATGGGACGATAAAAACCACTGGCTCAACCACAGCATTTCCCTGAACGGCAGGCCCTACACGATTTTCAAAAACTTTAAAGGATATGGTTGGGGGGAGGCGATGGCAAAGTTCACACAGATCGTCAATACCGAACTGGAGATACAGGGCTCCGACGAGCGGCTGTATCCCTGGCGGGCCGCCAACGACGGACTGGTGGCGCTGCTGACGGAACAACAGCTCCAATACATCCACAGCAAATTCCCCGGCAAACACGACAGACCTTTACCGCTGCGGGAATGGTGCGACCTGTACCAGGTCACTATCCCGGAATAAAAGAGGCTGTATCAAAAGTTTGATACAGCCTCTTTTTATTCAGACACCTGATGGAGACATGTAATCATTCAGGCGACTCCCGGCACCTTCTTTTCTGACACATCCCTTTTTTATCAGCTGACGGTCTTGATCACACCCCGGAAGAAACCCGCAGATTCTGCGATGCCCGGTAAAGGATCAGCCATGTCTTTTTCATATTCTATACTGGAAATACCGCTGTATTTCGCTTTGCGCAGCGCCTTGACGAGCGCCGCGAAATCGATCACCCCGCGGCCTATTTCCGTGGCCTTACCGGCGTTGGAGCCAGCCGTCACATCTTTGATATGGAGGTCGAAAATGCGCTCTTTATAGGCCAGTATCGCCTTGGCGGGGTCTTCCCCCGCCCGCTGGGCGTGCCCGATGTCGAGGCAGATACCCATGCGTGCATCGCGGTTTTTGATGAGGTCGTACACATTTTTCGGGCCGGGATAGAGTTTGTCTTCCGGGCCGTGATTGTGAATGGCCAGTTTGATATTGTATTGTTTGATCTTCGCTTCGGTGTAGTCCAGCAGCTCCGGGTTGGGCACGCCCACGATCAGCGGCACGCCTACCCTTTTGGCGTATTCGAAGGCTTCATCCACCGCCTTTTCGGACTTCATGTAAATCACCCCCACGCCGTATACGTGGATGCCGGCGGCGGCAAACTGCGCCAGTACGCCCTGGATCTTTTCCGGTGTGCTGTTCAGGGGAAGATGGATATCCTTGATGGAAATGTTCCTGATATCCACCCGCTTCATCATGGCGATGGCCTTTTCCAGGTCGAACTTGGCAAAGGTGTAGCCGGCCATCCCGATGGGCAGGTCTTTCCCGTCCGGGCGCGCTACGGCGGTACCGGCGGCTGCCGCCAGCGGAGCGGCCGTTACGGCTGCTATTCCCATGGCGGTTTGCAGTATAAAGTTTCTTCTCGACGACATGTATTACTTCATTATTTACACTAATGATAGTAAAAGATGCTGAAAACCGCAACTTCTTTATGCAAACGGTTTACTTCTTCTCCAGCCCGAGCTTATAGAGGGCCTTGATGTGTGCGTCGGTGAGGCAGGCGTTGTAGATGCGCACCTCGTCTATATTGCCCGTCATGGGTGCGAAACTCACGTCCGCATTCACCGTTTTGCCGGGGATGGTATTGTAATTCCCGCCGATGATCACCTCGTTGGGCTCATGCGATTTGAAGAAGTTGGCGCCGCGGTTCTGGAAAGCAGGCACCCCTACCCGCACCCCGTCGGCCCAGATCTGGATGTTGTTGTTCACCCCGTCGTACGTCACCACGATGTGCGTCCATTTCGTCATCCCGATCTTCGGCGACAGGAAAGGAAAACTCCCGTTGGCGGTGTTCAGGTTGTCCTGCATCCCGTTGTTGGCTGCGGTAAAGGTGGGGTGAATGGTGAGCTTTTCCAGTTCGGTGGCGGGATACCTGTTGGTTTCCAATACCACGTTGATGTTGCCGTTAAAGATGCCGGGCCGCGCAAGCTGCACGAGCATTGTTTTCTTGGAGCCATTGTTCAGGATCTGCACCCACTGGCTCACGGTAAAACTTTTCAGCGCATCGGTTTTGAATGCCGGGAACTGCGTGGCGTAATACACATAACCGGCGTTGAGGCTGAGCGCCTTGCCCAATACCCCGCCGTCTACATACGCGTCGCCTGCAGACGCAGTGGGCGCCGTACCGGAGATCTTTTCATTCTTCGATCCGTCGAAGGGCCAGTACGCCACGAGGGCGGCGGCGTACACCTCGTCGGAGCTGGAATAACCGTCTATTTTACCGGCATAGTTCCCGGGCGACACGTCCGGCAGGTTATGCGGGTTACCGTCTTTTTTGCAGGCGGTGATGGCGGCGGCCAGGCTGATGTATATCAAAAGTCGTTTCATGCTGTTTGTTTTAAGGGATCAATAACCGAAGTTCTGGGTGAGCACGCCTTTACTCAGGTCCAGCTGCGTTTGCGGAATGGGCAGCAGTTCGTGTTTGCCGGTCACGAAGTTTTTACCGGCGGCCTGCAACACGGGCCCTGCAATGCCCCAGCGCACCAGGTCGAAGAAACGTTCATGCTCCATAGCCAGCTCTACCCGGCGTTCGCGGCGGATGATCTCGCGCAGCTGGTCTTTATCGGTCACCGTGATCTGCGGGAGAATGGTAGTGCTGGCGCCTCGTGCCCTTTTGCGCACGAGCTCCAGTTTCGCGAGCGCTTCGGCGGTGTTGCCGGTTTCGTTGGCGGCTTCGGCGTACATGAGCACCACGTCCGCATACCGCAGCAGGCGCACGTTCATCCAGTAGCTGAAATTGTCGAGGATGTTGTTACGCATGGTAGGACTGCTGTGCGCTTTATGATTGTACCGCGGATTGGGCAATCCTGCGGGTACCGCTTCACCGTATACCGACACGCCGCCGGCGTACAGGATGGTACGGTCTTTCCGCGGATCGCCTGCTTCGTAGGCCGCTTCCAGCGCGGTGCTGGGCACGTTGAAACCCCAGCCGAGGTTCCAGATGCCGGTGCCTCTTACACCCTGCACGCTTGCGTACTGCGAGCCGTTCTTGCGTTTTTCGTTGAGGGTGGCCACGGCCTGTACTTCAAATATGGATTCGCGGCTGTTCTCGCCGTCTTCCCCGAATATTTTCGCGTACGGGGTAGACAAATCATACACGTTGGAACCGATCACCTGGTTGGCCGCGGCCATGGCCAGCGCCCACTTCTGCTGGGTGATGTACACTTTCGCCAGCAGTCCGTTGGCGGCGCCCTGGCCGGCACGGCCGACAAAACGGGCGTCCCAGGTCAGCGGCAGGTTGGCGGCGGCAAACTGGAGATCTTTTTCGATCAGCGCATAAATCGCCGCGGGCTGGCTTTGCGGCACGTTCGCCTGCGCGGCGGGATCGGTCAGCACGGAATCGATCAGCGGCACCCGGCCAAACAAACGCACCAGCATGAAATAACCATACGCACGGAAAAACTTCGCTTCCGCTTCAGCCTGCACTTTGGCTTCCTGCGAGGTGGACGGGCTCGGATCGGATTTGATCTGCGCCAGCACGATGTTGCTTTTGTTGACCAGGTTGAAATGCCCCAGCCACAATGAATTGCACATGCTGTTAGACGCGGTGATGGTGAAGTTGTCCATCTGTATGCTGTTCGCATCGTCGGCAGGGGTACTGCCCTTGTCGGCATCATCGCTGCGGATGCTCACGGCGCCCACAAAAGGCATCACGCTTACATCGAAGCTGCGCATCACGTCGTAACAGGCGAACAGGTACTGGTCGTACGGGCCGGAACCCGCGGGGTGCGGATAGGTATCTTCGGTGTACTCACCCTGCGGGTAACGGTCGAGGAAATTCCTTCCACAGCCGGCAGACAGCAGGGAGGCTGCGGCTGCGCAGATCAGGAAGGCGGTATATTTTCTGTATGCTTTCATCGTATCAGCATTTAATCGGTTCTGTTAAAAAGTTACGTTCAGGCCAAAAGTATACGTGGCCGGCAGCGGGTACACGCCATTGTCCGCGCCCGCGCCCAGGATTTCCCCGATCGGCGCTTCGGGCGAATAACCGGTGGTCCGGCTGAAGGTGTACAGGTTCTGCCCGCTCAGGTAAAAACGGCAGCCTTTCAAACCGGTTTTATTCAGCAGCCGCGGCCCGAAACTGTAACCCAGCTGCACCGTACGGATGCGGAAATAATCGCCGGGCTCCAGGAAATAAGTGCTGAACAGGTAATTGTTGCTGCGGGTATTGTCGAGGATGGGCTCCACGTTGCTGGTGCCGGGCGCCGACCATGCCCTGAGGCGGTTGCTTTCATAATTCACCGTAGCGAAGTTGGCCATCCGGCGCTGGGTATACACATAGTTGCCGGCTACGCCCTGCCCTTCCAGCACGGCATCAAACTGCCTGTACCGCAGCGACACGTTCACCCCGAAGCTGTAGTCGGGGAACGGCGAACCGAGATTGGTACGGTCTTTCGGCGTGATCACACCGTCGCCGTCGATGTCTGCAAAGGAAATATCGCCTGGCAGGGAGTTGGACATGCGGGGCATCTTGTCCATGTCGGCGGACGACTGGTAAATGCCCGTCTGCCGGTAGCCGAAGAAATGCCCGATGCTCTGGCCCGTGATCGTTCTGTTCGCTCCTGCGTTGCCCAGCAGCATGAAGTTGAAGTTATCGCCGATCGACTCCACCCTGTTTCTGTTGTAACTGAAGTTGGGGCTGATGCTGTAAGAGAAATCTTCGCCCACTTTGTCGTTCCAGCCCAGGGTGATCTCGATACCCTTGTTGGAAATGGTGCCCAGGTTGGTTTTGTAGCCATAGGAGCCGGCCGCGCCGGGCAAGGTCACCTGCGTGATGATGTCGGTGGTTTTGCGGTGGTACAGGTTGATCTCGGCGCTGAGGCGGTTGGCGAGTGCCCGCACATCCAGCCCGATGTCGGTCCCATGCACCACTTCCCATTTCAGGTTGGGATCGGGAATGTAGGCGGGCGCTACGGAGGTGTAGATGTTGTTGCCGAATATACCGGTGCCGGCCGTGGTCAGCAGCGGGCGGAAAATGTTATAGTCGATGCCCTGCGCGCTGCCGATGGTGCCCCAGGAACCGCGCAGTTTCAGGAAGTTGATGACGTTCACGGATTTGAAAAATTCTTCCGAACTGATCACCCAGCCTGCGCCCACGCCGCCGAAGTTGCCCCAGCGGTTGGCGGGACTGATTTTCGACAATCCGTCGCGGCGGTAAGAAACATTCAGCAGGTACTTATCGTCGTAAGCATAGTTCACACGCCCCAGGAAACCGATAGACGTGAACTCCTTGCCGCTGCCGCCGAAGCCGCCCGGCATATCGGGGCTCACAATGCCCACGTACCAGAAATCGGGATGGCGCGGTATTTTCAGGGTCGTATCCGTCCTGTTGGCGTTGAGCGACGTACTGCCTTCATAGTAGGTCGTAAAACCGGCCACGGCGCTTACTTTGTGCACCCTGTTGAAAGTTTCCTCGAAAGCCAGCGTATGGTCCTGCTGGAATTTGCGGAACTCCTCCTGCTTCTGGTTCACCCCTGTTTTGATATTGGTGTTGATGGTGGTATCCGTTCTGATAGCGCCTTCGCCCAGGTTGATGAAGGCATAAGGCAAAGGTGTATAGCCCCGGCTGTTGTTAAAACCAAGGTCTGTGTAGAAGGTGGAACGCCAGGTGAAGCGCTGCAGGAACTTCAGTTCCGCGAACACGCTGCCCACCACGCGAAAACCTTTGTTGATGGTATTCCCGTCCGCCCCGTTCAGCCGCGCGATGGGGTTGCTCACCTGCGTACGCTGGAACGACGGCATGCTGTAGTAAGTATTCGCATTGGCCTGCACCGGCACGATGGGCGCGGCCCATTTGGCGTTGTTGAGGTCCGCCGCGGTGGCGTCGAGGATCCAGTGCGTGCCGGTCACGTCGCCGCCCATTTTGAAATGTTTGTTCACCCTGATCTCCTCGTTCAGCCGGGCTACCAGCCGCTGGTATTTACCGTTGCGCAGCACGCCTTCATGCGTGTTGTATCCGAGGTTGATCAGCGTGGTGGTTTTTTCGCTGCTGTTGGAAATATTCAGGCTGTTGTTGCTCATAAAAGCCGTGCGCAGCACAAGGTCCTGCCAGTTGGTATTGGCGGTATAATTCGTATAATCGAACGGCTGTGCACCGAGATTTTTCAATTGTTCGTCGTACAGTTTACGAAAACCGTTTGCATCGGTCACGTCGATGAGGTTGTTCACTTTCTGCAAACCCACGGAGCTTTGCAGCGTTACCCGCGTTTCGCCTTTGGCGGCTTTTTTGGTGGTCACCACAATCACGCCGTTGCCGCCGCTCAAACCGAAGATGGCCATGGACGACGGGTCGCGGAGGATTTCGATGCTTTCTATTTCGGCCGGATTGAGGTAGTCGATGTTGGATTGGAACACACCGTCCACCACGTACAACGGGTTCGAGTTATTGGTGCTGTTCACACCGCGGATGCGCACGGTGGGCGCCGCGCCGGGTACGCCGCTGTTCACCACCGTGAGGCCCGCTACCTTGCCCTGCAACGATGAAATGGGATTCGTGTTCGGCATGCGGGCGATCTCTTCTCCTTTTACCGAGGTGATCGCGCCGGTGAGGTCGCGTTTCCGTTGTGTGCCGTAACCGACCACCACTACCTGCTCCAGGTCCTGCGACTTCGCTTCGAGTCTGATGTTGACCGAGGTCTGGTTGCCCACCACCACTTCCTGCGGTATGAACCCGATGTAGGAAAATATCAGCACGCCGTTGTCCGGCACGTTGATGCTGTAGTTCCCTTCCCCGTCGGTGAGCGTGCCCGTGGAAGTGCCTTTCACCTGCACCGTGGCGCCCGGCACGGGCGCACCCGCGGCATCGGTGACTTTACCGGTTACCCGCACGTCGCGGGCGCCCGCGTTTTTTCTTTTGATCACTACCAGCTGGTTGTCGAGCAGCTCATATCCCAGCGGGGTGGCGGCCAGCAGCCGGTCCAGCACCTGCCGCACCGGTTCGTCGCGCGCATCCACCGATACGCGGCCTACGCCTTTGAGCAGCGCCTGGTTGTAGAGAATACGGTAACCGGATTGTTTTTCGATGCGCTCAAATGCGGTCTGGATTTCCACATCTTTTACCTGCAACGTGATTTTCGCCTGCGAGAACCCTTTTGCCGACACGTAGAGGAATGCCGTGAGCAGCCAGACGGTTGTGAGCAGGTGCTTCCACCCATGTTTTTGTTTTTTCATAATCGTGCGTAGAATGATGAATAAATAGGAATCCCTTTCCGCGAAAAAGGTCTTCGCAAATTGCCCGCCTGCCATGCGGCGCGGCGTACCGATTGTAACCTGATTAGTGTTGAGAAATAATAATGTTCCTGCCGTTGACCGAATATTTGAATTCCGCCGTGATCTGTAACGCCTTTAATACCTGTTCTATGGTCTCTTTTTCAAACCTCCCCGTGAACCGCAGATCGCGCACGGCCGTGTCGCCGAGGGTGATCTCCACGCCGTACCAGCGTTCGAGCCGGTCGGCCAGGGTACTGAACGCTTCGTCGCGAAACACCAGCCTGTTCTCTACCCAGGCGGTTTCGAGGGGTTGCCCGTCCTGTTCGGTTACGTGCAGCGGGCGGATGACAAAGTCCCGCTGTTCTTTGGTTGTTATTTGTTGTTCCTGTTCATATAAAAAAAGCACCAGCTTTTCATGCGGTTTCAGAATAACGGGGGCGGCCCCTTCGCGGCTCACTTCCACGCTTCCTTTGATCAGCGCGGTTTCTGCCGTGCTTTCACCCGGGTAGGCCCGGATATTGAACGTGGTGCCCAGTACTCTTACCTGCATGCGCGCCGTGCGGATAACGAACGGTTTGTTGCTGTTCTTCACCACGTCGAAATACGCTTCCCCTTCGAGCTGCACCTCGCGGCGGGCCTGGTTGAAATCGTCGTTGTATGTGAGGCGGCTGTCCGCATTGAGCCATACCACCGAACCATCCGGCAGGGTCACCCTGGTGCGGGTGCCTTTGGCGGCATGCAGCGCTTCGGCTACTGCCGGCGCCGTTGTTTTGCGCGGCATCCACCACCAACCCGCCAATGCCGCCAGCAGCAGCACGGCGGCTGCGGCGGCCGTCATCCATTTCATGGATACCCGGCGTCCCTTTTTCTCCGGCTGGCCCCAGTCGATGCCCGCCTGCCGCATACGGTCGAGGTGGTCGGCAAAAGACTGTTCGCGCTGATGCTCCGGAACGGGCGCTTCCTGCGCCCACAAATCCGTCAGGTGCTCCGCCGCGTAATGGATGTCGGGCTCCTGCCGCAACAGCGATTCCAGCTCTTCCAGCTCGGCCGGGGTGGCTTCGCCGGAGAGTTTTTTGGACAGTAATTCCCATATGACGTCGTTGCGGTCGGGCATGTGTTCGGTTTGTTGGTACTAGGGACAATGCAAAAGGTGAAATACCCCTAAGCCTTGTGAAAAAAATTTCCGATAAAGCCAGTTAAAGCAGTTCGCCGGGTAAATCCGCCAGGAGCAATGTGCTTTGCTGCCGGCCACACCGGCGTCTCTCGGCACCACCTGGCAATGCACCCGCGGCTCGTATCGGCAGCTTCATGGTGTAAACTTAGCGGAACCGGGAACACGGAAACGGAATATTATGTAAAGTCCCTGTTTGCGCTGATGAAACCACCCGCTGCGGTGTTGAGTTCTCTGAAATGGCCGCGGCAGTCACATGGGGCGGCCGGGCGCCGGGCGTTCTGCCGGAAAATGTGCATGAGTGCAGATTCCGGGTAAAACCGGCCATGGCCGTCATGACCTCTCCCCCCGGCCGGAAATTGTACGCGAATGGACAAAAATTTGATCTGAGTGGAGATTCTGAGGGCAAAAGACGAAGCTACAACGAACCTACACTGGGGGATTAACGAACCTACGCCCAAAAGGGAAGATTCGTTGTAGGTTCGTTGTAGCTTCGTTGTAGGTTCGTCTTTTACGGAGCGTACACTTTGGCACGCCCTGAAAATAGGTGTACACCCTGGTGAGATAAAAGGGAAAGCGCATCAATCCCCCGGGTTGCTGTTCAGCGGTGTGGAGCGGCCGGCCTCAAACCGGATGGTGTTTCCCAGCTTTTTCACGGCCAGGGTGATCTGGGCTTCCACGGTTTTTACGGAAATGCCCAGCAGTTCCGCTACTTCGCGGTATTTCAACCCATCTTCCTTCACCAGCTTGAAAATCATTTTGCAGCGGAGCGGCAGCTGGTTCACGGCCAGCGTCACCCGGTCGTGCATTTCTTTGGTGATCAGGAGCTGGTCGGGGCCGGCCTGGATGCTGGTGATCTCCACGCTCAGTTCGTCGAGACTGAAGGAGCGGTTGCGGCGCATTTTCTGGAGATAGTTGAGCGCGTGGTTCTTGGTGGATACGTACAGGTACAGCCGCAGGTTTTCGACGCCGAGCAATTGCGTCCGTTTCTGCCACACGCGGATGAATACATCGGAAACGATTTCTTCGGCCAGTTCGTGCGATTTAATGAACGAATAGGCGAACTGGTATAACCAGGGCTGGAAATGCAGGTAAAGGGCCTTATAAGCCTGCTGATCGCTTTCGGCTGCTATCCGCTGCTGCAATGCACTGATATCGTTGGCGTGTAATGTCATAACCCGGCAGGCGCCTGTGGAAATTATCAACGGCAAATTAAGGGAAAGAACGATACGCGCGGTCAACCGCCCCTGTTAATTTAATGTTTCCGGGCATAAAAAAGCGGATGAGCATCGCTGCCCATCCGCTGTATACAAAGTGACTGTCTATTGTTTTACGATCCGGAGTATTTCCGTCTTCTTCGTGCCTTCGAGTTTGATCAGGTAGAGGCCACCTTTGAGGAAGCTGAGGTCTTTCTGGAGCCTCACTTCACCCGGCTGTATCATCCATATCCGGATGGCGCGGCCCTGCATGTCGAACAGGGTGGCCGTGCGGAAGCCTTCCGGCAGGTCGATGGTGACCTGGCCCGAAACGGGGTTCGGGAAAGCTTTGGCGGCCGTTACCGTTGCGGTAACCGGTTTGGGAGATATTGCCATCAAGGGGGCGCCGCCGCCCTGCAGACTGTCGGGTATGCAGTTGTCGATGCTGAACCAGTTGAACTTGAAGCTGCCGGCTTTCACACCGATGGTCGCCGTGGTGAGGGCAGGCAGTGTTACGGTATCCCTGAACGTTTGCCAGGTACCGCCCGTGCTCGGCATATCGATCAGCCCGTACGTAACGCCGCCCGCGGTGATGCTGGCCTGCGACGCCACCGTGCTGTTAATACGCAGGCTCACCGTGTACAGGCCCGCGGAAGGTACCACCAGGTTGTCGTACGTGAACCAGTGACCCGTTGCCAGGCCGGCGAAGTTCTGCCCGCCGCCCACGTCCGTACAGGGTTGCAGGTACGGACCGGAGTGACGGATGGAGAAACTTTCCGCTTCGTAGCGGTTGCTCACGGAGCAGTCTCCGGCAGCAAGGTTCACCTGCGCCGTGGCCGTCAGGTTGCGTACCGCCACCGTTACGGTGTAGTTGCCCGCGGTGGGGCCTGCGGTATAGAAACCGGACTGGCTGATGGTGTTGCCTGTTCCGGTGGCCGTCCATTGCCCCTGCGGCAGTATCACTACGTTGTTCGCGGAATCATAACCGGTAACGGTAAACTGCCGGAAGTTGCCGCTGCTGATGTTCAGCGTATCGGGCGAGAGGGTGATGCGCGCAATTTCCGGCGCACAGTTCTCGATGCTGAACCAGTTGAACTTGAAGAAACCGGATGCGATGGTGATGCTCGTGGAGGTGAGCGCCGGCATCGTCATGGTATCTGAAATCGTGCGCCACTGCCCGTTGGTATTCGGGATCTTGACGGTGCCGAACACCATGCCGCTGTGCCCCACCTTCACCGACGAAGGATAGGTGGATGATACGCGGATGCGGAAGATGTAGCGGCTGTAAGTAGGCACGTTAAGATTGGAGTACGTGAAACGGTGACCGCTGGCCAGGTTGGTGTAATTCTGTCCGCCGCCCACATCGGTACAGGCCTGCAGCGTAGCGGTGCCGGACACGGAAGAAGCGCTTTCCGCCTCGTATTTATCGTTCACCGTGCAGGTGTAAGCCGTAGTGGCGTACACGGTATCTTTCACGGTACCGCTGGCGAACGTCACCATGAAGGTGCCGATCGAATCGCCGGCTGTGAACACGCCGTTGGTGCTGATGCTGTTGCGGCTGCCGCTCACTGCCCAGGTTTTCTGCGCCGGCAGGGCCATCACGCTGTCGAACTGGTCGTAGCCGATCACGGTGAACTGTTGCGACGCGGCTACGGGTACGATGGCCGTATCCGGAGAAATGGCCACACGCGTCAATACCGGCACCGGCACTACTCTCACCATGGCCATGCCCGTCACGCCTTCGTCCCTTGCCTTCACTTTGAACCAGCCGGTGGAATCGCCGGCGGTGAAGAGCCCGGTGGCGCTGAGGGTATTCACCGTATCACCCGCCGTCAGTTTCCATTCGGGCGTGAACGATACGATGTCTCCGCGCTGATCGAATGCTTTTGCGGCGTATTGTTTCGACTGGCCGTTCTGGAGCGTCAGCGAATCGGGTGTGACCGCCACACTGGTGACCACCACGCTGTCTGCATCCACGATCCGCAGCCAGTTGAAGTTCCAGCCGGATGCGTTAGACACTACCCTGATGGTCTGTTGGCCCACCCTCAGGCGGATCTTGGTGGAGGAAACGGTGATCCATTTCTGCCATCCCCCGCTGGCCGGCAGGTTCACCGTAGCCAGCAACGTGGTATCGAGATAGATGCTGGCGCTGGAGGCCGTGCTTACCGCCGCCCTCAGCTGCACGCGGTACTTGTTGGTATCGGGCACGTCTATATCGTATTCCCACCAGGTCCCCTTGCCGATGTAACCGATATTCTCCACGCCACTGGTGTCCTGCGTGGGCTCGGTGCGCCCGCCGTTGGAGTTATCGAACGCTTCCGCCTCGATCCTCCCGGGCACGGGTTTATAGTTCGGTACGCGCACATTCGCATATGCCGTTCCGTTGACGGAGATGGAATCCTGCACAACCGTAGCTGTGACAACGCCGGAGGTATCGAGAACCGCCAGACCGGTGCCGCTGATGGTGTTGCCGTTGCCGGAAACGCTCCACTGCGGCGTGAGGCTCATAACGTGCCCGTTCTGGTCCATTACTTTGGCGGTGTATTGAATCGACTGCCCGGCGAGCACCAGCTGGTTGGCTGGCGTTACGATCACCGTGTCCGGGTAGGGTGTGCCGAGCCCCTTCTGGTACACGCGCACATAATCCACGTTCATGCTGTCCGGCCAGTCGCCTTCCACGATGGTACCACCCATGCCGCCGCCGATGGCCACGTTGAGGATGATATGGAACTTCTGGTCGAAAGGCCAGTCTTTCCAGTCGGTGTGCGGGTTGCGGTACGTGTACAGGTGCACGCCGTCTACCGTGAACATCAGCGAGTCCGGCGACCATTCGAGGCCGTACACGTGGTAAGCGGTATGCGCATCGGTGAGGGAGCGGGTAGCGGAAAGATGGCCGCCGTTCGTCCAGTTGTTGTTCTGGGTGTGCACGGTCGACATCACCTTGCCGAGGTTGTTCCCGACGTGCTCCATGATATCGATCTCGCCGCTCTTCGGCCATCCGCCGTAAGCGCTGGTGGTCGGCATCAGCCAGATGGCGGGCCAGGAACCTTTCGCCTTCGGCAATTTCGCCCGTACTTCCACCTTGCCGTACACAAAATCCATCTTGTTCTGCGATATCACGCGGGCAGACGACCAGGGCTCGGTAGTGGTGCCGTTCGGGAAATCCTTCTTGCCGGTGATCACCAGGTCGCCGTTGCGCACGCGCGCATTGTCGTGCGTGGTATCGGTGTACACCTGCTGTTCGCCGTTGATCCATCCTTTCGGTTTGGGATCCACCGTCCATTTGGTGCGGTCGGGTATTCCCGGAACATTAAACTCGTCGTTGTAAATCATCGTCCAGTTGGGATTGCCGTCAAAAATGGCGTTCCCTTTTGCCGTATAGGCGGCTACGTTGGCCCCTTCCACTTCCACGCCCGCCACCGTCAGTTTCAGGGCGGTACGGGAATAGTTAGCCGGGGAGTTGCCGGCCAGCACGATGTTGGCCAGTGTGTCGTTCACGCGCTGCACACTGTCGATGCTCACGCCCGGCGGCAGGTTTTCCGCGTACCAGTTGTGTTTCTGCAGGGTGTCGTTAAACACTGCGCCGTTCAATTCCGCCGTGATCACCGCCCCGTGCTCCTGCCCCATGGGGATGCTGGCATTCAGGAAGGTGATGTTGATGGGGTTGGGCGCCTGCACCAGGTCGAAGTACAGGATGCCGTTGGCTTTACGGCCGTCGATGAACTGCACCGAAATGCGGTTCAGATCGGTGCGGCTGGCCACACTTTGAAAGTTAAACGTGGCTTCTTCCCAGGTGTTGATGTTTTTGATCTGGTAGGTAAAAAATACCGCTTTGGTGTAGTCGTTGCCGGGCTGGAGCTTGAACATCACTTCTTCCCGGACGTTGCTGTACACCAGCATTTTGAACAGCCCGCCGCCGGTGAGGTCGAACGGGGTGGACATACCCACGCTGGTGCTCATGTACTCGAAGCAGGAAGTGTCTTTCGTGAACTTCGCCACATGCGAGCTGGGGTTAACGGATGAAGGGGCCGGATTGGGTACGTTGAACAGTACGCTGCCGGTAGCGTTGGCCCCGCCGGCGTAGTACGTCCACCTGCCTGAACAGAGGCCGTGGCCTTCCATGTCATCCAGCAGCAGGAACTGGGCGTGGAGCATGTTGCAGCACAACAGTGCGCCCAGCAGGAGCAGTAAAAGTTTTTTCATAACGGGTGTTTTTCATGAGAGGTAATTATTCAATATTCAATGGTCTGATGCGACCGGGCATGACGGACTTCCCCTGTCAGGGACATTGCTCATGCCCGGTTTCATGTGGAATTGTATCGTGGAAACTATCAGAGATTCGGATTCATCTGCGCATCCGCACCGGGGATGGGCAGCCAGTATTTGGCTTTGGTGATCGGGCCGGGCACGAGGTCGCCGGGGTCTTTGGAGGCATTGGCCGCTTCCACCTGTTCGAGGCGCACCAGGTCGAACCAGCGGCTCCATTCGCCCGCGAATTCCCAGGCCCTTTCCTGCACCACGGCATCCGCAAAGGCTGCACTGCCGAGGCCGCCGGCCAGGTTGCCCAGGCCCGCGCGCTGGCGCACGGCGTTCACGGCGGCATAGGCTTCAGGAGAAGGCGCGGCGGCCGATCTGGCCTGCGCTTCGGCATAGATCAGCAGCACATGCGCGTAGCGGATCATCACCACCGGGTTGTTCGACATATAGGTGTCTTTCTTGCCGCTCTGGATGGTGAACTTTTTGTAGTAAGGGTGTTTTGTTGTAACATTCTGCCAGGGGATAGTGACGTTGTTCACCACGAAGGAAGTAGAGAAAGTAGCGTCTTTCCGGCTGCCTGCGGGGAAATTATTGAAGAAGTTAAGCTCGGGAAAAAAGTCGGACCAGCCGCCTTCATCTTCCGGCATGGTGGACAGGCCGTAGAAGGAGTTGTAAGTAGACCACTGGCCGCGGGTGAACAGCGTGAACACATCTTCCACCGTACCGCCCGCGAATATTTTCAGGAAACCGGCCTGGTAGAGATCGAACCCGTAAGCGGCTTTACCGTCGATCACTTCTTTCGCCTTCGCCGCCGCCAGCGCGTATTTGCTCTGGTCTTTCAGCGGCCATCCGGCTTCGGTGAGGTACACATCCGCCAGCAGCGCTTTCACGGAGCCTTTGTTCGGCCTTCCCGGATCACGTTTGGCATTGGGCACCCACTCTTCCGCTTTCAGCAGGTCCGCTTCGATCTGTTTGTAGATATCCGCCGGCTGGCTTTTCTGCATGCTCAGCTGGTCTGACGTGAATTTTTCAGACAACACCAGCGGCACCGCGCCCCAGTAGCGTGTGAGCCAGTAGTAGCTCAGTGCGCGCAGGAAATACGCCTCTCCTACGATGGCGCGCACGGTGGCTTCCGTGCCGTCTTTTACGGAACCGTAGTTGTTGATGATGTTGTTGGTGGACTGGATCACTTTGTAACAGCCGCGCCAGATGGGCGTCATGCGGCTGTTGAGCGACGATACGTTAAAACGGTCGAACTCCCGGAACTCTTCCTTGTTGGAGCCCGGATGCGTGGTGAGGTCGTCTGCTCCCATGCTCATGGCGATCTGCGACACGGTGGTGAAACCGCTTTCCCAGGGAACCAGGAGACTGCCGTATGCGCCGGTGAGGGCCGCTTCGAGGCCGGCCTGGCTGCTCAGGCCCTCGCTGCCTACCACCAGCCCGCGGGGCTGTTCTTCCAATGCTTTGCTGCAACCTGCCAATGCTGCGATGAGTGCGAAGAAATATATCTTTTTCATCTGTGTATGTTTTGCGGAGGAGGGCTCTAGCCGTACGCCCTCCTGCCGTGATGGATCAATGATTAGAAATTAAGCGTCAGCCCTCCGGTAATGGTTTTCGCATTCGGGTACGAGCCATAGTCTATCCCCTGCCTGAAATCGCCGGAAGAAGAACTGGCCTCGGGATCGATGCCGGAATAATCGGTGAAAGTGAGGATGTTGGTGGCGCTCACGAACACCTTCAACCCCGCATATTTCAACACGGATTTGGGCAGCGTATAACTGAGGCTGATGTTCTTCAGCCGCACGAAATCGCCTTTTTCGAGGAAGCGGGTCGACTGCGTGAAGTTTTTATTGGTGGTGCTGAATGCAGGAATGTTGGACGTTTCGTTCCTGCCCGGGATGTAACGGTCGAGAATGTCGCGCAGCGTGGCTTCACGGGCGTCGCCGCCGAGGTACATCGCCGCGGCGTTGTTGTAGTTCAGCTTGTCGAACCCGAACATGCCCTGGAAGAAAATGTTCAGCGAAAATGCCTTGTAGTTGATGGTGTTGTTCCAGCCGAGGGTGGTCCTCGGGATGCCCGTGCCGATCACGGCATAATCGCCCGCGTCGATCACGCCGTCTTCCTTCACGTCGCGGTAGCGCGCATCGCCCGGTTTGGCGCCGAACTTGGCCGCCAGTGATTCTTCACCCGGCTTCCAGGTGCCCTGGTATTGCAGGCCCCAGATGGCGCCCAAAGGCTGGCCGGCCATCACCACAAATTCGGATTGCGGCGACATACCGCCACCGATGCGGCGGTTGTTGGGGTCGAAGATGATGGATTTGGAGCCGGTGTTCTGCACGTTGTTTTTCACGAACGATACGTTCACGCCGGTGTTCCAGGTAACATCGCTGCCGGCGAGCACATCACCGTCCACCGCAAACTCCCAGCCCTTGTTCTGCACGGCGCCGATGTTGCGGGTGATCACGTTGCCGCCGAGATAGATCGGCAGGTTTTCGTTGAGCAACAGATCGCGGGTATTTTTCACGAAATAGTCCGCGCTGATGTTGATGCGGCCGCGGAGCAGCGACGCATCAACACCTACGTTCTGCTGTTCGGTGGTTTCCCATTTCAGGTCGGGGTTGCCGATCACACCGAGAATGATGCCGTTCTGGAAAGTGGAATTGGTAAACGATGCAATGCGGTTGGAATAAGCGGAGAACGTAGCATACGGCCCCACTGCCTCGCTGCCGGTAAAGCCCCAGCTGCCGCGCAGTTTCAGGTTGCTGAACAGCTGCTGGTCCTGCATGAAAGGCTCCTGGCTGATCACCCAGCCCGCGGAGAACGAGGGAAAATAGCTGAATTTGTTGTTCTCTTCGAATTTGGAAGAACCGTCGCGGCGCAGGGCGGCCGACACCAGGTAACGGTCTTTGTAGCCATAGTTCACACGGCCCACGAGCGAAAAGAGCGCCCATTTCGAATAGCCGGAACCGGGACTGCCGGGTGTGCCCAGCCCGAGGTTGTTCCAGTGGAACGATTCATAAGTGAGGTTGGAAGCGCCGGCGGACATGTAGTTGTAAGTCGACTGCTGGTATTCCATCACACCCGTTACATCGAGGCTGTGGCCGTTGAATATTTTTTTATAGTTGATGGTGTTCGTGTTCTGCAGCCTGATCTCCTTGTTGGTGCGCAGGGAGGCGGTAGTGGTGCCGGAGTTGATCACTTTGCCGGCGAATGATTTGTCCTGGTACTCGAGATAATTCGCGCCGTACTGGATATTCAGCGAAAGGCCCGGCACCGCGATGTCATCGAATTTGAAACCGCCGATGAGGTTGGCCAGCATGCGTTCCCTTACCGCCAGCTGTTCCGTCGTCAATGCCACCGGGTTAAAGAACACGGAGCCCACAGGGTCTGCGGCCGTATAAGTACCATCCGCCTTGCGCACCGGCACGGTGGGCGACCAGGTGGTGGCCTGTGCGAGCGGGCTGTGGGGCCCGTCTGCCGGGATGTCCACATTCTGCGCCGTGCTGTAGGAGCCGGTGATATTGAGGAACGTAGAAATTTTATCCGTCAGCCTGGAGTTGATGTTGGAGCGGATGGTGTAACGTTTGTAGGAAGAATTATTGATCACACCGTCCTGGTTCAGATAGTTGCCGGAAATGAAATACCCGCTTTTGTCGTTGCCGCCTGCGAGGCTCAGCATGTATTCCTGGCCGAGTGCGTTGCGGAAAATCTCATCCTGCCAGTCGGTGCCCCCGTTTTTGCGGAAGCCGTCGATCTGTGCGTCCGTAAACGGTTTGGTGGTGCCGATGGCCGTGGCGCGTTCGTTCACGGTGGTGGCGAATTCCGCTGCGTTGAGCAGGTCCATTTTTTTGATGACCTGCGAGGAGGAGAGGCGGCTGGTGAAGTTCACTTTGAGGCCGCCTTTGTTGCCTTTTTTGGTGGTCACGAGGATGACGCCGTTGGAGCCTCTGCTACCATAGATAGCGGTGGCGGCGGCGTCTTTGAGCACCTGTATCGATTCGATATCGTCCGGGTTGATGGAGAAAAACTCCGCGCCGATGAATCCGTCCACTACGTAGAGCGGTCCGTTGTCGCCGTTGATGGAGTTGGCCCCGCGGATGCGGATGCGCACGGCGCCGCCCGGCGAGCCTGCCGAGTTGGTCACCTGTACGCCGGTCACGCGGCCCTGCAACACCTGGTCGAGGCGGTTCACCGGCTGCGCTTCAAAGTCTTTGGCGGAGAGTGAGGAAATGGAACTGGTGAGGGAGGCTTTCTTTTGTTCACCGTAACCGATCACCACCAGTTCCGCCATTTTCGAGGCCGAGGTTTCGAGGGTGATGTTGAGGGTGGCATTGCCGCTCACCGGTACTTCCTTGCGGTTGAAGCCGATGGAAGAGACGATCAGCACCGCATCCGGCCCCGGTACTTCAATGCTGTACTCGCCGTTTCCATTGCTCGTTACCCCGCGCGCCGTGCCTTTCACCTGGATGGTGACGCCGGGCACCGGTTGTCCTTTATCGTCGGTGATCTTTCCCTTCACCACCACATCCGCTGTTGCGGCGGCGGTATTGGAGGTGGCGGGCTTGCGCTTCACCACGATGGTTTTATCTTCGATGGTATAGTGCAGCGGCTGGTTTTCGAAACACTGGTCGAGCGCCTGGCGCAGCGGCACGTTTTTCAGTTCGAGGCTGAACGCGCGGGCGTGGAACAGTTGCTCGTCCGTATACAGGAAGGTATAGCCGGTCTGTTTTCTGATCTCTTTAAATACCTTTTCCAGAGAAGTGCTGCGGGCGGAAATCGACACCGTCTGTGCGAATCCTGCCGCATGTACCTCCAGTAAGGCGGTGGTCATCAAAAGCACTATCAATTTCATGATCAGTAACGTTTTTGCTGATAATCGCGGAATCCTTGTTCGCCGCCGGGCATACCGGGGCCTGCTTTGGGAAAAAAGCATACATTTGTACGGTTATGGGTAATTAAATAATAATTGCGAAACGATTGTTGCTTGATGCACCCAAAACCCGCCGGGAGCGGTGCGAACGCTTCCGGCTTTTATTTGGGCCATCACGGTATCATAGATCAGGGACTCATAACGTCGGTAATTGGTTGATCGTTGTTTTATGGTGATACAATAATCTGTTTGTTGCCTATCTCGAAATGCACTTCTCCTGTCAGTTCCAGCATTTTTAATACCTGCGATACGGGCACATTCCGTGGGATGATACCTCTGAAGTGCGCGGGCACATTGCCTTTATAGATCACTTCCACATCGTACCAGCGCGCAACCTGGCGCATGGCGGAGCGGATGTCGTTGCCTTCGAACTGGATGTACCCGTTTTTCCAGGCCACCGCTTCTTCGGTATTGACTTCAGGCAATACTTCCAGCAGACCGCTGCTGCGGTGCAGGCTGGTGCCCTGGCCGGGTTTCAGCTTCTTCGCCACGCCGCTTTTTTTCACTTCCACCGCCCCTTCGAGCAGGGTGGTTTTCACGACGGCTTCGTCGGTGTACGCCATGATGTTAAAATGCGTGCCGAGCACTTTTACTTCCATCTCGTCTACTTTCACCACAAACGGTTGCCCCGCCTGCTTCGCCACTTCAAAATATGCTTCGCCGGTAAGCTCCACCGTTCTGGCGCTGCCGTTGAATGCGGCGGGATAACGCAGGCTGCTGGAGGCGTTGAGCCAAACGCGGCTGCCGTCCGGGAGGGTGATGGTGTATTGCCCGCCCCGGGGCGTGGCGATTTTATTGAATACGGGCTGGCCGCCGTTTTGAGGCGCTTCATATTGTATCTGGCCGTTGCCGGATTTGATCACTCTGGTATGGCCCTGTTGGGCGAGCATGCCGTTACCCGCGCTGTCGAGCGAAATTTCGGTGCCGTCTCCGAGCGTGAGCACGGCGCGGTTACCGCCGGGGGCGATATCTTTTACGGGTTGTGCCGCCAGGGTGGTTTCTTTTACGGGAGCGGGGCGGCGCAGCAGCCAGAAAGCGGCCGAAGAGGCGACCAGCAATATAACCGCGGCGGCCCATGCGCGGCGGCGCCAGGGTATTACTTTGGCCGGCTGCGGGCGGTCTGCCTGCAGGATGTTGTCAGCCAGCCTGTTCCAGTGCGCATGATCGTATGCCGGTGCGGATTTCGCCTCTTTCCGCAGGAGCGCTTCCATGTCGAGGGCGTGTTGCCCGGACGGGTCGTGCTCCGCCAGACCGGCGAGTTCCTGCAGTTCTTCCACCGTGGCCGTGGCGTCTGCAGCCTTCTTCAGAAGGATGGCTAAACGTTCTTGGGTAGTCAATTCGTATCGTTTTTCAGTTTTACGTGGCGCTTTCAGATAAACAGACGCGTTACCGGATATTTAGGACCCATTGGTCTGAAAAAAAAATTACGGGGGAAGGAAATGGCGGCCCGGAGGAGGCGTTTTAATTTAGCGAGTCCCACAAAAAAGAAACCATGGCCGTGCCTGGTAGCCGCAATGGCATTCGCCCCGGGAGAAAACAGCCAGCCAATTGCAGCCCTTCGCCCGTCCAAAGCGATGATTACTACGGCTGAATACAACAGATGCGGGTCGCTTTACCGCCTGAACGAAATACACAACTACCTCCTACCCTCCCAAAACACCCGGTATCAGCCATAACAGTGCTACCGGCAGCCAGTGCCCGCCCGCTTCGATATGCCGGCGGATGGCCTGCAGGGAACGCACCAGGGAGTTTTTGACGGTGTTGGGGGAAAGGCCCAGCTGTTCCGCGATTTCCGGGATGCGGAGGCCGCTTTCGCGGCTGAGGAGATAAATCCGTTTGGCCTGCGCGGGCAACTGCTGTACCGCCTCTCCCACCAGCCGCACTACGGCGGCGTAGGCTACGGCCTCTTCAGTGCTGCTTCGCATGGCGGCATCGTCGTGCCCCTGCGCCATGGCGCCCATCGCCTTTTGATGCACGGCCTGGCGGCGCAGCCAGGTGAACGACTGGTAAAAAACGATGCGCAGCAGCCAGGAGCGGGGATTTTCGATGGCGGCCAGTTTGTCGCGGCTCAGCCACACGCGCAGGAACGTTTCCTGGATGATGTCTTCGGTAACGGAAGCGGTTTTGGTGAGGTGCATCACCAGCGGCTGCAACTGCGGCACGTACGCGTGGAACAGCTCGCGGAAAGCGGTTTCGTCGCCTTCAGCAATCAACTGAAATAACGCTATGTCGGTGTGTGAACGGTCGTACATGCCTGGAACGCGGATGCTGTATGCTGGTTGAATTACCGCCCAATGTAATAAAATTATTGAAAAGGGATTTTTTGTTTCACGGGCGGCCGGTAATCCGTGCACCGGTACACGAGGAAAGTGCGCAGCACCCGGTCGCCTTTCCTGATGACGATAGGCGGCAGCGATGACACGGTGGAAAAATACCGCCGCAGCACCTCCGTAAACGCCTGCTCGTCTTTAAAACCGGTATTGTCCGGCACGGAATTGATAAAAATCGCGTTGCGCCCGGCAAGGGCCTGCACATCTTCCCGGATATAATCGAACTGCAAGGCGGGCATGCCCAGCACATTGCGGGAATACACAAGGCTGTCGAGGTAAAAAGTCAGTACCGCGCTCGTTTTATAATCGTCCGCGGAAAAGATGAAGTCGCCGGGATATTGCCGTTCCAGTGTTCCGGCCTGCACAGCGAGGCCGTCCCACCCTACCCATACGTCATCGGAATTGACCGGCACCGGGTACCAGATGATCTCCACCGCCAGCGCAAGGTGCACCACCAGCGAGCAGATCCATTGCCAGCGGAGATATTTTTCACGGAACCATACCGCCACCCAGATAATACCGCTGACGTAGGCCGGCATCATCCAGTTCAACTTCACCCAGTATACCGGGGAGATGATAAAAAAGCCGAGAAACACGGGCAGGAAAAAACACAGGAGGAACAGCTGCGGTGAAGGGAGGCGCCCGATATGCCAGCGGTATTTGCGGACCATCCGGTAAATAAAATAGACCAGGGCGAACAACAGCACCGGCATCAGGATGGCCGCCTGGTGACCGATAACGCCCAGCACGTCGAGCGGGTTCAGCTGCAGGCCGCTGCTCACGCGGGCCGACGACTGGAAACGGAACGACGCGAAACCATGCTGCACATTCCAGATCACCACAGGCAAACTCACCACCCCGAAGCCGCACAGGCTCAACCAGGGCCACGGTGAGAGCAGCAGCGGGCGGTGCGGGCGGCTGAGCACGAGGTACAACATCATCCCGAACGGCAGGAACAGGGCCGTGTATTTGCTGTTAAACGCCAGCCCCATGGCGATGCCCGTCCACAGCCAATACCATTTCCGCTCCAGGAATATGGCGCGATAGAGACACAATAACGACAGCGCCCAGAACAGGAGCAGCGGCGTATCGGGCGTAGATACGAGGGAGAGGATGGTCACCATCAGCGTGGAGTACAGGAGCAGCAAGGCGTTCCGGCTCCCGGCGCGACTGAGGACATGCAGCGAAAGGCGGTAAAACACCAGCAACGTGCCCAGGGTCACGACGGTGTCCGCCAGTTTGATGGCGAATACTTTTTTGCCGAATATGGAGGTGGCTGCCTGCAGCACCCAGGCGATGGCGGAAGGATGATCGAAGTAGGATAGCGCGGGATATTCCCCGTAGAGGTGGTAATACGCATCCTGCGGCATCAGGCCCATTTGCCAGATGAACGCGAGGCGCAGCGCGGTGATGATGATCACCGCGGCCCATATGGCGTTGCCGATGCCCTTTGCGTGTGACAGTTGTGTGCTGAATCCGGAGCCGCTCATTCATCAGCCTAGCAGCAAAAAATCAGCCAGAACCGCGAACGCTTTACTCCGACCGCAGACTTTCGACGGGATTGATCACAGCTGCCTTGATACGCTGGTATCCGACGGTGAACAGGACGATAGCCAATATGCCAAATCCGGGTAGCGACTTACTCAGACCGCAAACTCTTCACAGGGTTGGCGGTAGCGGCCTTGATACTCTGGTAGCTGACGGTGAGCAGGGTAATGGCCAATGTGCCGAAACAGATGATCGCGATCAGCCACCAGGAGATGTTGGTGCGGTATTGATACCGCTCCAGCCAGCCGCTCATGAAATACCATGCCAGCGGCACGGCAATCACCAGTGCGATGGCCACCAGTATCACGAAGTCTTTCGACATGAGTCTCCAGAGATTGAACACCGAAGCCCCCAGTACCTTGCGCACACCGATTTCCTTCACCCGTTGTTCCGCCATGAAGGAAGCCATGCCGAAGAGCCCCAGGCTGCTGATGAAAACGGCCAGAATGGCGAAGAAGCTGGAAAGCCGGCCGATGCGCTGTTCGGCTTCGAATTTTTTGGCGTACGCCTCGTCGGCGAACTCATAGGAGAAAGGAGCGCCGGAGGGAACGAATTTTTTATAAATGCTTTCGATTTGCGAGAGCGCATCGGCCGTGCTGCGGGCCGGGTTGATGCGCACGCTGAGCAGGCTGGTCTCATTTCCCTTCAGGGTAAAAGCGGTACGGAACGCCGGCTCGTAGGGCGATTCCATCACCATGTCCCTGACCACCCCGATGATCGTAAACGGCTCGCCATTGATCCGCATGGTTTCACCTACGGGATTGCCGATGTTCATGAATTTGGCGGCCGACTCGTTCACTACCATGGAAGCGGAGTCGTTGAACGCTGCCGAAAAATCGCGGCCGGCCACGATCTGCCAGCCAATGGTCTTACCGTAATCATGGGTGATGGTCACGGCCCCGAAGTTGCCCGTTTTGCCCGGCTCCATGTTCTTCCAGGTATAACCGTTGTTGATGATGTTCAGATCGGTAACAAAGGAGCTGGCGCAACCGGTGGCGGCTACAGCGCCGGAGGCTTCCATTTCGCTCCGCATGGCTTTCACGTTTTTCCTGGCTTCGGCCGTATTGAGCTTCAGGGTCACCAATCCTTCACGGCTATACGCAACGGGCCGGCTTTTGGCGTGCCTGATCTGCAGGAATACCACCACCGTGCCGATAATCAATACGACAGATACGGCGAACTGCACCACCACCAGTACCTTGCGCGGCATGGCGGCAAAGCGGCCGGCGCGGAAGGTGCCTTTCAGCACTTTCACCGGTTGGAAGGAAGACAGGTACAAGGCAGGATAACTGCCGGCTATCAGGCCGGTAAAGACCGTAAAACCGGTCACGGCCAGCCAGAAGGCCACGCTGTCATAGGGAATGCCCACCCGTTTGTCCGCCACATCATTGAACACCGGCAAAACGAGCTGCACCAATACGGCCGCCACTATCAGACCGATGGCGGCAAGCAGCAGGGATTCGCTGAAAAACTGCGCTACCAGCTGCCCGCGTATGGAGCCCACCGCCTTGCGGATGCCTACTTCTTTCGCCCGCTTTTCGGAACGCGCGGTGCTCAGGTTCATAAAGTTGATGCAGGCCAGCAGGAGGACGAATACGCCGATGATACCGAACAGCCATACGAACTGTATCCTGCCGCCCACGTTATTCCCGTCTTTCCACTCCGCGTGCAAATGCCAGGAAGACATCGGATGCAGGAATACTTCCGGCTGGAAAACCTTCTGTTCCGGGCGCACCCGTTTCAACTTCAGGTCTTTCATCTTGGCAGACACCATGCCCAGGTCGGCATGATCAGCGAGGCGCGCATACACCATACTGAAATTGGAACGCCAGGGGTTTTCCAGCGTTTCGATCCAGGGCTGCGTGATCAGGAACAATTTCCATGGCGCAATAAAATCCCGGTTGCGGAATTCGGAGTTATACGGCAGGTCTTCATACACACCCGTCACTTTCACATCCAGTTCCTCATCCATCCGCACGATTTTATCAAGCGGATCCACCTCTCCGAACAACGCCCCGGCAGCGGAGGCCGACAGCATGATGGAATAAGGCTCCTTCAACCCGTCGCGCGTGCCTTTCAGCATTTTGAGCGTCAATATTTCCGGGAATTGCGGGCCGTTGAAACTGCCGTGTTTGATGACCGCATTATTGTTCACGCTGAGCACATGATCTTCGTCCCACGACCCCTCGGCGATATATTTGAAATCCGCGCCGAAGTCTTCGCGCATGGCCGTGGCCGTCAGATACGGCAACGCGGCCTGGGTGGTCTTGACCCCGTTGAAAGTCTGATGCTGCATCACAATCGCGACACGGTCATAGCTTTCATGATTCCTGTTGAACGTCACTTCATCCCTGATCCACAAACCGATCAACAGGGCCACAGCCATCCCTACCGATAATCCCGTGATGTTAATCAGCGAGAACGTTTTATTTTTGAGGAGATTCCTCCAGGCGATTTTAAGATAGTTCCTGATCATGTGTTTTCCCGCTGCCAACAAAATGCCAGAGTAAGGGGCGGCTCCAAAATAATAAATTACACATTAATAAAATAATACAACTGTTCGGTTTCAGTACACCGCCTGTTCGTTTCCGCCGGACGCCCCTTTTTACAATTCATGGGCCCAACTCAACAGCTCATTGGAAAATTGGCGGCGGGGCGGATAAATGCCTTCATTTTTGTATCCATATCGAACAACGCCATGAACAGCAAACAATATACAATGATCACCGGGGCCAGTTCAGGACTGGGCAAAGCGTTCGCCATCGAATGCGCGTCGAGGGGCATGCATATCATCCTGATCGCCCTGCCCGGCTCCAACACCGTATCGCTCGGCCAAAGCATCGCCCTGCAATACGGGGTGGACGTGCAGGTGTTTGAGTTCGACCTCACCGACCGGGATGCCCTGCACCGGCATCTCGCCCACATCACCGGACATTACAACGTCAGTTTCCTCATCAACAACGCCGGCATGGGCGGCACTTCGCATATGGCGGAAACGACGGTGGAGAAAATAGACCAGATCATCCAGCTCAACGTGCGCGGCACCGTGCTGGTGACGCGCCTGCTGATACCGCACCTGCTGAAGAACGAAAAGAGTTATATCATGAACATTTCGAGCATGGCGGCCTTCACGCCCATCGCATTCAAAACGGTGTACCCCGCCTCGAAGGCGTTCATCTCTTCGTTTTCGCTGGGCCTGAAGGAGGAATTTTCCGGTACCGGGCTGTCTGTGAGCGTGGTGTATCCCGGCCCCATGATGACCAATTCCCATACCTCCCGCCGCATTATCGGGCAGGGTTTCAAAGGAAAGATGGGCCTGCTGTCCGCCACCGCCATCGCCCGGCTGGCCATGCGCAAAACGCTGGCCGGCCAGCCCACCATCATACCCGGTTTCATGAACCGCGTCAATCACCTGCTGATGAGCGTGCTGCCGGTGGAATGGAAATCGCGCATCGTATCGCGGGAAGTAAAAAAGGAGATTCAATATGCATAAAGTTTTAGTGACCGGCGCCAACGGGTTTCTGGGCGCCAATCTTACCCGGGAGCTCTACCGGCTGGGATACGACGTAAAAGCCATGGTGCGCCCCTCTGCCGACTTAAAGAGCATTGCAGACATTCCCTGCGAGATATTTTTCGGCCGCATAGACCGGGTGGAAGATGTGCTGCATGCCATGGAAGGCTGCAACATCGTGATCCATGCGGCCTGCATCACGGAGCAGTGGGCCATTTCATTCGAAGAATACGAACAGATCAATTATATCGGCACCCAGTATGTGGTGGAAGCCTGCCTGCGGCAGAAGGTGGAGAAACTGATCTATGTGAGCACCGCCAACACCATCGGGCCCGGCAGCAAAGAGCAGCCCGGCAGCGAACTGAACGGCTTTACGCTGTTCAACGCCAACTCCGGCTATATCAACAGCAAATACCTCGCGCAGCAGTATGTGCTCGAGCAGGTGGAGCGGCGGCGGCTGAATGCGGTGGTGGTGAACCCCACGTTCATGATCGGGCCGAACGACAGCAAACCCAGCTCCGGGAAGCTGCTGCTGTACGGCCTTGGGAAAAAAGTATTGTTTTACCCGCCGGGGGGTAAAAACTTCGTGCATATTCACGATGTCTGCCAGGGCATTTTGAATGCCATAGAGATGGGCAAACCGGGGGAATGTTACCTGTTGGCCGGCGCCAACCTGAGCTACCGGGAGTTTTTTAATATGCTGTACGCCCGTACGCGCAAACCGGCGCTGATGATCAGGATTCCCCCGTTGCTCCTCAAAGTGGGCGGCGTGATCGGCACCATTGCCGGCAAAATCACCGGCACCACGCAGAAGCTCAATTATTCGGCGGCGTTTTTACTGTGCCTGCAAAACTATTACACGGGCAAAAAGTCGGAACGCGAGCTGCAAATCCGCTACGCTCCCATCGAAACCGCCATCGCCGACGCGCTCAGCTGGTTCGAGGAAAATGCCTACATTTAATCCGGTAACCAAACGAGCGAAATGGATTTCCAAAAGAATGAAAGATTATTTTCTAGCGGCGTGTTCAAATACCTGACCCGGGCGCTCATCCTGTACATTTTCAGCACCATTTTCAAATCGTTCGATCTCACTTTTACGCACGACATCGGCATCCTCAACCTGCGAGGCCAGGTGTTCAGCGTTTTTTACGTGCTCTACGGCCTGCTGGCCTGGGAAGGCGCCACTTTCATCGCCCGGCTGATGGAAAAGAAAGTGGCCGACCGGCAGTCGCCCGCCCGCATCGTGGCGCTGGGCGTCGCGCTGCTCCTGTACGGCCTGCTCGTATCGGTACTGTTCAGCTTTCTGTACGCCGGCACCGATGTGCTGCTCTTCCACCGCTACGAAGCCTGGGAAAGCGCGTCTTCCTTTGCCTACGACCTGAACTTCGGCACATTCATGTTTTACCTGCTGCTGCTCACGTTCAACGGCATCATCTATTATTACAAAGGCTGGAAGGAGTACCAGCTGCAGACGGAACGGCTGATGCGCGAGAACATACAGGCCAAGTACGACGCGCTCCGCAACCAGATCGATCCGCATTTCTTTTTTAATTCCCTCAGCGTGCTCACCAACCTGGTGTATAAAAACCCGGACGTGGCGGCTGATTACATCACCCAACTCGCCAAAACCTACCGTTACATACTCGATAAAAAATTCGAAAACCTCGTGCCCATCCAGACGGAGCTCGACTTCCTCGAATCATATCTTTTCCTGATCCGCATCCGCCACCGCGACAGTATCCGGTTTACGGCGGAGCTCGACGACAAGGTGGTGCAGAAAGGCATGATACCGCCCGCCACATTGCAGCTGCTGGTGGAGAACGCCATCAAACACAACCGCTTCTCCGGCAACGACCCGTTACTGATCACGCTGAAGAGCGAAGACAACTTCCTGGTGGTGAGCAATAAGGTGAACATGCGCGCCCTGCCCGAAAGCCCTTCCAGCGGCATCGGGCTGGAGAATATCCGCAAACGTTACGAGCTGACGATGGGAAAGGGGATCGACGTGGCGCACGAAGGAGATTTCTTTATTGTTAAAGTACCTGTTATTTACACATTATGAGAGTGGTCATTTTTGAAGACGAGATGCACAATGCGGAGCGGCTTATCCAGCTGCTCCAGAAATACGATGCCGGCATCACCGTTGCCGCCATCATCGAATCGGTGGCGCAGGGGCTGGCCTGGATGGAACAGCAGCAGCCGGTGGACCTCATGCTGATGGACATCCAGTTATCTGACGGCAACTGCTTTGAACTGTTCAGCCAGAAAGAGGTGCACACGCCCATCATCTTCACCACCGCATACGACGGCTTTGCGCTGCAGGCGTTCAAAGTCAACAGTATCGACTATCTGATGAAGCCGATCGACTTCAAAGACCTCAGCAAGGCGCTGAAAAAATACGAGCAGTTCAAACCTGCGCCGCAATACAACCTCGACCTCTCGCAGATCGCCGAGGCCTTTATGCGCCGCGATCATACCCGGTTCATCGGCCGCCTCAACAACCAGCTGATTTACGTAAAAGCGAAAGAGATCGCCTACCTCCAGTTCGCCAAGGGGGCCACCTGGGCCACCACTTTCCAGGGGCAGCGCATGCCGCTGGACTATTCGCTCGACCAGGTGGAGAAGCTGCTCGACAAACACGTGTTTTTCCGCATCAACCGGCAATTCATCATCCACATCGACGCCATCAAAAAGATCACCGCCTATTACAACAGCCGGCTGATCCTCCAACTGCAACCCGCTATAGAAGAGGATGTAATTATTTCACGGGAAAGGGTGACGGACTTCAAGAGCTGGCTGGAGAACAGCCATGTATAGTATACTGCAACCAAGTGACGGACTTCAAGAGCTGGCTGGAGAACAGCCATGTATAGTACACTGCAACCAATTGCTAAAAAGGAAAGGATTTCACAAAAGCTGGCGTTTCACCAGGGCACAGGCATGCCTGAGCCACCAAACATGGTGTGGTCAAAAATTACCGGGATTCAGTAACTGCCCGGGAAACCGTCACGTGCATCAATTGATTCTCCATGCCAACCGGGTGCGGCACATTCTTACTACTGGCATTTCTCGCGCCCGCTTTGTAAATTACAGGTATGAAAAAGCCGGTTTCCACGTTCATTCTTCTCCTGCTCTGCACAATGGCCTCCTATGCCCAGCCCAGATTCAGGGCAGTGGCGTTTTTCACCGGCAAACACGACCAGGCGCACATCAGTTTCATCCGCGAGGCGCATCCCTGGTTTTCCGCGCTGGCGGCCCGGGAGGGGTTTGTGTATGATACGACCAGCAACTGGGATAATATGAACGATACGTTCCTGTTGAGGTACCAGGTGGTGATATTCCTCGATTCGCGGCCGGACGGCGCGGCGCAGCGGGCGGCATTTGAGAAATATATGCGGAATGGCGGCGGCTGGCTCGGGTTTCATTTTGCCGCGTTTGCGCTTACGCCTTCGCAATACCCACAGAACTGGGACTGGTACCACGAAACATTCCTCGGATCCGGCTCCTACGCCAGCAATACCTGGCGGCCTACCGCCGCCGTGCTGCAGGTGGAAAACAACACCCATCCCGCCACGCGGCACCTGCCCGACACTTTCCGTTCCGCACCCAATGAATGGTACCGCTGGAGCAACAACCTGCGCAGAAACCCCGATATCAACATACTGCTCTCCGTTCACCCGGCGAGCTTTCCTTTAGGCACCGGCCCCAAACCGCACGAAATATGGCGCAGCGGCGATTACCCCGTGGCCTGGACGAACACGAAGTACCGCATGCTGTACATGAATATGGGGCACAACGATATCGATTACGAACATCAAACGAAAGCGACGCTTTCTTATACCTTTGGGAATGCCATACAATCAAAGCTGATTGCCGATGCGCTGTTATGGTTGGGCGGGCGCTGAATCATCGGGCTTCCGGTCTGCATGGCCCAGGCTTTTACCGGGGTTGACGCGGTCGCGCACGATCTGTTTCAGTTCCTTGATTTCAGGGAAACGTCCTTCCCTTTTGCGGTCGAAGATCACTTCCCCATCGAGCAGGATCTGGTAGCTGCCGTTGATGGCCGCGGGGCGGAGGGTTATGCCGCCGAGGTCTTCTTCAAATGTGGTGAGCAGTTCCTGCGCCATGTAGGCCGCGCGCAGCAGCCATCCGCATTTCGGGCAATATGAGATGGTGATATCTGGTTTCATGATTGTAAATGTACTATTCAGCCGTTAAAAATCTTCACTTCCTCTCCTACCCCCATAATCACGCGGGAAGCGATGCCGATGAACAGGCCGTGCTCCACCACGCCCACGATGTTATTGAGCTGCGTGTCGATGCGATGGGGATCGGCGATCAGCCCGAAATCCACGTCGATGATATGATGGCCTTCATCGGTCACGAAGGGTTTGCCTTCCTGCATCCGCACGGCGCCTTTGCCCGTCAGTTCTCTCAGCACATAATTCGCCGCGTCGGGGATCACTTCCACCGGCAGCCTGAATTTCCCCAGGCGTTCCACATATTTGGAAGCATCCGCTATAATTACCACCTGCCGGGACTTCACGGCCACGATCTTTTCTTTCAGCAATGCGCCGCCGCCACCTTTGAGCAAAGTCAGGTTGGCGGTGAATTCATCGGCCCCGTCGATGGTGAGGTCGATCATCTCCACCTCGTTGATGGCCATGAGCGGGATGGCGTATTGTGCCGCCAGTGCGGCGGTCCGGGCCGAGGTGGCCACCGCTTTGATGCGCAGTCCTTCCCGTACCATGCGGCCGATTGCATGAATCGCATATTCGGCGGTGGAACCGGTACCCAGTCCCACGGTCATATCCTGCCGGACGAGTTTCACCGCTTCGAGGGCGGCATTTTCTTTTTCGAGGTTTGCCTGCATGGATTAAAAATACAGAATAAAAAAATGTCCGGCTGGTGCAGGTAACCCGGCCGGGCGACACATTATTCCATCACCACATACTTATCGCTGCTCAGTTTCTCCTGCGCTGCGGTTTTGCCGTTACCGGCATAAGTGTTGCCGCCAACCGTCAGTTGTTTGGCGGCGTAGGCTTCCACACCAAATCCACCGTTGTAGTGAATGAGATTATTTTTAACCGTCACGCTTTCAGAACCGCTGTGTAAAAACTCCAGCATCACCCCGCTGCGGTCGTTGCCTTCGATGAGGCAGCCGGTCACGCTTACCTTTTGGCAGGCATTCACCTGCACACCATAATAGGCGTTGCGGGTGATTTCGCATTTGCTCACCGCCACGTCCGTACAGGCATCCAGCGCAATGCCGCTGCCGTGAGGCGAACCGGCCATGCGGCTATCGTCCATCCGGATATCGCTGCAATGGGTGAGCCGCACATTGTGCTGCAATTTCGGGCCGGGCACGATATAGCTGCCGTTCTCGTTAAAGTCGCAGCGGTTGATAACGATGCCCGTAGCGCCGCTGATAAGCAGGCCATTGAAGGTGCCGTTGCGGATGGTCACCCGGTTGAATTGCAGGTTCTTCATTCCGCCTTCTTTTTCGGTACGGAAAACGATGCCGGCCCTGTTGCCGGCTTTCCGGCTGTGGGAACGGTTACCATTTGGATCCCGGCCGGGAACGGCGCTTTGCGCCACTTCGATCACCAGGTCGCGGATCGTTACATCATGCAGGTCGGGCGTTGCATTGAGCATCGCTTCACGCATGCCGGACGCCGTGTCGAGAAACAATACCGTGCCCACGCCTTCACCGGCCAGCGTAATATTGCTTGGGATCTTAAGCGTAGCAGGCAGGATGTGAAGGCCTTTCTTCAGCACCACCCAACGGCCATTGGCGCCATCCAGCGCCTGCTGGATATTTTCGCCCGGCTGCACCGTCAATGCCCCGGCAGGTATGGCCGGCGCATCGGTGGCACCGGCGATATAACCGATGGTGGAAGCTGTGGGCGGCGATTGCGGCGTAACTTTTCCCTGGGGCGCGCGCACGGCCGTGAGCACACTGCGGGAAGCTTTCGGCCGCACCGAATCCGCCGCCTGTTTCGTGTAGGGCAATACCATGCCGTGCGCGGCATAATGGCGGTATACCGCCTCGAAATTATCGCGCAGTTCTTTCACCCTTTCCGACAGCGTGCCGTAACAGTGGGGTGTACGGCCCATCAGGAAACCGGCGGTGTATTCATATCCCAAAGCCAGGCGGTTGCCGGCGATGGAAAAAAGATCCACTCCCTGCGTATAAGCGATCTGCGCCGCTCCGGCAAATTCACCGATGCCCAGTTGTACATGCCCCTGGTCACGCTGGCTTTCCTGGCACTGGCCGCTGGGGTAAATATATTTGAAAAGGCTGCCGTTGAGCGGCCCGTGCAGGTAATGCCCGATGGCATTATTGAACATCTCCCGGTTGTCGAGATAAATGCCCATGGCGATGATGGTATGAATAATAGCACCGTCCCAGTTGCCGTTGGCGGAAGGATAGTAATACCTGATGATCGGGTAATAGACGTTCATCAGCATACCGGCGAAACGGTCCATGTCAGCCTGTTTCCAGCCGGCGTTGCTATGCCGCATGATTTCGGCGGCATTACAGAACACGTGTCCGCTTAACCCGGCAAAAAGTTTCGCGTCGTTGTAATCGAAATCCCATAGGGTAGCCGACCATGCATTGAGCGTTTCGATCGCTTTGCCGGCATACGCCCGGTCGCCGGAGATGTACCACACCAGCGCACAATTGTAAGCCGTGGCCGCACCACCCATCAGCTCACCGGCGCCGATATTGGGCCGGCCCGAAGGCCCCCGCAGCACATAGGTAACCGGCCTGGCGGGCGCCTGCAGGTCGATCGACTGTTTAAGCCGCTGATAGGCACCGGCGTAAGGCTCTTCGCCACTTAATACAAGTTTTTTCATGTGGGCGAGGTCGGCGGCCGACTGGTTGATACCGGGATGTTGGAAGGGTTGCGCCGAAACGGCGACACTGATGCATGATAACAGGATAATAAGCAGTTTCCTCATAACGTAATATTGTAAAAAAGGGCCGTGTTGTCCACGGCCCCCGGATATTAATTCAAACGGTACCGTTTGATGCTGACGGTAGCGCTTTTGGCGGTGTTGTTGACGGCGTTGACAAATACATATGCTTTGTATTTGCCGTCGGCCGTGAGCACCCACAGCCCTGCTTCCGCTTTGGTGTTGATGGCCGCGTCGGTAGCCGCATCAAAACGCTGTTTTTCAAAATCCGCATCGTCGATGAACACCCCGAACTGCAACCGCGCCAGTTGCTGATCGCGGAGGTTCCAGGTGCGTATCAGTTTGGTGGCCCTGTTCACGCCATTCGGCAGCGTTACGCCCGGCAGGTACTGGGCATTGGCGCTGGGCGCTACGAATGAATGCAGGTAGTTGGAGGTGGTGCGGTACACGTACACGAGATCGATCTTATCGGGCCGGGTGGCGGCCTCCGCGGCGGTATACACCGCCATGTCCTCGATGGAAATGTAACAGGCCGCGGCATCTACCGGTTTCAGGTCGAGTTTCATATCCTGCACGGAAATGTTGTACGGCCCGAGATTGTAAGTCACCGTTTCGCCGTTGCTGCTTTTACCGGTGAAGGTGAATTTCACGGACTTGCCGCGGGCTTCTTCCGGCACCACGTAGTAATAACGGAGGGTGGCCGCCATCGTGTCTTTGGTGAAGGTCACGGTAGTGGCGTTGTCTTTGTTCACGGATGGCGAGCCTACCTCCACGCCGACATCCACCCCGCTGGAGTTGGTATAAAACGACCGGTGCTCCAGGAAAGTGGCCGGCGCCCCCGCGATGGACGCATCCACCTGGGCCGACACGAGTTTACCTCTTGCCGCCGGCAGCGCCATGGCGTAGGTGAATTCAATGCGCTGGCCTACCAGGTTGGGCCCGATCGAACGTTTGATCGCATCGTTCTGCATCACGCCTTTCGGTTCGGGGATGGCGTAATCTTTTTCCTTACAACCGGCCATGGCCAGCAGCAAAGCAAAAAGGAACACTGTATGCTGATGATATTTTGCTGACATGATTATTCGTTTAAGGCTTTACGGTAATAAAAATTTTGTACGTTTTTCTTACCTGGCGGTTCCCGGACACCACGGTGTATTGTTTGGGATTGGCCAGATCGGAAAAATCAACCTTGCCGGTAATCTTCGGATCGAGCTTGGCGTCCGTTACCAGTGAGAATTGCGGCCAGAGGTTCTTCAGGTCCGTCCCGAAAAACACTTCCACGTTAATGGTGCAGGCCGTGGTGTCGATCACGGCGTTTTTGGTGCGCACCGTCTGAAAATCCGCGCCGAGCAATTCGAAGTTGCTCACGTAACATTCCGCACGGGTGGTGATCAGTAAACCGTCTTCATCCACCGGCTGGTCTTTCTTACAGCCGAGCCACGTCATAGCGGCCAGGAGCACGGCGGCGGTGATGGAGATATATCTTTTCATCTTGTTCTTTTTTTAGGTGAGGATTCTTTTACAGCCAGGGCGTGTTTTGCGTCAGGTTCGGGTTGCGGTCGCGCTCCGATGGCGGAATCCTGAAAATATAGTTCTGCTGGTACGTTCTCTCGGGCACGTTCTGGTAATAGCGCGTCTGGTTGGCGCCATGGGTGTCTATCCTCCATATGCCGGCGCTGCCGGGTACGCCCCACACTCTTTCGAGCGCTCTCCATCTGCGGAGGTCAAAACCACGATGACCTTCGCCCAGCAGTTCTATGATACGCTCCTGCTCGATGGCGGAGAAGAAGGTGGCCTTGCTGGCGGTTTTAGCAGCAGCCAGCGGCGGCAGGTTGCCTCGGCGGCGCACTTTGTTCACCAGTTCGATGGCATCGGCCTGCGGACCGTTTACCGCGTTGGTGGCTTCCGCGTACATCAGGAACACATCCGCCAGCCGGATCACCGGCCAGGCATAATCGCCGTCGCTGCGGCCCTGGCCCGGGTAATTACGGAGGAATTTACGGAACACGTAACCGGAGTTGTTACCATCGGTATTGTAGGTGATATAACGGATACCGTCGATGGTGACGCTGCCGCCCCAGTTTTTGTAGATGAAGGGGCACCAGCCGGTCGATTTCAGGCTGTTGAGCCCGATGCTCATTTCGTAATCCCACATGATGGACGCCTTCATGCGATAGTCGCGGTTCTGGTAGCTCTGCGGGTTCAGCGCCGAGTTGGCCCTTGTTCTGGCATCCGGCACATCCGCCGGGTTGAGGGGGATCAGTTTGGTGGCAAAGTCGCCGGTAACGGTGCTCTGATAACGGTCTGCAATCTCGTAGCGCGGCATCACCCACAGCTGCGAGCCTTCGTGTGAACGGCCAGCTACATCACGCATCAGTTCCTCACCCTGGCCGGTGTTGGTACCGCCATGGGGGAACGACATCACCATTTCCGGGCTGTTATTGGCGACGGGTTGAAACAGGTAATAGTAGTTGGGCAGCGTATCCGCCTGACCCGGCCCGTCGATCGCGCCGGGGTCGCCGTTCCTGAAAAGCGTAAGCCCGTAGTCGTTGATCACGCTGCGGAAGTCGGCCGCGGCCGCATTGTACGCCGTAGTAGCGGCAGCAGCGCTGGGTTGGAAACCTGCCAGTTCCGGCCAGCCGAATTCATTCCAGCAGGCCCAGTACAGTTGCAGTTTGCCACGCACCGCGAGCGCCGCCGGCTTGGAAGCGCGGCCCAGCTCGGGCGATTTCTGCGGCAGCTTCTCGAAAGCATAATTCAGATCGCTGATGATGGAATCTTTCACCTGGCCGATGGGCAGGCGGGCCAGGGTGGCTACCTGGTCATTGCTCGTCACCGTCCTGGAAAAATACGGCACGTCGCCCCACATGGAGATCAGTTTAAAATAACACATGGCGCGCAGCAGGTGCGCTTCCCCGAGCAGGCGCTCCATATTGGTGCGGGAGATGCCTTCTTTCTCCATCAGTTTGTTTACGTTGTCGATCACATAGTTGCAACGGTTCACGCCGCCGTAGAGGTAGCGGTACATTTCATCCCATTTGTCGGCATAACCGGTGGGGTCGTAAATACCGCCGGCTCCGTTGTACGCATCCCCCAACCGGAGGTCGGTGCTGCTCACGGCGCTGCCGCGCACGCGGGTGTACTCCCCATGGCCTTCCATTAAATAATCGCGGTCGAATACGGAGCGCACGTCCGCGTAACAGCCCATCATGGCCAGCGTGGCGTCCGATTCGGTTTTCCAGAGGTTGACCAGTTGCGGGTCAACAGTCGGATCCTGGTCGAGCAGGTTTTTCACACAACCGGAAGAAAATACTCCCCAGCCCGCCAGCATGCCTATCAGATATATTTTTGCAATTGATTTTTTCATGTTCGTACGTTTTTAAAGCCCAACATTAATGCCTGCGGAATAAGATTTATTCAGCGGGTAGGCATTGCTCCTGTTACCCGTCAGTTCCGGATCGAGGCCGCGGTAATTTGTGATGGTCGCGAGGTTTTCGGCGGAACCGAAAATGCGGAAGGAATTGATGTGCAGCCTTCTCAGAATTTTCGACGGCACGGAATATCCCAGCTGGATGTTCTTCAGGCGAACGTAACTCATATCGTCGAGCCAGTAAGCTGTTTCCTCCCGGTTGCCGCCGCTGCCCGCCAGGCGCGGCCATGGGCCGGTGCGGTTATCGAGCGACCAGGCATTGTTCCAGTGGTTCCAGGTCCAGGCGTAACGCGCGGCCGAGGGGTTGGTGTTGTTGTAGTTGTTCGTCACAAAATCCTTACGGCCGGTGCTGCCCTGCAGCAGGATGCCCAGGTCGATCCCTTTCCACGATACGTTGCCGTTGAGGGCGAAGAAAGTGGTGGGCCGTTCGCGCTGCGCGTTGGGATAAACCTTGCGGTCTTCCGCCGTGATCCTGCCGTCGCCGTTCAGGTCTTTACGGATAAGGTCGCCCGGAGAAATGCCCTGCGGTGTGGCGTTATACACGTCCTGCCAGGTTTGCGCGATGCCCGCGTCCTGGTAAGCGTATACAAAGCGGTAAGGCAGGCCGAGGAAAATGTTGCCTTTCCCGAGGAACTCGTTCCATTTTTCCAGTTCCGTCTGGTTATAGGAAGCGTTCACGTTGATGCTGTAATTGAATTCACCGACGCGGTCGCCCCAGGTGATGTTCGCTTCCACGCCCCTGTTCCGCAGGTTGCCGATGTTTTTGCGGGGCGCATCGTAAGCGCCGGTGAGCAGGTTCGACATTTCCGAGGGCCTGTTCATGCCCGTTGTCAACCTGTTGTAATAATCCAGCTCGGCGGTGAGGCGGTTATCGAAGAAACCGAGGTCGAGGCCGATATTCATGACCGTGGTGGTTTCCCACGACAGTGCGGTGTTGATCATTTTTTTGTAGACGATGCCCCTTGCGATGGAGTTATCCACGAAGTAGTGGCTGGCGTCGAGCGTTTCCTGCTGTTCGTACCGGCCCACGCCGCTGTTGTTGCCCAGGCCGCCGTAGGAAAACCGGAGCTTGCCGCTGCTCAGCACGTTTTTGGTGAAGGCGCTGATGAAGTTCTCTTCCGTAAACCGCCAGCCCAGTGCCACAGAGGGAAAGAAGCCGTAACGGCTGCCGGGCAGGAAGCGGGAGGAACCATCATAGCGGGCGTTGATCTCAAGCAGGTATTTGTCGTACGCCGTGTAGTTGATACGCCCGATGTAGGAACGCAAACCCTCGGTGTTGGAATTGCCCGCCGTCATCTGGATCCAGGTAAGGCCCGCGTCGATTTCACGCAGCGTAGGGTGGATGCGGTCGTTCCTGCCGCTGGCCTGGTAACGGTCGTACCAGAACTCTTCACTGTACACAAACAGCGCGCTCAGGTCGTGGTGCTGCGCGATTTTTTTCTGGTACGTCAACCGGCCGTTCAGCATGGTTTTGTACCCGGTGTTGGTGTAATTGTTCACCCCGGCGTTCTCCCCCACATACACGCGGCTGCCGAAGTTGCCCGTCTGGAAATTGAAGGCGCGGTTCGGCATGTTCGCGTTCCAGCGGAACTGGTTGTAGTAGTTGAGCGAATAATCGATGCGGCCGGTGAGCCCTTCGATCGGCGACCAGTCGATGTAAGCGATGGTGTTCGCTTCCTGCCGGTTCTGGCGGTTCAGGGTGTTCACGTAAACCGTATAGGGATTATAGGCCTGTGCGTCTTCGTTGTAGGCCATCACGCCGCCAAAATACCCGGTTTTCGGGTCGTAAGGCTGGATGCCCGCAATGGCGAACTGGAGGTCGAAACCGGCGGTATTGCTGCTGTTATCGTCGGTAAACCCGTCTTCCAGCGCATACTGGAATTTAGACCAGTTGCCGTTGAAACGCACCCCGATGTTCATGTTTTTGCGGAGCTTGTAATCGTAGTTGAAGCGCGCATTATAACGTTTGTAATCGTTATTGATCTGGAGGCCTTTTTCATCCATCACCCCGATGGAGAAAAAGAAGTTGGAATTATCGCCGCCGCCAGAAGCCGAGAGGTTGTAGTTCTGCAATTGCCCGTCGCGGGTGATGAGCTCCCACCAGTCCGTATTCGGATATTTCAGGGGGTCGATCATGCCGAGCGCCATCCACTGGTCGATGGTGCCGTCTTTGAAGAGCCAGTTGGTTTTAAGCTGTCCCACCGCGGCCTGCCGCTGGTGCAGGGTGAGCGCGCGGGGATAGTCGGCCATAAAATCGTATGCCTTGGTCGGTTTGGTGAGCCCATACGTGCCGTTGAAGTTCAGCTGTGTTTTCTGCTGGCCCTTCCCCGATTTGGTGGTGATGAGGATAACGCCGTTCGCCGCGCGGGAACCGTACACAGACGCAGAGGTCGCGTCTTTCAGCACCGAGATGCTTTCGATATCGTTGATGTTGATCCGGTTGATGTCGCCGTCCGGCATTCCATCGATGACGATGAGCGGGTTGGCGTTGTTGACGGTGCCGAGGCCGCGGATGATGAGGCTCGCGCCGTTGCGGCCCGCCATGCCCGTTGACTGCGATACCGCGAGCCCCGGAACGAGCCCCGAGAGCGCTGAAGAAGCGTTCGGGAGGGCGCGGTTGGTGATGGCCTCATCTACTTTGATGGCCGATACGGCGCCCACCAGGTTTACTTTTTTCTGGGTGCCATACCCCACTACAACTACTTCGCCCAGCGCACGCTGGTCCGATTTCAGCTGCACGTTCACGGCGCTGTTGCCCGAAAATGCGACTTCCTGTTTGGTATAGCCGATGAAGGAAAATTCCAGCACGCCTTGTGTGGCGGATGTTTTAAGGGAGAAGTTGCCGTTGGCATCCGTCACGGTGCCGAAAGACGTTCCTTTCAGGGAGACGCTGACGCCGGGGAGGGGGGACTGGGTTTCGTCTGTTACGCGGCCCCTGACGGCGCGTTCTTCCTGGAAATACACGGCCGTTGATGCGGCTGTGGCGGTTCCCTGCAATGGTCCCGCCAGTGGGATGCAGGCCATGAATATCCACCTGACGCCGAGGCGCCGCGGGGATATTGAAAGTGGTAGACAATTGAACATAACGCTTATTTTTTGAGTAAGGCAAGAAAAAGGAGGTCCGTTCCGTTCGTGGAGGAACGGCGGTACGGTGCGGCATGTCTCCATGCGGCAAACGTTTGCACTACATTGTTGTTTTCTGTACTGTCAGTTTACACGTGCACGCGGAAAGAATAATAAGTTTAGTTTTTAGTTGAATTACGAAATCAATTTCAAGAAAGCTCTGCTATTAAAGTTTACCATTGAAAAAATCCGCTTGGTTGATAGTCTTCACGTAATCGGAGATTACAATGTTAGCCATGGAATTCATTTTTGTACGGATCCGTCTCCAGATGTTAGATTTGGTATTTATTACCACCAGTTTTTAACGTGTCATTCAGTTCCCGAAAACACCCGATTTAGCATTTCAATCGATTGTTATTTCATCATCTTACCACAAAATAATACTATTTAATCATTTTCAAAAAAAAGTATATCGCGTACTTTTTACGTTTATCATTGAATAGTGAGGAGAGAAAACAGGGAGGCAGCAAACGTTTGCTTTAATTTTGTAATATCTAAGAATGGGCGGTTTGTTCCCGGGATTGGTTATTTACTTGTTTATGCTCTGCTGGCGTGGTATGATGGGCCCATCTATCCCTTATGAGAACTGGTGAAGCGCCCCACCGTCCCTTCTTCAACGCTAAGTTTTTGGGGAAGCGAACCTACAGCAGCCGATATTCGGAGGAATAACCAGCTTCGGGATATTATCGTGGATAGGCAGGAGCTCAAAATGATGAAGATAATGCTGGAATAACAGGCTTCGGGAGATTATCGCGGATACGCAGACCTCAAAATGGTGATGATTATGCGAATAACCGGCTCCGGGACATGAATACGGGTACGCAGATCTTAAAATGGTTATGATTATTCGATAACCAGCCCCAGAACATGATCGCGGGTACGCAGATCTTAAAATGGTGATGATTATTCGATAACCGGCTCCAGAACATGATCGCGGGTACGCAGATCTTAAAATGGTGATGATTATGCTGGAATAACAGGCTTCGGGAGATTATCACGGATACCCAGACCTCAAAATGGTGATGATTATGCAGGAATAACTGACCCTGAGGACGTGATCGCGGGTTCGCAGACCTCAAAGTGGTGACGATTATGCAGGAATCCGCCTCCGGAACGTGATCGCAAATTCGCAGACCTCAAAGTGGAGATGATACTCTTTCCATCTTTAACATCAATGGAACAGGAACCGCCGCCGCAAAGGCTCCACATGGAACGATGCAGTAATACAGTTCCCTATCAATAGGCCTGTTGAGCACCTCGCTGGCAGCTGCTTCATGACAACAACCTCACTCCCCTCCCAGCCATCTCTTAAAATCGTTGGCTTTCAGGCGGCTGACGATGATATCTTCATATGCCGCGGGCTTCACCTGCACTTTGAGTTTCCCGTTAAACCAGGTCTGTACTTTATCGATAAAACGATAGCCTACGATAAACTGGCGGTTGAGGCGGAAAAACGATTTGGGATTGATGTCTGCCTCGATGTCGTCGAGCCGTTTATCGATGATAAAATCAGTGTTGTTCACCGTTTTGATGTATTGCATCTTTTCGCGAGTGTAGAAGTAGGCGATATCGGTCACCGGGATGGAAATCAGGCGGGTGCCGTTACGGGCGAGGAAACGGTCTTTGTACGTGTCGCCCCCTTCCCTGAACTGGTGAAGAAAATGATAGATGTTATCCGTGACCGCTTTCTGCTGATCGCGGTGCAGGCGTTTGTATTTGGTGAGCGCGGCGGCCAGCTCTTCCTTGTTGACGGGTTTGAGCAGGTAATCCACACTGTTGAGCTTGAATGCGCGCAGGGCATGTTCCTGGTAGGCGGTTACGAATATGAGCGGTGCTTCAATTTTGACTTTTTTGAAAATCTCGAACGTCTGGCCGTCGCCCAGCTCGATGTCGAGGAATATCAGGTCCAGCGAAGGACGGGTGCTCAGATATTCCACGCTGGCTTCGATGCTGTCGATGATATCGACCACTTCAATATCCGGATCGATGGCTGTGATGGTGCTCTTGAGCAGGCGGCCGGCGATGGCTTCGTCTTCAATGATTAATACTTTCATACGCAAGGGGTCTTAAAACAGGGATGGTGACTGAAAAAATCTGATCTGTTTCGTGTATCTGCATATCCGGCAGCTCCAGCAGGCGGAACTTTTCCTTCAGATGGGAAAGGCCCTTGCCGGTGCTGACCGCTCCGCGTTTGCGCTGGAGGTTATTGGCCACCACCACCCGGCCCGCCTGTGCGTCTATTTTGACGGTAATGAAGAGGGGGCTGGCTTTGGTGATGACGTTGTGTTTAATGGCGTTTTCGAGCAGCATCTGCAGGCTCAGCGGGGGCACCTTCAGGCGGCCGATCTCTTCGCCTCCGCTCACATTGAGGTTCAGGCCTTCGTCGTAGCGGTTCTTCAGCAGGAAAAAGAATGCCCGGGTGAAGTTCAGTTCATCTTCCAGACTGATGAGCACATTTTCGTTCGCTTCGAGCAGGTAGCGGTACACATAGGCCAGCTCTTCCGTGAACTTGCGGGCCCGGGCTTTATCAAGCTCCATCAGGCCGATGAGCGTGTTCAGGGTATTGAACAGGAAATGCGGCTGCACCTGTACTTTAAGGGCATCGAACTGCATTTCGACATGGAGTCTCTTGAGCTCTTCGGCTTCCGTCATTGCGCTTTTCCATTCCCGGAAATAATAGATGGCTTCGTAGATCGCTACCTGCAGCATGATGAACAGCAGCACGGTGCTGGCCGTCCAAAAGTAATACCATAAAAAATTGATCTGGGTACCCCAGATGAGCGTATAGTTTTCAATGAAAACCCGTACCCAGGTGAGCGTCAATCCATATGGCACGAGCACCAGCATGGCGGTGCGCATGCGGTACCACGACCGGGTGAGGTCCGGCGTCCGTTTGCGGAGCCAGAGTATCACAAAACGGGTGGGCTCCCATACGGCGGCGGTGAACAGCAGGGTAAAAACGACGGCTTTGGGCACCAGGTGCTGTACATTCCATGGGGAAAAGAACATCTCCAGCATGAAGAAGATGAAAAAGAATGCGCTCAGGGCCAGATAACCGTAGATCCGCAGTTTTTGCTCCGGTATGTTCATGGTGCGACAGATTACAATCTGTAAAATTCAGGATTAGCGGGCTACTTTCAAACCCTCCCGGCCAAATAGTTCAAATAAACCGCTGAAATGACAAAAACGGCCACTGAAATGACGGCATCTTTTCGGTAGGGAATTTTGTTATTTCAGGGGTGCTGCTCCGTCATTCGGGAGTGGGGGCCAACGGCCGGGTAAGGGGGATGCCTACATTTAGCAGAAAAAAAAAATGAGACATTTTATTGGGTTATTGCTTTCCTGTTGGGCGTTTCCGGTGATGGCGGGGTTACCGGCGGGGGGCGAAACAACTCCTGGCGCCGGCATGCAATTCCGCCCCGGTACGGAACAAGGCTTTACAGCACAACCTAATGGCACGGGAATGACGCCAGGTCACCCTTTCCCGCAATCCCATCCCGGAACAACTCAAAGCATCACGGCGCAACCTGAATGTCTTTACATCCGACATTTGCCCGACACAGCCATCAAATCCCCCGAACAGCCGACCGACCCAGTGGCCGAGGCAGAGTACGCCTTTGCCAGACACGCAGTCGATAGTGGCGTGAAAGCGGCCTTCCTACGGTATATGGACACCAGCAGCGTGATTTTCAATAACGGGCGTGTCACGAATGGCATGCGCTATTGGGAAAAAGCCAAAGAGCCGGCGGCGACACTATACTGGCAGCCGGTATTCGCCTGTACCGCCGCAGACGGGCAATCCGGCTTTACCACCGGCCCCTTTGAGTGGCGGAGAACGACCGCCGACAGCGCCCTCAGTTGCGGGCAATACACCACGGTATGGCAAAAAGACGAAAACGGCGACTGGCATTTCTTTGCCGATCTCGGTATCGGATACCACGGTTCGCTGTTCAATAAAAAGCCGCTCCGGCTGTATACCCCGCATCTTCCCTCCCCGAACCATGCCACGGCTATTGCGATCGACAGTAATTTTATCGCGCTCTTCCGGCGGGAACCAACCGATGCTTTCAAACAGGTTCTGCTCCCCGAAACCTGGCTCAACTTCAATGGCCAGCACCCGGTACAAACAACCGCCGGTATTATGGCAACCCTGCAACAAATACCTGCCGGCCTTGACTTCGAGCCATTGGCTGGTTTTGTGGCAGACAGTCGCGACCTCGCTTACGTGTACGGGCACACCCTGCTCGCAGGTAAAAAGGAAAACTATCTCCGTGTATGGGCCTACACCAATGCAGGATGGAAGTTGTTATTGCAGGTATTGCGATGGTGAACAATCTCCCGCTACAGAAATTCACCATAAAGGCGGATACTGTTTTACCGGCTTTGGCGATGAAGGCATGCCTCCCTGGCGTATACACACCATACAGGTCCGGTGTTGTTATGCCGGGTACTACGAAGGTGAATAACCTCCGGCTACAGAAATGCACCATAAGGGCAGGTATTGTTTTACCAACGATGGAGACATACCCCCTGGCATGCGCACACACTATATAAGGTCCGTGCATCATGCCGGCTATCGCGCTAGTAAACTACGCTCCGTTACGAAAATGCACTCATACAGGTCCGGTGTTGTTATCCGGGTATCGCGAGGACGCAATGCATAACGGGATAACCTGCGCAGCAGCCGCCCGTTTTACAGAAAAAACCAAAATCTCATTGTATCAATCAAAGTATCGAGATCACTACCCTTCATAAAAGAACTGCTCGGAGATGATTTTCCCGTCTTTTACATGATACACACATAGTTCGTTAAAGGCTGTACGTCCGCGGCCCTTCATCGTCATGTCCATTTCCAGTACAAAGGCGATGATGTTGCCGCTGATCAGCGGTTCCGACACTTTAATGCTGTGGGTTGCCTCAGACATGGCTTCAAACTGGCGGCCCTTTTCGATATTGGCTGCGAGCCCTTTTGTTTCTTTCTCAAAACCGGGTGTGGCAAATGCTTCGATGCTCACTACGTCTTCAGCGAACAGTTCTTTTTGTGCCTGCTCAAACTGGCCGGCACGGCAGAGTTCAACCAGGCGCGCAGCGATTTGGGGAGTATCCATAACGATGTTTTTTTTGTTCCTGTTAAGTTAAGATTTATGTGCAGGCGGGGCAAATATTCGATCAAAAACTACAGTTCAACCCCGGATTTCAGCAGTTGAGCCGCAAACACCCGTTGTCTTTCCACCGCCTGTTTAATTTTGAACCGGTAAACAAACGCAGCATGTCTCACAAGATACTTACATCCACGCATGTTCTAATCCCAAAGAGTAAGGACCGGGCGCTCAAGCCCGGTCTTCTTTCCCGGCTATTCTGGTTCCATACGGCGGGAAAAACAGCGGTTCAATATTCCGGCCACAGGAACCGCATCCGCACGTATGGTGCGCCCGTTCGGGTGAAATGGATACGCCGGGCGGAATACCTGGGAGAACTACTGAAGAGGACCTTCTCTATCTAACGACACCACAGGTCAACAGGCTCCATTATGTGCGTTTCCACAAACTGCAAATCAAACATACAACTTGCATACATTTCGAAGATGCCGCGTCTAACGGGCGTCTTCCGCCGCCCAGCATATCGCATTCCGGAATAACTTCTTATAGGCATCATTCGTAAACAACAGCGGCGAATGACCCATAAATATGTATACGTTTTTTGCCTTGACGCGGAGATTCGTCCACACCACCGGATGGTCTCCCATTTTTTTTGCGCTGGGCGGTGAATACGTGGATTCATCTACGTTGGCGATCACGTGCACATCCTGCCGTGGGCTCCGGTTATACGTGTACCATTCTTCCTTTTCGATCAAAAATGTATCCTGAATCCCTTTCATGACAGGATGCTGTCTGTCTTCAATCACCACTTTACCGCTGGCAAAATCCGCGATGTAATCCGAAAAGCGGATATCCCCCATAAACTGCGAGAACCATTGCCACATCGGGTAACCGTCGAATTCGCCGAGCAGCGTCGCATGATGAAAACCTATCCAGCCACCCCTTCCCTGAGTGATATACTCCTCAAAAGCTTTCGCCGCCGTATCATTCCAACCGTAAGGCGGATAGTCGAGTTGAATGAACAGCCGGTATGCTGAGAGCATCGTAGAATTGATGGATGCCGTATGCTGAATATAATCCACTGCAAAACCGCTGTCTTTCGCCAGCTGGCTCAACCATTCGGTAGCCGCTTTCGTGTATGCGACATGATGCCCTCCCGCTTCAGCCAGCACCAGCACGCGGAAGCGCGGCCGGCCGGCAGGGCGGCATGACAAATGAAGAATCAGGAAAACTGCCCACAGCAGCGTTGGTAACTGGCGCATAGAAGTTTCTTTACGCGTTTGATTGCATGAAGACCAGGCTCGTACAATACAAAACAGTATTATTTACAATGCAGCTGCAACTGTTCAGCTGCATATGCCGCACCCAGTTCTTTGGCCTTCCGCCAGTCGGCGCAGGCCCCGGTTGTATTGCCCATATTATGCAGGGTATTACCCCGGTTGAAATAAGCGGTAGCGTTGTTCCCATCCAGCTCGATCGCCTTGCTGAAATCCACCAGCGCGGCATCGTACTCTTCTGTGATATCTTTGTTGATGGCGCGGTTGATATAGGCTTCCACAAAAACAGGCGCCAGTTCGATCGCTTTATCATAGTCCTGTCGCGCCAGCTGCTGCAGATAAATACCATCTTTAGCGGTCCCCCTGGAATACCAGGCGTTAGGATTCTCCGGGAAAATCCGGATGGCGGAGGTAAAGTATATAATAGAGGTGCTGTAATTCCCGTTGTTATAAGCTTTCAGCGCCTCTTCGAAATACCAGGGCAGGCGGCCGCCGTCTTCATCCGGGAATTCATCATTGGAGGCGTTTGCAAAAGTGCCGTATCCATCCAGCCTGCAATCGAACTGATACCCTTTGAGCAGCAGATCTATCGCCCAGCAGAGCAGGTTTTCCTGGTTGAGAGGGAAACGGGGAAAATCGGCAGACAATTCCCAACGACCATCTTTTTCCTCCACACCAGTCACTTTGGCTTCATATACGCCGGTCAGAAAAGTGCCGAATGCTTCCGCCTTTTCTTTTTTGTCGGTGATAAACACCGCATCAAATTCCGCATATGCATACTCTTTGAAACCGCTACCCAGAATCCGTTTGTACACTTCTTCCGCCAGCAGGGCTTCCTGGTTGAATTTGCCGGCGAACTGGCCGGGCGTAAAAAATCTGTCTGCCATATCTGTCAATATAAAACACAAATGTAAGTTGAAAAAATATCATCGCTCCCTCCGGCCCGTATTCGCATGATATCAAATATCTGATCATGACGGGTAAAAAGAGGCCGGTTATACCGGCCTCCGGGACCTTAGTCCCATTTCAAAGCGGCCATCGCCCAGTTACCAAGCACCGCGCAGGTGCCGCCGATAATCTGTTCCGCGGTACGCCCAACAGCCTGGCCGACATCATATGCCAGCGAGCCATCCATTCCCCCGCCGATTTCTGCCTGTTCCGTCAGATGAAGTTCCGTTAATTGCAAAGCTTGCAAATCGAGTGTTTTCATAGTTGAAATTTGGTTAACAAAACAATTGGTTTCATTTGGCCGGCATCGCGGCGACGTCTTTTCCCCAGCCTTAAGAAAAATCTTCTAAAACGCCATTGAAAAATCGTTTCATCACCGCCCCCATGCAATGGAGGCCACCCAGCGTGTGCGGTTCGATGATAATTTCTCCGCCGTTGATGTCGCGCATTTCGTGCTCATTTAATGGTCGCATATTATGCTGCTTTTATTGCCTACTCTGTTCATTGGCCGGTTTTCAGCATTCCCGTAATGTTTGCGCAAACAGTGAAGCAAACTTATTTTCTTTTTGAGGTTGAATAAGATTAAATTGGTTGAAATAATGATAGCGCAGGTACTATCTTTTCAACATTCACCATTGTTTAAATTGTTAACTATGAGCGTCGGACAAAACATCCGCAAAGTGCGCGAGCTGAAGAACCTCACACAAAGCTACGTCGCCCGCCAGCTGGGCATTACAGTAGCAGCTTACAGCAGGATAGAAAGAGACCGGACCAACATCGGCCTGAAACGGCTCCGCCAGATTGCAGCTGCGCTGGACACGGATGCGGCCACCATTCTTAATTTCAGGGAACAGGAAATTTTCGGCATCCAGGCGCTGATCACGGAAATACGCCTGCTGCGCGAAGAAATCAAGGCAAAACGCTGAAAAGAAAAAAGCCCGCTTCGTCAGAGAAGCGGGCTTTTAAATTTATCTGATGTCAACCGGAATAAAAATCAACGGCGTCGGTAAGCAGGATGCCCCGGGCGGAGAATACGTCAGTTTGATCGTCTGTTCTTCCCCGTTGGGAGCAGGCTTGAATACCTGTATCAGGATGGCTTCAGGCGCTTTTTTGGTAATCAGCCGGTCGCTGGGCAACTGGATGATCCCCTCTTTGAATTTACCGCCGCTTACCACCATGGTATTGGCCATACCGCCGCACCACTGGTTGTTGTCGCTTCGGGAGTTCCAGGTCACCAAAGCCAGCCCTTTCCCGTCGCTGCTTTTCCACTTCATTTCGATGTTGTACATCACACCGTAGTTACCTGCGAGATGCGCCACACCGGGGGTGTTCTTTTCTTTTCCTTCCACCCAGGGATCAAGCTTGCCATCGGCCAGGATGATCTCTTTCACACCGTCGCGGGTATCATGTACGCTGTCGGTCACAACCCGGTAGTTGCTCACGCCGAACACACCCCTCCCGGCTCCGCTGTGGCCTTTGGGCGGCAGAATCGTTTTGATGCGGGCCAGCGCTTTGGGACCGGAGGTCTGCAGATCGGTCTGCAACACACTGATCTCTCCCGGCTGGTCGATCGTAAATTCATAAAACCCGTGCACCAGTTCATCATACTTCACTACATGCTTCTCCAGCTTTTCATCGATGGCAATAACCTGCCCGGGCTTCACCGTACGGATAATATTTTGCGGTTCCGATGCAAAATAATCGGCCAGGCCCTGCTTACCGATCTGGTAATAGTTGGTACTCGGCGGCTGGGAAGAATATTTCAGCATACGGATGTGCATATCTGCCTTACCGGTGTTGCGGATAACCGCGGTAATGCGCCGGTCTATTTTTGCGGGCTCTTTCACCCCGTTCACATTGTATACATACAGCCGCACTGCGCCGGGCTGTACTGGCTCCTGCAAAGCGATAGCCTCCGGCACGCGGATGTATTCCGGATCGTCGGAGATCACATGCTGGGGACCAGGCAGGATAATTTTCCGGTAACCAAGGTCAGGGAGTTTTTCTGTTAAAAAGTCAGGCAGGGATACAATGCCACCCTGATGCGTCTTCAAAATTGCGCTTTCCAGCTCCGGTTTCAATGCCTGCGCGCCTGCGTGCATGCTGCACACGCCTGCCAGGGCACAGGTCATCAGAAACGGCTTCCAGTTTGGTTGCTTCATAAATTATAAAGTTTGGCTGTTGACGTGGTTATGATTCCTCAAACTTAATAATTAAATTTAAAAACTAAAAGTGTGTTTTTAAATAAAATATTAAATTATATAAGAATTTCCTTCTTCCGGAGCCTGTTTATCACAATGGAAAGGGATATAAACAAACATGCCGTCCTGTGAATGGCGGCATGTTTTTACCGGAGCGGTCCCGGTTATCATAGTTGAATAAAGCCGTCTTTAATTTACTTCCCCCGGCTTCTATTCGGCTTCGGCTTCGGCTCCTGTTCCAGCGTTCCGCCACCATCAGCTGCCACTGGCAAGTATACCCGTTATTCTCATCATAATAATCCCGGCCGCCCATGCCGCCGTCGATTTTCGGATCGATTTTAATCCAGCCGCCTTTTCATCTTTGGGCATAAACATGCACTGCTCCGGGTTCCGGGAGACATGATTCAATCCCCGGCTCCTGAAGTACATGCATGGAACCTGCTAAGCGAAGACAATTGTTTTTAATATGCAGGAAGGATACCGCCAAACTAAATATTATTATTTATCTTTATGTAAAAATCAGCGTAATCAGCAGGAAATTGTGCATGTAAACCCGGCACTTCCTTGCCCAAACCGTGAAACGGACCTAACCTATGAAGCCTCTTGCATTAGCTGCGCTGGCAGCTATCTTGTTGTTCATTGCACTGCCTGCAAGAGGTCAGTCTGCCGGCCCGTCTCCGTCCAGACCGGCGGATGCCGCCAAAAAGTTCCTGATGAAAGAGGGCTCTTTCCTGGGGTTCAGCCAGATCAACCTCAGCATGGGCGAGATCGGTTTCGAAGTATTGGTTTCCAGCAATATCAAAGGCAAATCATCACCCCGGCTCGAGTTCCGGATCGATAAACCGAAAGGCAAAGTGATCGGCACACTGAGAATACCGGATACGGCCGATACCACCTTCTCCCTGAAACTCACCGGGCAGCTACGGAACGCAGCAGGCGTGCACGATCTGTACCTCGTGGCGAAGGGAGAAGGGGAATTCAACATTTCAGGGTTTTCTTTTATAGCGAATTACTGGACGGACTGATGGTTTCGCATGGCAGTTTCGCAGTTTCCTTACACCGGAGTCTCCGCACAACATCACCGCTCAACACGCATACTTCTCCCGCCCCGATAGTTTTATTATATTTCGACATGAAGCAACTTATCGTGTGCGCCGCCCTGTTACTGGCGGCAGGCCCAACGCCGGCCCAGGAAAAAAAGAAAGCCGGCAACCCTGTTTTCCCCGGCTGGTATGCCGACCCGGAAGGAATCATCTACGGCAAAAAATACTGGATATTCCCTACGTATTCCGCGCCGTACAACAAACAGGTGTTTTTCGATGCGTTTTCATCGCCGGACCTGGTACGCTGGACCAAACATCCCCACATTCTCGACACCGCCTCCATCAAATGGGCGAAACGCGCCATGTGGGCGCCATCGGTGATTGAGAAGGATAAAAAGTACTACCTCTTTTTCGGCGCCAACGATATCCAGAGCGATGCGGAAACGGGCGGCATCGGGGTGGCGGTGGCCGATAAACCGGAAGGCCCTTACAGGGACCATCTGGGCAAACCGCTCATCGATAAATTCCATAACAAGGCGCAGCCCATCGACCAGTTCGTGTTCAAAGACGCCGACGGCCGGTATTACCTCATCTACGGCGGATGGCGCCACTGCAATATCGCCCGGCTGAACGACGATTTCACCGGTTTTGTTCCCTTCGACGACGGCAGCACCTTTAAAGAGATCACCCCGGAAAAATATGTAGAAGGACCATTCATGTTCCGGAAAAACGGCAAATACTATTTTATGTGGTCCGAGGGCGGCTGGACGGGCCCGGATTACAGCGTAGCCTACGCCATTGCCGATTCGCCGATGGGGCCGTTCAAACGGATAGGTAAAATCCTGCAGCAGAACCCCGCCATCGCGAAAGGCGCGGGACATCATTCCGTGATACACGAAACAAAAACGGATACCTGGTACATCGTATACCACCGCCGCCCGTTGACGGAAACGGATGCGAACTCGCGCGAAACCTGTATAGACCGGATGTATTTCGACGAAAACGGCCATATCAAACCCGTTGAGATCACTACCGGGGGAGTTGACCGGCATAAACTTTAATGCGGATAAGCTGTTATTGATGAACATCACCGGCATGTTTGATCCATGTCATCAGCGGTCATTGATAAATAACTGAAATTTATAGCATGAAAAAGATCATTGTAGCCCTGGACGGCCTTAAACTCTCAGACAGCAGTATGCAAACTGCGGTGGCGCTCAGCAAACAGCACCACGCGCACCTGGTAGGCGTTTTTCTCGATGATTTCACCCGCAATACTTTCAGCGTGGAAGAAGCTATCCAGCACAACAAGATGGATGAGCTGCTGAAAAAAGACCAGCATCTCCGCGATACGGCAGTAAAAATATTTGAAGAAAAGTGCCAGGCGCAAAAGCTGAACTTTACCATTCACCGCGATAAAAATTTCGCGATACAGGACCTTCTACGGGAAAGCATATACGCCGACCTGCTGATCATAGCGGCCAATGAAACATTCACCCGCTTCGAAGAAGCGCCTCCTACCCGTTTCATCCGCGACCTCCTGTCGGATGTGCAGTGCCCGGTGCTGATTACCCCGGAGGTGACCCGCGAACTGGAAAAAGTAGTGATGCTGTACGACGGGGCGCCGTCTTCGGTGTTCGCCATCAAGATGTTCACCACCACGCTCTCCATCACCAAACTGCTGCCCACGGAAGTGATCACGGTGAAGGGCCCGGCAGACGACAGCCATTTACCGGAAAACAAGCTGATGAAGGAGTTCATGAAACGCCATTCCCCCGATGCGATGTTCTCCATACTGAAAGGCGAACCGGAAGCGGCCATCCTCGAAAAGCTGAAAACAGAAAACGAAAGCACGCTGATCGTGCTCGGCGCTTACCAGCGCGGCACCGTATCGCGCTGGTTCCGCAGCAGCATGGCGGATTTGTTATTGAGGGAATTGAAATGCCCGCTGTTTATCGCACATAATAAATAACTTTCAGAGGTGTCAGGTAATAAAACAATCCACCGGCCGGCTTCCCAAAGCCGCGCCGGTCTTTTGTGCGTTGTACAACCATATGTATAGTACACGGAATACCGGTGATACGCCGCTGCCAGGCGGGCCGCTTTTTGCGGAATACAGGATGCGGCTCAAATGCCGGGGCACACTGCCCTATAACGCCAGCTTTTTTAACCAGGATTGATCAGGAAGTTTTCCCCTCGGGTTGTTTCCCGAAACCGCGGCGGGTCATTTCGCCCCACGATTTCTTCTTGCGGAAATAGTCGAAGTACCCGCGGATAGCGGACCATACCACGAAAGGATGGAAAACGAACGGCTCCGATAACGCGGCCAGTATCAGTTTCCGGATTTCCTTTCTCCGCCGGTACTGGTTGTAGGTGTACACCTCCATATAAATGGCGAAGATGGAATTGAGATAGCCGAAAAAGAGGATAAAAAGCAGGAAGGCAAAGAACATATGCCAGTTGATGAGACCGGCAAACGCCATCACCAGGAATACGATAAACCCGATAAATTCGATGACCGGCGCCAGCATCTCGAACAGCAGCCAGTACGGATAACTCACCACACCGAGCAAATCATAACGGGGATTGAGGAAAATGATTTTATGAAAACGCAGGGTTTCGATGGTGCCTCTCGTCCAGCGGTTGCGCTGGCGGCCGAGGATTTTGGTATTTTCCGGGGCTTCCGTCCAGCAGAGGGGGTCGGGGATGTAAGTGACCCTGTACGGCAGGTTCTGCTCATGCATATACCGCCGCATCCGCACCACCAGTTCCATATCTTCCCCCACGGTATTGGTATTGTAACCGCCGCACCGTATCGCAATCTCCCTGTCGAAAGCACCAAAGGCGCCGGATATCAGCAGCAGCCCATCCATACGCGCCCAGGCCATACGGCCGAGCAGAAATGCACGAATGTATTCCAGCGCCTGCATGCGGGCCCAGTAATTCTCGGGCAGGTATACCCGCACCAGGCGGCCGTTGCGCACCTCGCACGAATTGGCGATGCGTATCACGCCGCCGGAAGCGATTACCTTGGCTTCACCTTCTTCCATGAAGGGTTTCACCATTTTCAGGATGGCATCGTGCTCCAGGATACAGTCGGCGTCGATACACACTATATAATCGTGGCTGGCGATGTTGATACCTACGTTCAGGGCGTCGGCCTTGCCGCCGTTCACCTTGTCTACCACCACCAGTTTATTGTAAGCAGGGTGTTTCGTTTTGTATACGGCTTTCACCTCCTTCGTGGGGATGCGGTAGTTCACATAGAAGTCCACTTTCTCCAGCTGGTAAGCATCGATGAGCTTCTGCAGGCTGTCGTCCTTACTGCCGTCGTTGATCACCACCAGTTCCAGCTTGTTGTAGTATAACGACAGCAGCGACCGCACGTTTTCGACGATCGTGGCGCCTTCGTTGTAGGCGGGCGCCAGCAGGCTCACCGTGGGCGCGTGCGGCGATGCGGCCAGCAGGCGGTAATCGGTGAAGTCGTTTTTATGGAGGTATTCCCGCGTTTCATTGATGGAATTGATGCCGATGAACACATAAAAAAATATCAGCAGCACCGAATACAGGAAAATCGCGGAAACGACCAGGTATACAATGACTTCGGCTACTTCTTTCATTCCCGGGCCAGCTGGTATTTAACGTGAAGAAATATTTGATGGTACGGCGCCGCATCGGCCTCTCCCTTTTGCTGCAGCCACTGCAGCCCACCCGTGCAGCAGTTGGCGATGATGCGCGCGATCTGCAGCTGATTCGCCGGATCGCCCTGTTCGTACTCCCGTTGCAGGAAGCCCCGTTCGTTGTCGGTAGCGATGTGTTCCAGTGCGTCAAGGATGGCTTTTTGCAGGTGATCGCCGGCCGTCGGGTACATCTGCGCCAGGGTAGCCGCCGACTCTTCGTCGCCGATGCGGGTGAGGGTTTTGATGGCCTGCTCCCGCACTTTGGGAGAGGGATGCTCCAGGCAGGCGGTAGCTTCGGCTTTTACCTGCATCTGCTGGTAGATCTCGGCCAGCTTCAGCGAAAATTCCACTACACTGTCTACGGGCGACTGCAGCCATTTCGGCAACTCTTCAAAGTGTCCGGGGTCGAGTGCCAGCAGCTGGTCGAGCAGTTTTACCTGCTGCCAGTTATTCATCGGGTGTGTAAGGGTATTGAGGAAACGCAGCCCTTTGAATCCCCCGAAGGCCAGCACCGCCGTCTGCGCTTCGAGGCGCACATATTCGTTACTGCTGTTGGTATATTTCTGGATTTGCTGCTCCGCCGATTGCTGTTCCATCATGTACAGTTCATAAATGCCTTTGGCTTTGCGGTGCCACACGGCGCTGTTGAATTTAGCCATGGAAGCGCTTTGCAGGCCCAGGTGCTCGTACAGATAGATGACGTTGCGGGCGGCTACGCCGATGAGATTCTTTTTAGTATTGATGAGCTGGTTGATGGCGTACTGGCGGCCGATCTTGTTGCGCGGCAGGTCTTTCAGCTCTTCAGGCACCTGCAGTTCCACCCCGCCGGAAAAATCGTCGAGCAACGCCTGGCTCAGCCAGTGATCAAAGAAGTCCTGGATCTTTTTTTCCTGCAGGAAGCGCCGCTTCTTCACACGCAGGTAGATGCTGGTGGCTACCAGGATAATGGCAATCACGGCAGCGAAGAAAATCGTATAGGCATATAACGATCCTTCTGGAATGGATGTCGGTTGTATAAAGGATAGCAGCTGCAAGCAGTAGTTATATTGATTTAACCAGTTTTTTTACGCGGATGGACAGTTCGGTGAGGCTGAAGGGTTTGGTCATATAATCGTCCGCACCCAGCCGGAACGCTTCTTCCACGATGTTCTCCTGCCCCATGGTAGAGAGCACCATTACCTTGATGGGCTTGTCCATGCTTTTTACGGTGCTCACGATCTCAAGGCCTGACACCGACGGCAACATGATGTCCGTCAGTACTATGTCGGGTAATTCAGTGCGGATGCTATCTACAGCTTCATTTCCTTCAGCACAGGATATGATCGTATATCCGTCTTTCGCCAGCTTTATTTCGATAGTCTTCCGGATGAGGTTGTCGTCTTCTGCTATTAATACTTTCATCTCACAGGATTGGCTGCATAAATATAGAAATATTCCATTGAATCCTAAACGGTTAAGAAATATAAAATTATATTGCACATCATAACTATATCCTATTCGTATGATGAGGGCCATCTTCTCCACCGTTGTTCTCTTGTTTTTATGCGGCGCCCTGTTTGCGCAGGACAACCTGTCGTCCGACGAGCTCTTCCAGGAAGCCCGGAAAGCGGCTTTCGACCGGAAAGATTACCCGGAGGCCATCCGCCTCTGCCGGATAGCGCTGGCCAAAAGCCCCGACTATTCGGACATCCGGGTGTTCCTCGGCCGGGTATACACCTGGAGCGACAAAATCGACAGCGCCCGCACGGAATTCAGGTACATCCTGGAACGCCAACCCGCATACGAAGATGTGTATGTGGCCATTACCGATCTGGAGTACTGGAACGACCGGCCGGCGGAGGCGCTGCAGCACGTTAACAAAGGCCTGGAATACCACCCCAAATCGGAAGAGCTCCTGCTGCGCAAGGCAAAGGTGCTGGCCAACCTGAAACAGCTCCACGGCGCTGCGGAAACGGCCAACCGGCTGCTGGCCATCAATCCCGGCAATGCAGCCGCCCGGTCCCTACTCAATGGGATCAAAGACCAGGTGCGGAAAAACAAGGTCGATCTCAGTTACGACTATACGTATTTCGATAAACGCTTCGATCAGCCGTGGCATATGCTGAGCCTCAGCTATGGCCGGCAAACGCCGCTGGGCTCCGTGATCGGGCGGGTGAACTACGCCAATAAATTCGGGGAAGGCGGCGTGCAGGGTGAAGTGGAGGCATATCCCCGCTTTTCCAATACATTCTATTCTTATGTAGGGTTCGGTTATTCCGGGAACGATATTTTCCCCCGCTACCGCGCGGGCTTTTCATTGTACGCCAACCTGCCGCGGAGCTTCGAAGCGGAACTGGGCTTCCGGTACCTGTATTTCTCCAGTTCCACCTGGGTGTATACGGCCTCTCTGGGCAAATACATCAGTAATTTCTGGTTCAATTTCCGCACGTATCTTACACCGGGCGAAGACAACAACCTCTCCAAATCGTTCAACCTCACGGCCCGCTATTACACGGCTGGCGCCGACGATTATTTCACGCTGGGCATCGGCACGGGTATTTCACCGGATGATCAGCGGAACAACATCAACTACAAGATCAACACCAACCTGATGACCTACAAACTGAACCTGGCCTGGCAGCGCACCTTTGCGCGGCAGAACATCATCGGGGTATACGGCACCTGGTTCTATGAAGAATACCAGCCGGATACCTACGGCAACCAGGTGAACGTGGGAGTGAGCCTTGCGAGGAGGTTCTAGGGAAATACGGTACAAATTCATTTGCGTCTGGCAGGCATGCGCCTCGTCGGACGTTTTATTTATTGGCCTGGCGGGAGGAAACATCCATATCCTTCAAATCGTCCGGCAGGAACTGCACCTCACCGGACGTTTCATTCATCGACGCGGCAGAAGGCGGGCAAGAAAAGCTTCATCCACATGCATGGCACCTCGCCGGACATTTCATCTGCTTACGCGGCAGAGGGCACACAAAAAAAAGCGTCACCCACATGCATGGCACCTCATCGGACAATTTATTTACTAACGCGGCAGAGAACCCACAAGAAAAACTTCATCCACAAGCATGGCACCTCGCCGGACGTTTCATCTGCTTACGCGGCAGAGGGCACTCAAGAAAAGTTTCATCCACATGCATGGCACCTCACCGTACATTTTATTTAATGACAGGGCAGAAAAAACCCCGCAACGAAAACTTCATTCATTGATCAGCGCGAGAACCGCTGGTAGAGGGAATCCGGTAACAGCTGCCGCGTTTGCAGCAACTGGTTGTTTTTCTGCCGGTAGCTGTTGAAGCCCGCTTCCAGCCGGCGCTGCATGTCTTCGTCGGTGGCCGGTTCAAGATCGAGGTTCGGGAGTATTCTGAAGAGGCTGCCGTTGTTCAGCATCCAGGTGCCCGCCACAAAATCCACCAGGTCGTTTTTGGTTTGCATCAGCGGATACTGGTGCACGTTCCTGAATTCACGCGCCGTATCGAGCCCGCTGCCTACCCAGGTCACCTCTCCCGGTGTATCACCCAGCAGCGCGGCGAATGAAGCCGGCACATCGAGGTGGGAGGAAACGGACGAGAATTTCGCGGGGCGCTGCAACAATGGCGAATGCACCAGCAGCAGCGTATGGTAACGGTCTATTTTAGAGCGCATGGGAATCTCCGGCAGGCGGTGGTCGCCGGTGATCAGCACGATGGTATTGTTGTAATCCGCCCGTTTCACCAGTTCCCGGAAAAAGCCCCGTAGCGCGTTATCCATATATAACACCGACGCATATACGGGCAGGTACTGCCGTTGCGTGGCCAGTTGTTCGGGCTTGAGTGAAAGCGATTGCAGGCGCGCTTCCGCCAGCTGGTTGTAATGCGCCTGGTCCGGCACTTTAAACGGCGAGTGGGTGCTCACGGTCAGCATCACGTCCAGCCGCGGCTGCCCCGAATCCGGCGTTACGGCGAGGTACTTGCGAAACAGTTCCGCATCGCCATAGCCCCAGGTGAAACCGGCGCTGTTGACGGGCAATTCCATATACCCTTCCCCGAAATCAGCCCTGTCTATCACCGAATCGACGCCCTGGTTTTTCACGAACAGATCCATCTTGTCGAACGACGCATCGCCCGCGTAGAGAAACCGGGTGCTGTAACCATTATGTTTGGCCAGGTTCAGCAGCGTGAGCGACGGCGGCAGCTGCGGCGCCAGTTCCGCAAAACCGTTGCGGGCGTAGGGCAATGAGCCCATCATCGACGGCAGTACGGCAAAGGTCCTTCCGCCCGCACTCAGGAAGTTCTCCCAATAAAGGCTGTGCCCGGCCAGCGAATCGAGAAAGGGCGTAAAACTGCCGAGGTAAGCGCCCGGTCCGGAAAATGCCCGGCCCAGCCCTTCCACCAGTACCACCACGATGTTCGGGCGTTGTGGGGCGGCGGCGAAAAAGGGCGCCAGCGCATTGCCGGCAGGGGGCCTGTGTAAAAAAGGATATTTATCCGGCTGCACATAATCCAGGCGGGCCAGCGAATCGGCCGGCGGCATGGGAATGTTAAATTCTCCTTCCGGCAGGTCTGTCGGGAAAAAGTGTTGCTGCGTCCGGGTCAGGAAAAACCCGGCCTTATTCAGGGCAATGTTGCCCGCGAATTCGGAACGCAGGTTGTTGCGGGTGAGGCTCCGGGAAAGGGGCACCGCCAGCAATGCCAGGCAGCACAGCGAAAACCAGAAACCGCGGCGGTCGCCGTTGATCGTACCACGGCTGAACAACACCATCACCCCCACCCCGGCTATTACGACCACTCCCAACGTCACCAGCACGCCGTTCGGGATGCTGCCTGCGGCCGCACCCACCGTTTGCTGAATGTCTTTCAGGGAATACCCGAACAAATCGGCGCCAAGCGGCACATTGGTCTGCTGGAAATACAGGTTCAGCGAAAAGCTGAGGATCACATACAGCACGATCAGCGTGATGTAGAAAATATCTCCGGCCCTTCTGCCGACGAACATATACAATAAAAGAAAAGGCAATACTATCCAGCGCACGATACTCAAAAAAGTGAGCAGGTCGGCCCAGAGCGCCCGCCCCGCCAACTCCGCCAGGGGTATGGGCAAACGGCCGATGCTGGCCAGGTCTGCGACCCGCAGCAGTATGATCAGGGTCAGCAATAAACACGACAGCAGCAGGAAGCGGTTAAAGGCCGGTATCCACAGGTGAAGTTTCGGAATTTTCATAGTTACCCTTCAATGCGTTTTTTGATGATATCCACCACCAATGCCGCCTCTGCTGTTGTTTCCCCCAGCAGCGCCTGCACGTCGGCTTCGTTATATTCCTGCAACCCGTCGAGGCGCCTGGCCAGTTTGTACAGCGCGGGCAGGCCCACGCTGCCGGTAGTGCCGGCCAGTTTGTGGCCGATGGCTTTAAGGCCGGCAAGGTTTTGCTCCCGCACATGTTTGGCCAGCACCTCCATCGACTGTGCGATCTCGTCGCAGGTAAGCTTTAATATCATAGGATCTACGTTATCCTCGCCGAGATAGTTTTGCAGCACCGAAATGTCGAAATGTTCTTTTTCATCATCGGGGACGGCCTGCTCGTTTACCGGTTCGCGCCGTTCCATCGCCTCGGGCGTTTTTTCCGCCTCCCCGGTTTCGCCGTTGCCATCCAGCCATTTCCTGAAAATGGTCGCCAGCGACTCCTCCACGATGGGCTTGGACAGGAAATCGTTCATGCCTGCGGCCATCGACTTTTCTTTTTCCCCGCTGATATTGCCCGCCGTGAGCGCCACAATCGGCACGCGGGTACCTCGTTCCATTTCGCGGATTTTATAAGTGGCTTCGTATCCGTTCAGTTCGGGTATCTGGATGTCCATCAGGATGATGCCAGGCATTTTCTCCCGGCAGATCTTCACGGCATCGAGGCCATTCCCCGCTTCGATAATGGTGGCCCGGGGCATGAGCTTGCGGATGATGGTTTTGGACAGGAGCATGTTCACCGTATTGTCTTCCACCACCAGTACGCTGGTCGTAACTTTTTCAAGATCTACCGTACCGGCCGGCGGCAGCATTTCTTCCGTTGCATGTGTCATTGATTCGTCTGTTGTTTCATCAGCCTGCAACGTTACGTAAAAATAAAAGATGCTGCCCGATCCGGGGAAGCTGATCAGCTGCAGTTTGCTGCCCATCAGCGCCAATATCTTGTTGGAGATAGTGAGGCCGATGCCGGTACCGCCGTAACGTTTGGTGGTAGAAGCGTCTTCCTGCGCAAAGGCTTCGAAAATCCGCTGCTGTTTTTCGGGGCGGATGCCGATGCCGGTATCCCGCACTTCCATCCTGCAGGTAATGCTACCGTCCCGTTCGCGGGTGACGGAGGATATTTTCAGTTCCACCTCTCCCTCTTCGGTAAACTTCACCGCATTGCCCAGCAGGTTCACCAGCACCTGTTTGAGGCGCAGGCCGTCGGCCATGACCATCTGCGGCATATCTTTCCCGATGTCGAGTATCACTTTCAGCCCTTTCTGTCGGGCCTGGAAGGAAATGATATCCGTAGCGGCCACAGCCAGTTCTATGAGGTTGGTCCTTTCCGCATGCAGCTCGAGCTTGCCGGCCTCGATCTTGGACAGGTCGAGTATATCGTTGATGATGCTCATCAGGATATTGGCGGACTGGTTCACTACCGTGATATACTGATGCTGTGTTTCGTCGAGGTCAGTTTTCAACGCAAGATCGGTAAACCCGATGATGCCGTTGAGCGGGGTGCGGATTTCGTGGCTCATATTGGCCAGGAATTCGGTTTTGGCGCTGCTCACCTGCTCCGCCTGCAATTTGGCGGCGATGAGCGCCTGCTCCATCCGCTTCCGTTTGGTGATGTCTGTGGCGATGCCCAGGTAACCGATGATCTTGTTGCGGATATCGCGGATGGGCGTCATCACCAGCGACACCATGCAGCGCGAACCGTCTTTTTTCACGTATATCCACTCCCGTTGTTCGGAGCCGTATTTTTCTGCATTGTAGGTAAATACCCGGCCGCCGATGATTTTTTCACCCGTTTCGTGCGACAGTTCAGCCGCCCGCTCCAGCACCTCGTCTTCGTCGTGCACCACCGTGGGCATATGGCGCCCGATCATTTCGGCCGCTTCGTATCCCAGCAGGCGCTCGGCGCCGCGATTGAACACGGTGATCATGCCGTGGGCGTCGGTAGCGATGATGCTCACCTCCGAAGCCGACTGCAGCACATCGTTCAGCAGTTTGCGGGAATTGGATATTTCAAGCTGGGCTTTTTTCCGTTCGTCGATATCCTGGTAGGCGCCGTACAGCCGTTTGCATACGCCGTGCTCGAATGCTGCGTGCCCGAGGGCGCGCACCCATTTTTCCTCCCCGTCGGCGTTGATGATCTGCACTTCCAGGTCCCACGACTTCCCTTCCTTGATGGCGCGGTTGATAGCGCGGGCAATTTCGTTCTGGCTGGCGCCTTTTTTGAAAAAACGGATGGCTTCCGTGAGGGTGGGCTCATAATCCGGGGGCACGCTGTGTATTTCCTTGGTCACGTCTGTCCAGAACAGCGACCCCTTCCCCATTTCGGCCACCCAGCCGCCCACGCGGGCTACCTGGTTGGTCTGTTCCAGCATCTCTTTGGTGCGGGCCAGGTCTTTTTCGAGGTAATATCTTTCGGAAATATCGATGGCGTTGGCAATCACATAAGATTCCTCGTTCACACCCTGCTCCAGTACATTATTGAAATACCAGATGCGGATGGAGCCGTCTTTGTGGATGGTGGACATCTGCCCGCTGGCCCGTCCTTTTTCTTTGATCAGATCGAGATAGGCTTTGAAGGCGGGATGATGGGCCCTTGGAATGATATCGTAAATCCCCAGCCCTTCCATTTCGTCGACCGTATATCCCAGCAGCGAAGCCCCGGCGGCATTCACGGAAAGGAACTTGCCATTCAGGTCGTGGGTACACATCAGGCCCTGGGAATGTTCGAAAAAAGAGCTGAGTTTGTTCTGGCTGGCTTCGAGCAGTTGCTCGCGCTCCCGCTCTTCCGTCACATCGCGCGCAATGGCGTAAATGATATCGGAAAAGGGCGTCCTGTTCGCCACCCATTGCAGGAGTCGGTAATCGCCCCCTTTCGTGCGGTAACGCCGGTAGAAATGCACCGTCTGTTCTTTCCGGGCCTGCATCCGCTGCAATTCCTCCCGGGAAGCCTCCTCATCGTCCGGGTGCACGAAATTCACATAGGGTGTGGCCAGCAGTTCGTGCTCGGACCAGCCGAGCACATCGGTAAAGGCAGGGTTCACCCGTTTGAAATAACCGTCGGTGCCCACGATGCAGATCATGTCGTGCGACAATTTGAATATCTGCTCAAAATGGCCGAGCTCCTGGCGCTTTTTCCTGGTTTCGATGAGCGAAACAACCGTACCGGCTAACAGCTGTAAGGATTCCCGCTGGGCTTCGGTAAGGTGGTTGGGTTTGTGATCGAGCACACAGATCGTACCTAAGGCGTGCCCCTCCCGGTCGATCAGCGGATAACCGGCATAAAAGCGGATATGCGCCGGGCCTTTAATGCCCGGAAAATCGGCAAAGCGGCTGTCTTTCGAAGTATCTTCCACCTCGAAGTACCGCGGTTCCATGATGGTATAATTGCAGACGGATTCGTTCCTGGGTATTTCGTTCACGTGCGCGATGGCGCCCACGCCGGATTTCACCCAAACGCGGTGTTCATCGACCAGTGAAATCAGGGAAATGGGCATGCCGCAAATCTGAGAGGCCAACCGCGTCAGTCTGTCATATTCTTCTTCACGAAAAGTATCGAGGATCTCATAGCTGCGGAGCGCAGCCAGGCGGCGCTGTTCTATTTCAGGTACAAGCGGTGTATTCATAATATGCCCAATACAGTAAAAACTCCTGTATAAAAATAGGTTACAAATTCAATACCTGCAAATAATAAGCGCCACGACTTTCGCCGTGACGCCCGTTAAACCATATCCTCTACACACACCACCATGAAACTTACTGCTGTTACTAACAAACAGTACAAAGATGCGGCCTTCCGGCCACCTGTACTATGACCGCAGTCAGCCCACCCGATGATAATGGTTAGGGGCCCTTACGGCATCCGGTACCGCCACCCTTCGGTAATACCGGAGCGGAAGGAAAGGATATAGGCCCGCATGGCCTGCGGGCAGGAGCGTGTCGGTTCGTCCTTGTATGAAAATACGCGTCTGCGGCGTCATGCCGCTAAAACAGCTTCTTTCAGGTAATTGGACGCATACGGGCTTTGCAGCACCTGTTCCTGGAATGCAGGATCGTTCAGGAGCATTTCCATGGCGGTTGTATCGTGCAGGTTGAGTGAAGAAAACAATGCAAAGAACTGCGGATCCGTCTGCAGCAGATGCAGCAACTCCAGCCCCAGGGCATTGGCTGGCGGGCAGGGGGCGCTGCTGCGGAAGAGTTTCCTCCTTTTGAAAAATGCGCCGATGGTTTCCACGATGCCGAACAGCGAGCTTTCGGCGGAAGGTGACATGCTCAGTTCCGATTCATCCGCCACACCCGCCTGCAATGCGTCGTAGGCTCTCAGGATGCCGTTGCCGTAGTATTTTTTCCATTCGGGGAAACCGGTGTATGCAGATTTGTACAGGGCATGGCGCACCGCTTCCACTTTCAGCCACTGCCGGCCGGGCTGATAATATCCTTTGGCTTCCAGTTCGGCCCTGTGATAGGCGATCCATAAGGCCGCGGCCGCCGCTACCTGCGGCGTGGCGGAAGATGTGCCGCCCCCGCTCCGCAGAAACGTGTGGTGTGTGGACGCCCAGGGCGTATTGGGCGTGTAAGCGGCCAGCGCCCGCGTCATGCGCGAGGCCGGCCCCCAGGAGCCCTGCATATACTGGGTGCTGATAGCCCGCTGGCCACGCAGGTATGCCACATCGTACGGCTGATGATCGTACATGGCGCCGGTGGCGGCTATCACCCGTTCGAATGCGGCGGGGTACATCACACATTTCGGCAACAGGGCGCCGGTGCCCTTGTACCAGCAATTGCTGGCGGCAGACACGATCACGATGCCGGCCTCGTAAGCCCGGTTCACCGCCTGCGCCATCCTGTTGCTGGGTTTGCCGGCCATCGACATCGACACCACTTCGCAGCCTTTTTCGATCGCGTAGTCGAGCGCGGCGCTGAAATTCCTGTCGTTCATGATCACCACCGACTCGGAAATACGCATGGGGATCACGTCGGCAAATGGCATCCCGCCGATATACCCCTCGTATTCATCAAAGGTATCGGCCTTCGTCACCTTGTTGCCGGCGAGCAATATGAGCGTTCCAAGCCCGTGCCCGTCCTGGCCGGAATCGGGTTTATCCACAGCCTGCGAGCCGTCTTCCTTTTTCACGAAACTGCGCTGGTTGGCGTAGTCGAGCTGCGGTGGCAACGCCACATGCCCGGCGATGTAACCGGTATCGAGGTGGGCAATGCGCACATGGGCGCCCGGCCGTTCCTGCAGGGCGCGCTGCGCCTTCAGCAATTGGGAATGCGCATCATCGAGATGCCAGCCGATATGCCCTTCCGCTTTCGCGGGCGGCCATTCGGGGATATAGTCGGGGTTGTTGATATCTCCTTCGCGCGTGGCTCTTTTATCCTGCGCCGGGGTTACGCTCAGCACGGGCTCTACGGACGCCTGGATGCCTTTGGCCGCCAGCTGCTGCTGCAGGGCATGCGCGGCGCTCCAGGCATGTTCGTGCGGCGTGTTTTTCAGTTCCAGCAGCAACGAGCTGCCGTCGTTCTCCAGTATCACCATATCGCCGCCGCCGGTAAAAGGCCCGGTCAACGGCGTATCGAACTCAACGAGGAGTTGCGCGTTCTTTTTCACCTTTGCCTGGTCCCACTCCTCTTCCGCACTGAGTGACCGCCGCAGGGGCTGCGGCTGCAGCTCGGGCGCACGGTGTCCCTTCACCACCGCCGCATCCGGAATGTCGATGGTAAACGGGAACGACCGGTCGAACGACGGGATGATGGCCCCGTATTGGAAAAAGTTCGGGCGCGGGAAATAATACTGCTCCCGGATCTCGTCGATGAACGTTTCCGCGGTAGCCTTTTTGAACGCGGGCTTTTTGAACAGTTCCATGAACGCTTCGGTGAACACGCCGTTCTTTTCCCCGTCGTAGGTGGTCTGATCATCCTGGCAGGCGGCCAGCAGTTTCACCGAGGCTTTCATGTTTTCCGCCTGCGCGGTTTTCTGATATTTTTTCTGCAAAGGCGCGTACACGGAATTACCGAAGCGGGCCGCCACCGCCTGCTCCACTTCCAGCGGCAGCTTGCGCGAGCGCATGCCCCGCGCGGCCATACTGCGGCTCAGGCCCTCTTCCAGCAGGGCGCTCAGGTCGAGCCCATCGGGCAGCGCCCGCACCATGGTTCCGGAATGGCAGCTGTCGGAAACCACCACGATGCGCGTCCCCTCCGCAAAGGCGCGGAATGCATCGAACAGCTCGTCGTCGAGCAGTTCGCGGTTGTAGAGGCACCAGGTCTGATCGTTCCTTTCGCGATCGAAACCGTCTTCCTTTTCATTCTGCAGCTGGCTGCCGTGGCCGGCATACGTGAGCAGCAGGATGTCGCCACTTTGCATATCGCGGGCATACCCCGATAAAATATCGAGCACCGCCTCGGCGGTGGCGGCTTCGTTGTGAAGCGACTTCCCCTTGTATCCCTGTTCCGCCGCGAACGACGCCCAGAAAACGGCATCGTTGACAGCTGCGAATAAAGCGGGCACGCCGGGATAATTTTTTGCGTCCACGTTGTTCAATCCAATGTGCAATGAATAACCTTTAGGCATATGCATGAATTTTTAAGTCAGTTGAATGCCGGTTTCTTTCCGGAAATATCCCAGGTGATGACAGGGCACGATGGCCACCTGGTTTTGCAGATCGAGGCCGGGAATGGCCTGCATGCTGGCTACGGTCACGGCACGGTCGTTACGCTCCTGGCCGAACACGTGTACAATAGCCTTGTCGATGATGCCGCCTTTCATCAGCGAAGCGTCGCCGGCGATGATCTTGTATTCCACGCCAGGCGCCATCACGGAGGCCTGCATTTGCTGCATCAGCTCCGAACCGGGTTGCATTTCCTTAAAAGCGGTGGCGGGATGGAGTTTTAGATGTTTCAGCAACCATGCCAACCCGGTGATCGCATATTTAACGGGGCCCGTAAAATTCAGGGCGTCTGCGAGCATACCGGTGACCGATGCGGTGAGCGCGGCGAGTTTCGCGCCGGCATTGGGTGTGCCCACGAGCACGAGGCGTTTTACATACGGCGCCTTGAGCTGCTCCGCCAGCCAGCGGGCCACCAGTCCGCCCGTGCCGTGCCCCACCACCGTCAGCTCCACACCATTGCCCACGCCCGCATCCAGTAATGCAGTATGCAGCAATTCGGCAGTGCGCGCAACCGGCGTGGCCAGGTTTTCGTAATCGTACGTGAGCAGCGCATCCCCGTTCGCACAGGCTTCGCGCATGCTCTGCGTTTCGCCGGTAAAACCATGTATCAGCAAGGTGGCTTTACCCTTGAGGCCGGGTGGCGCCACCAGCAGGTTCACCTGTCTGGGTTTGAATATCTTTTTGAAATACAGCTTCACCGCCCCGCCAATACTCCGTTCGCCGGACGCCGGCAACTGTTCGATGAAAATATTCCCTGCATCGTCCGCATACCCCAGCGGCACGAATTGCCGGGTGGCAGGATCAAAACCATACGGCAACACGATCTCTTCCAACTGATCGTCTTTCAGGGAACGGACCGCAGCGGCCGGTGGCTTGAGCCGCAGCCTAAGCGCGCCGCCTTCGGGAATGGGCGTCTCCGGGTACAGCAGCAGCGCCTGCCCGCCGAGCACCTCCCCGGTGAGCGTGGCGCCCCACAAATCAGGCTCCATACTGCGGGTGGTATGTTCCTTTGGCTGCAAGACCACGCGGCCTTTAAAACCGTCCGGCGCTTCGATATCGAAGGCATAGAATGCCGCCTTGCCGCCGGACTGCAATGTTTGCTCGGCAGGTGTCCGCTTACACATCACTCTGAAAGTGAACACCGACCATTGCGGCTGCTCCGCCGCAGCGCCTCGCACGGCGCCCGGCACGGCCAGTCCACGCGTAACCGTGCCATCGTCCAGCTCCAGTTCTTCCTGTTCATATTGATCGAGGTGCACGGGTGTATCGGACACGATAATTTTCAGGTAATCGGTGATTTCGCGGATGTTGTACCGCGCATATTTTTCGTCGATGCTGACGGGCAGGCGGGTGTAGGTGTTGCCCTGGTACTGGAGCGACAAATCGAGGTAACTGCCGGGCGTGTTGGTCAGCTTGTTGTTGTCGTCGCGGATAAGGGAGGTATTGACGCCATATTTGCTGCCGAGGTACAGGGCTTTGATATAACATTCCTTCAGCGGGGAAACAGGATTGATGGATATTCTCAAACCGAAGGACGGATACTGTTCGCCTTCATACCGCAGCGCCACGCCGTCAGGCAGCACCTCTCCCGGCTCCGCCGCCCATTGGAACACAAAATCGCCCTGTGAGAGACCGGCGGCCTGGTGCTGCAATTCCAGCGCCGACAGCCAGCTGCCAACTTTATTGACGTTCTCCAGGAACACCGCCGCGTCGGATTGGCGTTTGAACAACGGCATATCACCGTTCACCGGCAACAGCACATACGCGGCGTCCGCCAGTTGCCGGATGACATATTGCACACCGGGAGCGCCTTCTTCCAGCAGCGTAAAATAAGGATACGTTTTCCTGGCAGCGTTTTCCGGGGAAGGGGATGCGCTTGCCCCGTCCGCCTTTTCAATATCCGCCAATGCGATAATGTCTTTCAACGCCGGCTGCACACCCACTTTCATCACTGCGGCAGCGGAACGCACCAACACGGCAGTGACCGTTGTACTGTCTTCATCAAAACCACCCAATGCAACCCAACTCCACGCCGCCGCCACTTCCTGCAACACCACGTCCGCCTGTTTCTCCCCATCGCTCACACGAAGCGTATCGCCGGTTGTAAGCCCATGCATCGCCCCGCCGTAAATTTTCCAGCGCTTTTCCCGCGCATTGTAGCGCACGTTGTAAAATGGACGGTAGGGCCGGATGTTGCCGGAAAGGAACTGCTGGTCGAGGTCGCCGTCTTCCACCGAAAACGCAACGGGGGTCTGCCTTTCGGCACGGTTGCCCACGCTGATGGTGAGCCCCTGCATCAACTGGCGATAGCTGCCGGCAGCACCGCCGGAGCGGAGCGCCTCGGTCAAACGGTTAGTGAAAAGCCCGCCCTGCATCGTTTCCTGCGCCTTCTCGTCGTCGCGGCAGGCGGCCAGGTGCACGTAACGGGGTATTTTGATGCTCATTTTACCGCCTTCACTGCTGTAAAAACCGGCATCGCCATAACCGAGGTATTGCTCAAAAGGTATTTTGTTACGGTCGCTGGGCAGGTAACGGAACTGCACATCGGCTTCATTCTTCAGGCTGCGGGTATTATTACCGGAATGGCAGCAGTCCATCATCACCAACACATGTGCGGGTTTCCCGGAAAACGTTTTCCAGAGCAGCCACGCCAGTTCTTTATCGATCAGGTCGCGTGCGGCGGGATTGTTTTCATCGCGGCTGTCCACACACACCAGCGTTTCCATCATGAGGCGGTCAAACACGGGAGGAGCCTCGGTTTGGGAGCCATGGCCGCTGTAATAGAATACACAGATATCGCCTTCGCCGGCGTCTTTAAAATGGGTAAATAACCGTGTCGACAGATTGGAAAAGGTGGGTGCTTCGTACCGCAGCTTTTCACCGGTGGCCGCTTCATGCGCTTCGATACGCCATGCGTCGGCGGCATTGGGGGCCAGATAATATACAGGCTGGTAACGGATGCCGGTTTGCTGCGCGCACTGTTCGCGGAACAGGAGATCAAGCTCCAGCACATCCCCTACGCAACCACTCAGTGCGCCCTGCGGATAAGCGTTTATGCCCACAAATGCGGCATAAAACATACGTTCCTGCATACAAGCGAAATTTTTCGGGGTTGGGAGATACTGACTTTTGGGATTACACTCTACTGACGGTTCTTACGACCTGTAACAAATATAATTTAAAATTCGTAACTTACAGTGAGTAAATATTGTATACGCTCAGAAAGGACCCCAAATAATACGAGCGCTTTTTTTAATGCCCCGAAGTGTTTTTGTCATGAAAACGATCATCATATCTTTTGCAAACAGCTCGCGTGAGCCCCTTGCATCCATCACTGAAGAAGACGATCATATCCACCGCATACTGATAGAAAACAACCGCGGTAATTACAGTGTGCACCGGGAATCGTTCGCCACGGTAGACAATATCAATAACGCCCTTGGTACCTACAGCGGCAACATCGCCATTTTTCATTACGCCGGCCATGCCAGCCAGACCTCTCTGCTTTTTAACGACCAGGAAGCCAACGGCATCGGCATCGCCTATCAGCTAAAACCCAGCATCGCCGCGGGCAACCTGCGGCTGGTGATACTCAACGGCTGCTCCACCGCGCAGCAGGTGACCAAGCTGCTCGACCTCGGCGTGCCCGCCGTCATCGCCACCAACGCCTCCGTGAACGACACGAGCGCTAAGATCTTCGGCGTGGAGTTTTTCCGCAACGTCTGCCAGAAAAGAATGAGCCTCCGCAACGCCTTCAACGCCGCGCTGGCTTCCGCCCAAACCGCCGCCAAAGAAGCGCTGGGACTCGACGATGCCGTCAACCGCGACCTGCACGTTCCCGGCGAGAAACCGCGCGAGCCTTTCTGGGGCCTGTTCTATAAAAACGCCGATGCCGTGGACATGAATCCACTGCCGAGTGCGCCCGAAACGGCCACTGCCCTGTACGAACCGAACATCCAACTGACGCAGACCATCTTCACCGCGCTCGTCAACGACGGCAATGCGCCCGCCATACAACTCGACGAGAAGAAAAAGATGGAGATCATCGAAGATTATGTGTTCCAGAAAACGATCATGGACGTATTCCCCCACCCCATCGCCATCCAGCTGAAAACGCTGTTCGCGGCCGAATACGGCGCCGAGGCCCTGAAAAAGCCCAGCATCAAACGGCTCGAGCAGATCGCCCGGGTGTTCCAGATCACCACGGAGTTCATGGGCATCATCATGATCAGCCAGCTGTGGGAACTGAAGATCACCCAACGGGTGAAAGAGCTGCCGGACGAAATCGAGCAGCTCCTGGAAAGTTATTTCAACCTCAACATAGACGAACGCGCCATATACAATTACAGCACGCTGATCAAAGGTATCCGCAAATACATCGACACCCTCGATAAAGTGGACTATTTCGTGACCGAACTGGAAACGCTGCGCGAAGAAGACGAGCAGAATAAAAAGTTCGGCGAAGCCTGCGAGTACCTGGCTTATATCCGCAACGCCACCTATCCCGGCAAACCCGTCGGCATCCAGGAAGCGGAAGTGGGCGACCTCTGTCTCACCGCGGAATCGATGCTCTCCGTTTTCTTTGAAAAACTGGGCTTCCTGCACCGCTACACCCTCACCAGCATCCAGAACATCCGCATCAACAAATACCGGCACGACGTGCTCACGGAATTCGACCACCAGGTGGTGAAACTGATGAACTCCAACGCCAGCCACGAAGTGAATTATTACCTGCTGGCCAAGCACCTCGACAATAGCGGCGTGATCCTCACCAAACAAAACCTCAGCGTGTTCAACGTGGAAAGACGGCAGTATAAAGGCGAAGCCCTCGAATTCCTGAACCTGTCGCCGCTGGTGATAGACATCAACGCGTTCGAAAGCCGCGCCGACCGTTCCAACCTGGTATTTTACGGGCAATACCGCGAGGCGGACAAAGTGTACGTGTTCCGCAACGTGAGCAAACCCGACGACGATATGAACCACGTGGAAATCAATATAGACCGCAAGTTCGGACGGACGGAACAACAGGAGCAAAGCCGGTACGAAGCTGTGTGCAAACAGCTGAATGCCTTCAGGGATTTTGCCATGCACGCCACCACCTTACAGCCATAACCGCAGCACATGATCAACAGCCCCTTTAAATTCCTGGATCCTTACGGGCGCGACGACTACAATATTTTCTTCGGCCGCGACGAGGAGATCCGGCAGCTGTACCAGCACATCCACAAAAACAGGCTGGTACTGGTGTACGGCACCAGCGGCACGGGCAAAACCAGCATCGTACAGTGCGGGTTGATGAACAGGATGGAAGACACGGACTGGACGCCCTTCTTCATCCGCCGCAGCGAAAACATCAACGATTCCCTGAAAAACATCCTCCAGAAAGCCCTCGCAAACAGGGAACCGGCGGAAACGATGGTAAGCGGCAAAACCAATGTGGCGCAGACCCTCATCGTCAAACGACCCGGCGCCCAGCAGGCCGAAAACGGCGAACAGGTATACGAGTCGCTGAAGAACATCAACCTCCGTTACCTGCGGCCGGTGTACCTGATTTTCGACCAGTTCGAGGAATTGCTCATCATGGGCAGCCAGGAAGAGAAGCAGGCTTTCATCGCCGGTATCGATCACATTTTATCCTCGCCCGACCTGCAGTTCTGCAGCATGCTGTTCATCATGCGCGAAGAGTTTTTCGCCGGCCTCAGCGAATTCGAAAGGGAGATCCCCGATTTCTGCGACCGCCGCCTGCGCATCGAGCCCATGAACGCCCGGAACGTGGAAGAAGTGATCATGCGCTCCTGCGAAAAATTCTCCATCACCCTCAAGGAAGGCGCGGCCAACGCCCAGCAGATCATCAGCGTGCTGACGGAAAAGAACAGCATCTCCCTGCCCTACCTGCAGATCTACCTCGACCAGTTGTGGCGCAGCGTGTACATGAGCACGGGCGACCGGCGCACCAACGGAGAAGAGGCCTACCCTCCGCTGACATTCGATTCGCAGATCATCCAGCGATTCGGGAAAATGACCGAGGTACTGAACCGCTTCATCCGCGAACGCCTCGACGTGATCCAGGATGTGCTCGAAAAGGAATTCCCGGGCATCCCCGGCGACTTTGTGAGCAACGTGCTGGACGCGTTCGTGACCCCGGAGGGCACCAAACGCCCACTCGCCTACTACCGCATTACCGACGGCAAAACCAGCAGCATCTGGTTTACCGGGCAGGTGGCGCCCTACCTGCAAAAAAGGCCCGGCAACCTGATGCTGCGCTGCCTGCAGGAGCTCGAAAAAAACAAGATCCTCCGCACCGACGGACAAACGTACGAACTGGCGCACGACGTGCTGGCCGGCCTCATCGACAGCCGCCGTACCGAAGAACAGCGCCGCGCCAACTACACCAACGAGCAGCTGCAAAGCCGCTTCACCGGCTTCCAGAATAAAACCAGCGATTACCTCACCCCGAAAGAGATCGAGGCATACCGGCCTTACATCGGCCAGCTCAACCTGTCACCCGATATCCAGAAATTCTTCGCCGACAGTATCAGCGCCCGGGACCGCGAACAGCGGGTGATGAAAGAAAAAGAAGAACGGCTCGAAAAGCTGAAGTTCCGCCAGCGCAACTGGAAATGGATCTGGGCGCTCATCGGGCTGATGCTGGCCTACACCGCCATCTTCTATTTCACCTACGTCAAAGGCGAAATGGCCCGCAACAAGGCGCTGGCCTATATGAGTTACCAGCTCGGCCACATCCACCCGGTAGAAGCGCTGAACCTGTTTGCGCCCCTGCGGAAAAAAGTATACGAGGAAGACACCCTGCAGATCAACAGCAAACTGATGGAGTACATGCAGCGGCAGGATATCCAGTCGCTCTTCGCCCTCTACACCGATACGCTTTCCTCTTCCATCCAGCAGGCCAACCGGTTCGATATCTCGGCCAGCGGGCGGTTTATGGTGGTGGACAATTCAGGCGACGCCACCAATCCCAATGTGCAGGACTATCTCGTACTGAACGAGAACGGCGAGGTGCTGCGCAGCTTCCGGGAGATCGCCTACATGTATTTCACCAACAAAGACAATGTGCTGCTGCTCTGCCGGAAATCGAAACCCGCCGACCCGCGCTCCATCTGGCAATACAGCCGGGAATCGGCGCTGCCCGATGAATTCATCCTCTACGACTGTGCCGCGCAAACGGAAGAGATCGTCACCCTCGGCGGTCCCAACCGTTACCTGCACCCGGCGGAAAACATCGCCGACGGGCCTTTTTCACAGTTCGATTCGTACCGCGTCCGGTTCACCGCCTCCGGCAACCTCGTGATACCGTATGTGCAGCTGGCGCCCAGCGACCAGCTGATCCAGAAGGTGCAGATACTCGATCCGCAGAAACAGTTTATCTGCAACGTGCCGTCTGACGCTACCATCACCAGTTCCCGCGACATGAAACAATTACTTACGCTCTATCCTGTTTCGGACGATGTGTACCAGCTGGATGTGTACGATGAAAACGGGAAACGGCTGCACCGCATCACAAACGCGCTCTTTGGGGACTTTACGGAAGACGGCGCCGTGGTATGGGGCACCTTCGACAAGATCAACGTGCTGCAAAACAACGATACGCTTTCCTTCACCACCGACCAGTATTACACCTACGGTTACGGCAACCTCGCGCGCAACAAACTGGTGGCGAAAATGGAACTGAGCGCATACGCGCAGATGGTGGAGGTGATAGACCTGAAAACCAACGCACGCCTGCTGTTCCGGGAACAGCTGATTGCGCCCGTGTTCGATAAAAACGCCATCATCACCTATAAAGCCCCATACGACGAACAGAAAGACACCATCTTCCGCCGCGACCTCGACGGCAATGCCGCACCCCTCATTTTCACCCACCCGGACGGTATCGAAACCATCCGGCATAACCGCGCGGCCGACGAACTGGTGGTGCTGACCAAGAAAAACAAACTGCTGGTGCTGAACAGCAGGCTGCAGGTAAAAACCGGCCTGCAGGTAACGGCCAACGACCTGTACGGCATGTCCGCCAATGGTTCCGTGCTGTATTACGTGCGCGATCAGTTCTTATGCGCATTCCCCAATAACCTCGATTACCTGAATGTGTTCAATGCGGAGCGGGTGTGGAAACTGCTGGAGCAGGAAAGGTCGCCCATCAAGCGGGAGCTGAGCAGGCAACGGCAAAAGGAACTGGGCGTACCCTTCTAGCGCGCGATGCGCCCTGAAATGCCCTGTTTGAGCAGCAACTCGATGTCTTTGAGAGAGAGAATGGCCCAGTCGCCCGGAATGCTTTGTTTCAGCAGGCCGCAGGCGGTGGCGAAGTTGATGATATCCTGCGGGGCATGGCCATTCGTAAGGCCGTAGAGCATGCCCGCCGTAAACGCGTCGCCGGTGCCGATAGCATCGGTCACCATGGGAACAGGGAACCCGTCATGAAAATAAAATCCCCCTTCGTGCGCCAGCGCGCCGGAATATACCGGTGCGGCGCCCTGTGTTTTGCGGAAGCTCATGGCCAGCGTTTTCAGGCGGGGCATGTGCCGTTGCAGGGTGGTGAAGGTTTGCCGGAAGCGTTCTTCCAGCGGAAGAGAGGCATCGGTGGTGATGCCATAATAAATTTCCACCGCGTCGAGGTCGGCTACGGCTACGTCGCTGTGATAGAGCAAGGGAGGCATCACTTCCGCCGGCTTTTTACCGTATTGCCATAAGGTGGCGCGGTAGTTAAAGTCGGAGGAAATGAGCAACCCTTTATCGCGGGCGGTTTGTATGGCTTCCGCGCAAACTGCCGCCGAAGAGGCGGACAAAGCGGCGGCCACGCCCGACCAGTGAAAACATTGATGTTCCTGAAAGATGCTGTTCCAGTTGAGCATGCCCGGTTCCAGTTCCGCATAGGCGCTGCCGTTCCGGTCGTAGATCACGCGGATGGGGCGCAGCTGGTTGCCCGGTTCCGAAAAATAGAGGCCCAGTTTCTGGCCGCCCAGCGCCACGTGCGCAGTGCCTACGCCGTGGCCCCGGAGCTGTTGCAAGCCCGCGGCCGCCAGGTCGTTGTCCGGTACGCGGCTGATATAATCCACCTGCATGCCCAGCCTCGCCAGCAATACGCATACATTCGCTTCCGCACCTGCATAATAAGCCGTGTATCCATCCGTTTGTCCGAAACGCTGGTGGCCGTTGCTGTGCAGGCGCAATAAAAATTCCCCGAAAGCGGCAAGGCGGTAACCCATGAATCCCTATTTTGACGGAAAAGTAAATATTTTCATCCGTTAAACCGCACTTTCAAACATGCATGAGAAAGGCGCTCGTCACCTGTTGCGTCAATACAACTCGAAGAGCGCCTCGATTTCCACCGGGATATTGTCCGGCAGCGAACCGAACCCTACGGCGCTTCTGACGCCGATGCCGTTCTCTTCTCCCCAGATCTGTGCGAACAGTTCGCTGCAACCGTTGATCACATATGGGTGGCGTTCAAACTCCGGCACACAGTTCACCATGCCCAGCACTTTGATCACGCGCTTCACCTTGTCGAGGCTGCCCAGGTTGGTTTTGATGGTCGACAGCATGGTGAGGCCCACCTGGCGGGCGGCGAGCTTGCCCTGCTCCATATCGAGCTCCCGGCCGATGCGGCCGATGATCAGCGATTTATCGTTCTGCACCGGGCCGTGACCGGAGAGGTACAGGTACTTGCCGTCGATCAGGCAGGGTTTGTAAACGCCCAACGGCGCCGGGGCCGGGGGAAGGGTTAATCCTGATTTTGCCAGTTGCTCTTCTGCTGTGATGTTTTTCATATTGAGATGTTTTTTAAACGATCAGATCCAGTAATAATACGCCCGCCAGGCCGGCAATGCCTACCACGGTTTCCATCACCGACCAGGAGAGCAGGGTGTTTCTGAGGCTCAGGGAAAAATATTCCTTGAACATCCAGAAGCCGGCGTCGTTGACATGCGAAAACATCAGACTGCCCGCCCCTACCGACAATACCATGAGGTTCGGGTCGGCATGCCCCTCCAATACCAGCGGCGCGATCATGCCCGCTGCCGTAATGCCCGCAATGGTGGCCGACCCTACACAGGCCCTGATGATGGCGGCCATCAGCCAGCCCAGTATCAGCGGGTGCATCCGCCAGCTTTGCATGGCGGCCGCAATTTGCAAACTTACACCACTATCCGATAAAATTTGCTTTAATGCGCCCGCGCCGGCAATGATCAGCAAAATCATGGCCACGTCTTTCACCGCTTCCGTATAGATCTGCATCACTTTTTTCACCGCTGTGCCCTGGAGGATACCCAGCGTGTAAGTGGCTGCCAGCAGGCAGAACAGCATCACCACCTGCGCGTCGCCGGCGAATTGCAACAAGGGCCTTCCGGGCCACACGTGTTGCATCACGGTCGTCACGATCAGCAGCAGCACCGGCAGCAAAGCTGTGAGAAAGCTGTTGGTCGCGCCGGGCAAAGGCGCCGCATCGTCTTCTTTCAGCTGGAACAACTGCAAAGGCCCGGTGCGCATCCGTTTCAGGCGCGTCGCAAATACGGGGCCGGCGATGACGATGGCGGGAATGGCCACGGCTAATCCGTACAACAGCGTAACGCCCATATTGGCTTTAAACTGCCCCACGAGCGCCACCGGCGAAGGATGCGGCGGCAGGAAACCGTGGGTGACCGACAGGGCCGCCAGCGTGGGCAGACCGATGTAAACTGCGGGTAATTTGTATTGATAGATCACGGAGAAAATCAGCGGCACCATCAGCACAAATCCAACGCCGTAAAACAGCGGGATGCCGATGATAAAACCGGCAAGCAGCAATGCCCATTGTACGTACTTCGGTCCGAACGTGCGCATGAGCGCGTTGGCGATCTGCCGCGCGGCGCCGCTTTCAGCTACGAGCTTGCCCAGCATGGCGCCGAGGCAAAGTATGATGATGAGCCCACCCACCGTATCGCCGATGCCTTTCTGCAACGACGCGGGAATCTGCTGCAGCGGCAAACCCAGCCAGACGCCGGCTACGACAGACACCAGTAAAAATGCGAGGAAAGCGTTCAGCCTGGCCCAGGTCAACAACAGCACCAGCAACGCGATACAGCAGACTACGATTACAAAAGCCATTTATGCTACGATTAATTCACCTTTCCATAGCAGCCCATCGCCGTCTGTGGCGGACGGCTGCATGTTCGCCGGGCATTGGCGGGCCGCTGTGATGCTCAGCCACATGTCGTACCCCCCCACCCTCCTGCACAGAAGCGGAGATCGGCGCCGTAGCGCCGACCCGCTGTGCCTGTCCACCGTACACACTAGTGAGGAAATATATAATCAGGAGAAATGGTCGCGTGTTTATTGTTTATCCCACCAGATACGCGTGGTGAGCAAATCCGGTCCCTGCCGCGCCACCGCGTCGTCGTAATGTTTTTTGTTGATGCCCTGCTCCGGAACGGAATACGGCAGCCGCCGCGGGATGGTGCCGCCGGTAGCATTGCCGGTAAAGTTCACCGGCGTGAGCACGGGGTAACCGGTACGGCGCCAGTTGGCGTACGCCTCCTGCTCGTCCAGCAGCGAAGCCACCCAGAACTGCGTATGTATCTGGTTCATCTGCGCATCCAGTGTGCCACCTGTGTTGAGGGCATGGGCTGCGGTATAGGCATCGATGCTGGCCTGCGGGATCACGCCGGCCGCGCCGAACAGCGCCCAGTTTTTCATGGCCGCCTCCATGCCTGTTTTGAAAGCAGCGGCAGCATTCCCGCTCGCCCAGCCACGAATGATCGCTTCGGTGAGCAGGTAATGCGTTTCCGCTCTCGATAATACGATCAGCGGCGCGGAGTATTGCAGGATGGTGGCCGGGTTGGGCTCTGAGAAGGTGCCGAAATTGGCCGGCTTGCCATCGGTGCCGTTGGGCATACCTTTTTGCAGGGCGGGTGTATTGTCGGGCGTAGCGCCGTTCCATACTACCGACACCACACTCAGCCGCGGGTCGTTATTATTTTTGAGATAATCGATGAAAGTCTTGCTGTACTTGCCCCACTCGGTATTATTCACCCCGTTGGCGCCGCGCTGCAGGTCCTGGTTCACGATTTCCCAGGCCACCGGGTTGTTGTTGTAGATCTGCGGGCCGTTGGAGTATTTCACCACCGCCTGATCGGCCTCATCCAGAATGATACCGCCCTGGATGGCTTTCGCCGCCCACTGCTGCGCCTTGGCGGGATCCCTTCTCGTCATCCGCATCGCCACGCGCAGCATTAAAGAATACGCGAACTTCTTCCATTTCGGGATACTGCCTTCGTAAAGGAAATCGGCCTTGCCGAACTTCAGCTTGCTTTCGTCGAAAGCGGCGATGGATTCGTCGAGCTCCTTCAGCAGGTCCGCATAGATCTGCTCCTGCGGGTCGTATTTCGGCAGCAGGATGGCCTCGCGCAAACCCTTGTTCGCATCGGAATACGGCACATCGCCATACAGGTCGGTGATCCGCTGCATGATCAGCACGCGCCAGATACGGGCGGCGGATTTTTTGTTGACCAGTTCGGGCGACTGCGCCGCCTCGATCAATTCACGCAGCGTGGTCAGCACGTTGGTGTACGTATAGCGGAAATAAAAACTCTGGTAAAAATCATACACCCCGTATTTATCGCCCGAGCCCGCCACGGAAATTTCCTTGGCCGTGGCGAAGTGCTGCACATAGTTACCGCAGGTGATGTAGGAAGTATAAAAATACGCGCGGTCATACACGTAGTTCCCTTTCAGGATGCTCTGGGAAAACATGTAGTCCACATCCGGCACCACCGGTGCGTTCGGGTTGGTATTCAGCTCGGTGAAGCCTTTATCACAGGCAGTGAGGCTCATGGCCACTCCCAGCAATAGTGCATATGTATATCTGGCAATTCGTTGCATAAAAGTTGTTTTTACAATTTAACCATCAGGTTCAGGCCGAAGCTGCGGGTACGCGGCACGCCGAACATTTCAAAGCCCTGTGCATTGGAGTTGTTGAACGTAGACTCCGGATCGATGTTCGGCGCTTTTTTGTGCAGGATCAGCAGGTTGCGGCCCACCAGTGAAAGCGATACCGACTGGAACTTCGCGAACGAAAACAGGTTCGCCGGCAGGCTGTAACCCAGTATCACCTGTCGCAGCTTGATGAAATCGGAGGAATAGATGAAACGCTCCGACTGGAACTTGTAGTTATCGTAATACGCCTGCAGATCGTTGTTGTACGTAAAGGTTCTGGTGAAGGGTTTGTTCTCGTCGTCCACGCCGGTCACGGTCAGCCCGCCTTCACGCCCCGGCAGCGTGATCCGGTGCAGCCCGAAACGCGTAGCGTAGAGGTTGGTGCCGGAATACACATGCCCGCCGAATTTCCCGTCGATCAGGAAACTGAGGTTAAAACGTTTATAACTGAAACTGTTGTTGATCCCGCCGGACCAGGGCGATACGCCGGTGCCGAGATCTTCCAGCCCGGTGGTGAGCTCGAACCCGTTGGCTTTGTTGTACATGGTTTTGCCTTCGGCATTCTTCTTCACTTTATATCCTTTGATGGTGCTGTAAGGTTTGCCTACTTCCGCGAAGATGAACGCGTAGCTGTTTACCGCTACGTCCATTTGAATGCGGTCGAGCCCGTCGGCCAGCTTCAGCACTTCGTTTTTATTGTAAGAGCCGGTGAACGTCACATCCCAGCTGAAGTCCGGTTGTTTCACCGCCGTGCCGCTCAGCATCAGTTCGATGCCTTTGTTGTTCATCTCGCCCACGTTGAGGAAAGTGGTGTTATAACCGGATGCCGGTGAAATGCTCACCTGCACGATGTCGTCCGTCGTGCGGCGGTTATACACGGCGAGGTCGGCGCTCAGTCTGCCGCCGAGGAAACGCGCTTCCAGGCCGGCTTCGTACGTGGTGGAAGTATACGGTTTGAGGGAGGCGTTGGGCGCGTTCAGCAAACCGGAAGTGGTGCCCACGGTTTGGGTGGGCGTTTGCAGCGGCTGGCCCAGGTGGCCGCCACCGGGCACGAGGCTGTACGTTTGCGTGAGCACATACGCCGCCGGCGTGCCGCCGCCTACCTGCGCCCAGGAGGCGCGCACTTTGGCGTAGTTGATCCACCCCGGTAATTTGACGGCTTCGGAGAGGAGGAAGCTGGCGCCGATGGAAGGATAAAAGATGTTGTTGTCGCGTGGGTCGAGGGTGGAGAACCAGTCGTTGCGGCCCGTGGCGGTGAGGAACAACATGTCTTTATACCCCAGGTCCACCGAACCGAATACCGAGTTCACGGCGGAGCGGATATTCTGGTTGGTGGTGGTGAGGCTCACCACGTTGGAAGGGTCATAAAAGTTGGGCACGGAAAAATCGGTGCCGAGCAAAATCACGTTGTTCGTTTTGGCTTTGCGCTGGTTGCCACCCGCCATCGCATCGAGCGTGAAGTTTTTGCCAAGACGGCCGCTGTAGTTCAGCGTCAGTTCGCCATTGGTTTCGGTGATGCCGTTGGTCTGCTGCTGGAAAAACCCTTTTGGCGCATATGCCGTGCCGGTGGGCACAATGCCCGTCCAGCCCACGTCCGTGAAGTCGTGGTTCACGCGGCCGCGGAGGAACAGGTTGTCGAGGATATTGAACTTCACGCTCACATTCCCGATGAAACGGCGGCGGTCGTCGTTGTTCACAAACCGGTTCACCACGAAGTACGGGTTGCTGGCGAAACCGGAGGGGTTCCACAGCGTTTCCGCACCGGTGAGCGTATTGTAACCGGGCGCGAGGTTGCGCACGTCCACCGTATTGGCGAGCATGTAAGTGCCCCAGTTGGGGTTGCCCGGCGCATCGGATACGTTGGCGCGGTTCACCGCCTTTTCGATGTTGTACTGCGCGTATCCTTCCACCGTTACCCGTTTGTGCAGGTTGCCGGTGAGCGACAGCGAGAAGATCTTTTTATTGAGCTGCTGATGCGGCACGAGGCCGTAGTTATTCATGTCCGACAGCGACAGGCGGTAGGTACCAAAGTCACCGCCGCCGGAAGCGGCGATGGTATTGGTAAACGTGGTGCCCGTTCTGTAGAAGTTTTTGATATTGTTTTTCTGCGCGGTGTACGGGCGGCTCACGCCATCGAACTGCATGGAGTTGGCGCCGTCGATGCGGGGCCCGAATGAAAGCCGGCCCGACGCAATGGCGTCTGCCTGCGTAACCGGTTTGAGGCCTTTCTGTCCCTGGCCGTATTCATATTGCCAGTCCGGGATGATGGAAGGTGTTTCCACCGTGAGAGTGGAGTTGAAATCGACCCCGATGCCTTTTTGTTTCACGCCTTTTTTGGTGGTGATCATGATCACGCCGTTCGCCGCGCGGGAACCATACAGCGCCGAAGCGGTCGCGCCTTTCAGTACGGTGATGGACTCGATATCGTCCGGGTTGATGCCCGCGATGCCATCGCCACGGTCCGCATTCAGCCCGATGGAAGCGTTGCCGCTGGCGGGCACGTTGGGCGTGCTGTTGTCGATGGGCATGCCGTTGATCACGTACAGTGGCTGGTTGTCGCTCCCGAAGGAGCCGTTGCCGCGGATCACCACGCGGCTGGAGCTGCCCGGGCCGCCGGCAAGGCTCGACGCGTTGACCCCGGCGATTTTTCCGGTGAGGGCGTCCGCCACATTGATTTCACGGGCCTGCGTGAATTCGCTGCCTTTCACTTCCGTCATGGCGTAGGTCACGGCCTTGCGTTGTTTTTTGATGCCGAGTGCGGTCACCACCACTTCGTTCAGCGCTTTGGTGTTCTCACCCAGGGCAATGTCCACCTGCGTTTGACCCGCAGGTACATTGATCGTTTTGCGTTCATAACCGATGAAAGTGACAATGAGCTGAACGGGGCCATGCGAGGCGGGTACACGGAGGGTAAAATGCCCCTGCGGATCGGTGACGGCTCCCACATTTTTTGCGTTGGCCAGCGTGATGGTGGCGCCGATGACGGGTTGTCCGTCTGCTGCACTGGTGACCGTACCGGAGAGCTGTACGGGATTGGGAGACTGAGCGGTACTTTCCATGAAAAACAGCACACTGCACAGCAGCAATAGCAGGTTACGGAAAGCCACGTGTGTTATTGTTTTCATCACTGTGGTTTGGTTGATAAGGAGTTTAAAATCGTTGTCCTAAAATTAGGTATTCCAGCGAGAACTGCAAATTTTTTGCATAATTAATTTGCACTATACGCAAGATAAGTTGACGATGATTTTAAATAACATACTATTTATCAGCTAATTGAAAATATGTCAACCGTACACTAAGCACCTATTTTTTGCATAATTATTATTTAATTCGTCAAAAAGTGCAAATTTCAGGCATAAGTTCTAATTTTGAGGATAGCGCAGACCGGGCATTGCGGAGGAGGCGATTTGCATATACCGGGTATTTTTCTTAACATCAACCGCTAGATGACTATGGATATTAATACACAGGACCAGTTACCCCCTGTTTCGCTGACCAAAAAAGCACGTAAAGAACTGATCATCAAACAGGTAAACATCCACACCCGGATTACTTACGCAGACCTGGTTAGCCTGATCAATGTTTCGGAGGATACGATCCGCCGGGACGTGAACGAGTTGGCGGACGACGGAGAGGTGGTAAAAATCAAGGGCGGCGCGATGTCTATTGCCTATCATTACGGGCACGACTCGCAGACCTATGCGCAGAACAACAAGGTGGCCATTGCGGACAAAACCCTGCAGCTGCTGCGCGACGATATGATCGTGCTGATCGGCGGCGGCACCACCATCCGCGAATTCATCAAAAAAATACCCGCTAACCTGCGCGCCACTTTTATTACGGTCAACGTGCTGAGCGCCGTGGAGCTGCTCGACAAACCCATGATCAAAACCATCGTGATCGGCGGGCAGATTTCCACCTACAGCCAGATGACGGTGAGCGGCGAGGTATTTGAATACCTGTCGAACATCCGGGCGGATCTCTGCATCATCGGCACCAATGCCATCGACCCGGCCAACGGGCTTACCGATTCCGACTGGGAAACCATACAGGTGAAAAAGGCGATGATCAAGGCGGCCGATAAAGTGGCGATACTCGCCATTTCGGAGAAGCTGAACTCTTCCATGAAAATGAAAATAGCCGACCTCCAGGAGATCGACTACCTGATCACGGAACTGCCGGCAGACAGTGCGGACCTCCAGCCTTACAAAGCGAAAAATCTCACGATATTATAAATCGTCTCGCGTGCACAACGTTGCACGGGCGTAATATTTACAACAAACAATGCGGCCGGCATTTCACCCGCAATCGGGGTATAAATGCCGGCCGTACTTTTTCACAGCACCATTTTCCAACCCCTTCCCGCCCCTTTTTTTATAAATACACAACGCTCCCCCGCTTTATCACATCATCTGAAATTTCGGCCCGAAACATCATTTTCCCGGATCACACCCAAAAACATCCTCCAAACACCTGTGATCCTCCTGCGATCCTTCGGTCATCCTATAGCGATTGTCCGTCGATTCTCCTACCGCTTTCAATACCACAGCGAGTTTGACGGTGTTTGACAGGAGGATCACAGGAGGATGACAGGAGGATGGCAGAAGGATGAGACAAGCAAACCGAAGGACAAACGACCCGATTGTCATGGTGCGCCAAATCGTAAAGCGGCAGTAATAAAAATATTTATACCAGCCAACGCAGCCATGTGCCGGTACCGCCAAGGCATTTACCGGCACTTACTCCAGCCCGTTTTCGAGGCGGTACTGCTCCTGCAGTTTGGGTGGAGCGGCGCCATACCACGCGCTGTGAATGGCGCTTTCGAGCATTTTCTTTTTGACCTTCCAGAGTTTTACCGTAGTCCATCCCTGGCGGCCCCATCCGCCGGGCACCGGTAAAAAACTGTCAGGCGCGGAATTGCAGAAGGCCGCCTGCTCCTCCGGCGTAAAGCCGAAATTGGCGCTGGGTTTGGTAATGGCGGCATTCGCCGGGTTCTGGTCCGGCCATAGCGTGGCAAAAATGCGGCGCTTTGTCCGGAAAGCCGGGGAACCCCCGTGCGTCACCTCCTGCACTTCAGGCAGGGCCAGGCACATCGCCTTAAATGTTTCAACGGAAATCATACTTAAAATTACCAAAGCCTGCGTTCCTTTAATTGTACAAACACGACATCCGGAATAAATATTTATCATTGCGGCATCAAATACATCCTAATCTCCCGGCATCACCATGGCAACCATCATCGATCTGTCGAAACCTATCCGCTACAACCGCTCCGATCCCTGGTTCATGCGCGTAAAAATCAAACACAAACCGCATCACAAGGCAAAATGGCTCATCAGGCTGGTGGGCCTTCCTTTCAGATTATTCCCTTCGGGGTTTTCCGGCTGGGCGGATGACACCATTCAAAAAATGGGCGTTCACGCCACCACGCACGTGGACGCTCCCTGGCACTACAGTCCCGTGGTAGATGGCCAGAAAGCGAAAACGATCGATGAGATACCGCTCGACTGGTGCTACGGCAACGGGGTGGTGCTGGACATGACCCACAAAGCGGACTTCGATCCCATCACGGCAGACGATGTACGAAAAAGCCTCGCGCAGATCAACGTTACCCTGCAACCGGGCATGATCGTACTGATCAAAACGGGGCGGGACCGCTTTAACGGCACGCCTGACTTTCATAAAAAAGGGACCGGCATGAGCAAAGAGGCTACCAGCTGGCTGATCGGCCAGGGCATCAAAATGATGGGCATCGATCAATGGGGCTGGGACCTGCCGCTTCCTTACATGATCAGCCAGGCAAAACTGACCGGCAACCGGGAACTGTTCTGGGAAGCGCACCTGGTCGGGCAGCGGGAAGAATACTGCCATATGGAACAACTCGTAAACCTGGATGCACTGCCGCCTTCCGGTTTCAAGGTATGCGTGTTCCCGCTGAAGATCGTTGGCGCTTCAGCGGCGCCGGCAAGGGTAGTGGCGATACTGGAGCATTGACGGGCCCGTTAAAATTATTTTTTGAAAAACCTGCAGCAGCAAGGCAACCATGCGCGGAGAATTCCGGTATTAAAGGAAATTTTCACCTAACTCAATCCAATTGCATGTTTAAATCACCGAATGTTCCTGCACTTGCAGCCATGTCTTTTTTCGCCGTTGCTTTGGCAGCCTGTTCCAAAAGCGATGACGGACCGAAAAACACCGACCCCTGCGCCAGCAAAACGATCGTGGTGGCGGCCGCCGTCACCGCCTCTGATGCATGCGCCCCCACCGGCACCATCATCGTTACCGCCACAGGCAGCTCCGGCTTTACCTACAGCATCGACGGCACCACTTTCGCGGCAGCGAACACTTTCAGCGCCAAAGCCGCCGGTAATTACACCGTTACGGTAAAGGACGCGGACGGCTGCACGAAAACCGCACAGGCTACCATCGCTGCGGCAGCAGCCGGCCCCAAGTTCGCCGAAGTAAGAACGCTGGTGGCCGCGAAATGCCAGGGTTGCCATAACAACACCAACCAAAGCGGGGGCCGCAACCTCCAGGGCGATTGCAACATCGTCAGCGCTGCTGCCAGAATAAAGGTAAGAGCGGTTGACCTTGGCACCATGCCCGTGGGTGGCTCTTTGACCCAGGCGGAAAAAGACAAGATCACGGCCTGGGTAACCGCCGGCGGCCGTTACTCCGACTAGGCGCAGGCTCTTCAGCATTGCTTCATGCATCATCACTATGCCTGTACATCCGCCGGATGGCGCGGTGTGCAGGCATTGTCAACAACAGTATGGCCACCGGAAAACAAGCGGCGCCCCCAAAAAGGGGCGCCTTTCCGCATTTCAGGCGACAGGTACAATATACAGCGGGAGGCCTGCGTATAAATACGCTTAAATTCAGGTAGATGCTACCTGTTCAACCGCTCCACGGCGGCGTAGCTTTGAGGTATCAAATTGTTTAACCTCAAAAAAAGCGAGACAATGTCTACCGAAAAAAAACCTCTCAACGGCAGCCCTGTTGCCGGAGAAAAACAATCCATCACCAACCTGCAGACCATCCGTACGCAGGTGCTGCAAGACCGTACCCTTTTTAACATGCAGGCCGTGGGCCGCAACTACAAACTGGCCCAGGCATACAAAAGCGTGCGAAACCTGAAGCTGATGGACCAGAACAACCTGGCCCTGAAAAGCTTCGCCGATTACCTTACCATCAATAAAAAATTCCTCGACCTGCTCCCCCTCATCGAGGAAAAACCACGCCCTTCCTACCCCGTTAACGAGGCCTACCTCAACACCTACAGCTGGCTCCGCCACCCGCGCGGCAAGGTGCTGGTGCTCGTGCATACAGACGTATATACCGCCACCAAAGACAAAGTGGAACGTTATGTGCTCGACCTCGGCCGCGACGGCTATTGGGCTACCGTACACGTGGTGAAAGGCGGCAAACCGTCTTACATCCGCAACTACATCAAAGGCAAAAACCCTGTTGGCGTTGTGATGGTAGGCGCCATCCCGCCGGCCTGGTTCGAAATGAGCGACGACTTTTACGGCGCGTCCACCGAATTCCCCTGTGATTTATTTTACATGGACACCAACGGCACCTGGACCGATTCCGACGCAGACGGAAAATACAACGCCGTTACCGGCGACGTGATACCCGAGATCTGGGTAGGCCGCATCTGGACGCCCACACTCAACGGCAACGACCCCGCCCTCATCAACAACTACTTCGACCGTAACCACCTCTTCCGCACCGGCAATCTCGGCCATTCCCGTTCGGCGCTGGCGTATGTGGAAGACGACTGGACCGGTTTCGACGATTGCGAGATGGACCTGATGACCCCCGCTTCCTATATCACCAAATACACCAATCCCGACATCACCGACGCCGATCTGTACAAAGTGGAAGTGAACAAAACCCGCTCCTTCGTGCAGCTTTGTTCGCACTCTTCTCCCCACTCCCATTCATTCCGCATCCCGTCCACCAGCAGCACCGAATGGATCAACACCGCGTACTTCCGCGACGAGCGCGCCCCCAATGCGCACTTCTATAACCTCTTCTGCTGCAGCACAGCGAGGTTCACGGAAAGCGACTACCTCGGCGGCTGGTACATTTTCGACAAATCCGGCGGCGAAACCAACTACGGCCTTACGGCGGTAGGCAGCACCAAAACCGGCTCCATGTTGTTCTTTGCAGACTTCTACGACCCGATCGGGAAAGGGAAATGCATCGGCGATGCGATGGTAGACTGGTGGAAAGCCCGGGGCAGCGACCACGACCTCGGCGAGCGCCAATGGTTCTACGGCATGAGCATATTAGGGGACCCCACCCTCACCTGGTGGAAAGGCGCGGTGCCCCGTCCGCTGGAGCCTGCAGAAGGCAGCGTATTCCATCATTTCCCGCGCACCATGACCTTCAAATGGGCGCCCGTGAACATCCCCGGCGCCACCTACAGCATCGAGATCGATGCGCATGGCGCGGTGAATGCAGGCCAGTGGGCCGCACAGTCGTTCCGGAGCTTCGCCGTCTATCACGGCATCACCGGCACTACGTTCAATCACAATTTCGTGGGAGCACAACCGGGCCGCTGGCGTGTACGCGCCAAGATCGGCGACCGGTATTGCGCATGGAGTTGCTGGTGCTACTTCCGCTTCACCATCTAGTGCAACGTGGATGACAACAAAAAAACAGCTCCCCTGTCGGACAGGGCGGGCTGTTTTTTATTGTGGTGCGATTATAATCGGAGAGGGAATTTTATATACAACTTCCTTCAGTCCCACGCCCCATTGACGAGCCTGGGATCTCTCGTACCTGTTTTTCCGGCAATCCCTATTCCGCAGGAACTGCTGCCTGATCCTGATGGGAAGATCGTCGCGAAGAATATCAACGTAACGGCATTCGATCAGACGATTGGCGATGTTGTAACTGGCAGTAAATTTCATAACCATATTTTAATACGTATGATGAAACATAGCGGCCTGTAAGTATACAGGCCGCTATGTTTTATCATTACAGGTATCAATACTTGCTGTCTTTGCGGTGTTTGAATACCTGCCTGGCCATTTTAGTGAACTGCTTTTCATTTCGCCTCTTATCCGCCTCGCTGGCCTGGAAATGGTATTGCTCCCGCAATAGTTTCAGGTAGCTGCGGTATACCAGCTCAGGCAATGTGCCGTTCTGGACAGCTGCAATAATGGCGCAACCGGGCTCATGCTGATGGGTGCAGTCGCCAAACCGGCATTGCGGTGCCAGCTCATCTATCAGCGGGTGATGCTCGCGTTACCCGCCGAAACATCAGTGTAAATATGGATGGGCTTGAAAAGATCCTTTTTAAAGGTAAAGGGGAATTTAGGGTTGCGAAGTTGCGGGAACTCTATAAGCGTTACAAAATCGCGGCTTAGGGTATGTAAAAAGGGAGCTTTTGGCTCCCTTTACTATTTTTTCTTTTTCGCAGCAGCTTTTTTCAGTTTTTCCAGTTCGGCGAGATATTCATCTATATCCTGTTGAGTGACCCCATCGAAATATGCCGCCAACTGGGTGTATGAAATGCCCAGCGCTTTGGCTACGGCAATGTTTGTAGTGAGTGCGGCATCTATTTTTCCACGCGAAAGTTTTTGCACGTGTGCAGCTTCCATCCCTGCTAAAGTTGCCAGCTTTCGGAAGCTCTTAATTATGACGTACGAACATACGTCAAAACGAAATTTTTCCTATATTTAAATGAGAGAAATGGCTGAAAAGCGATTTCTCCAATATTTATTACTTTTGCGATCCTCCTCAAAAAGGATTTGAAGGATTTCGCTATATCGCTTTATCTCGCTCGAAAACCGCGAATTTTCAGTAACCGAGATGGTGGTAGTGAAAGCCTGCCCGACTATACCCGAAAGATCGATGATCTGTATACAGCCTATCAATATGTAAAAGACGCGCCCTTTGACCGGCAAACGTTAGTTGAAGCCCATAAATTGCTGACCCGGCACATCCTTCCCTTATCTTCCCAGGGTAGATTTCGTAACCAAAATATGTACGTAACGACCAGTGACGGGCGGATTGAATATGTGGCCGCGTCTCCCTTCTCAGTGGCTACCGAAATGGAGAAATTATATGCTGATATCACCACATTGCAGGATACGCCGTTGTCGATTGCCGAAACATTCTTTTTTCCAGTATGATACACCTGGTGTTTGTAAAGATCCACCCCCGGGCAGATGGCAATGGGCGAAGCGCTAGATTGCTGGAAAAGTGGTTTCTGGCGGTGAAGTTGGGGAAAAGGCATGGTTTGTACAATCGGAAAAGTATTATTACGAGCACCATCAGGCGTATTACGATAATATCCGTTTGCTGGGTTTGAAGTATGAGCAGTTGGATTATGGTAAGGCGGGGGAGTTTGTGCGGATGTTGGTGGGAGCGGTGGTTGGGATAGGTTATTAGTAGAAAAACTATGCCTTCTCAGGCACTATATCAAAAAAAAGTTGTGCTTTTTATAGCTACAACTTTTTTATAATATAAATACCTCTAATACTATCCATTTCAACATCTCTTTATTCTTCCGCATATTGTTGGCAAAATCCTGTTCTTCGAAATCTTCTCTCTGTGCTTCGGGCAACAAGCTGTTGGCCATACAAGGGCCTGAAGATATCCCCTCCTTACTACCTTGCAAATTTTTCAAGTTCCTCATTGAACTTATCCCGTTCCTCCAAAAACAATGAATGGCCACTTTTTTCAAACCTCACTATGTATGAATCCTTGATACCTTTTTGCAATATCCCTGCAAATGCGAAGTCGCACAACTTATCCTGGGTACCATGGAATATGGCCGTGGGAACCTTGATCTTTGATAGACCCGGCCTTAGGTCAAGGTCACGCAACGCAATGATGGATTCCGTCGTGGCATAAGGTGATGCTTCTAAATTGATGCTCTCCAGCCATTTTTCCTCATTTTTTGTTAAACCATCGGCCTTTGCAGGAAAGGCGCTTCCAAAACCAGCAATAAGGTCCTGCCTGCTTGTCATTGTCTGCTTGATCAAACCTGCTGCATCGGCATCAGATATCCCATAGGGGAAACCTTCCCGCTGTTTCCAAGATGGTGCGGCGGCAGCAAACAGGGCAAGTTTACTAACATGGGCCGAATTATATTTGATCAGGTAATGGATCACCACCGCCCCACCCATCGAGAATCCGCCCAACACGGCATCCTGGACCTTTAGTTTTTCAAGGACCACCTTTATGTCATCTGAAAAAACATCAAAGTCATATTTTCCGTAGGGCTTATCAGACTTGCCAAAGCCCCTGAGAGTAATCCCTATCACTCTAAACCCCTTTCGGGAAAGATATTGATATTGATATTCATACATGGCATCACTCAAGGGCCAGCCATGCACCAATACAATTGGCCTGCCTTCCCCAAGGTCTGTCACGTGTAGGCGTACATTCTTTTCCACCTCGATGTACTCTTGCCTTTGCAATGATGCAGGCATTCTATTCCCCTGTGACCAAACCGGTTGGCCAAGGCCTATCGCAATACAGATTGCTAAAATTAATTTTTTCATTTTTTTTGCTTTATTACCTGATTAAATGATAAGATAATTATCCGAAGATGGTTTTAACGAGCTCTGTGTCCATGTATTCACGGACCTGGGTGATCTTTCCATCCTTTAAGCGGAGTATTATTCCATACTTGTTATTGTAATCCAATCCATCCTGGGTTTTTGATTCGCCCTCTGCCTCGACGAAGACCTGATCACCTTCTGCAATCACATTGGTAACGGTGATCCTAATCGGGCCGGCAAGGCGGTTGAGCAACACAGGCACGTAGTTGTCCAGGATATCCTTCTTGCCATGGTAGGTCCCGGTGAACAGGTGGTTGCCAAAGTAGGTAAGCGTGATGTCGTCGGCCATGGCGTTGAAGTAGCCCTCAACATTGTCTGCCTTTAGAGAGGCGTAGGCCTGTAATACGATTTGTTTGTTTGACTCAGTTGAATTTACCGGAATGACATTTTTTAATTGTTTCATGATTTCTATATTTTAGATTTAAAAATTGTTTAGTCAAAAGTAGTCCAGTGCGGCACGCCGCAAAGACGACAATTGATAAAAAATAACGTTGATAAATGTCAAAGGATATCTATTTCAGCACTGTCAACAGAGGAAATCGTACTTACGGACCCTTTTTAACAATCCAATTGTCGTATATTAGTTAATGGTTGATACCATAACGTGTCCGTTGGCTCAAGCATCGCCAAGGGCAATCTAGCCAGGACCTTAAATTTCGCTTTATGCATGATTCACTGATTTCATATATCAATAGGTACGCAGGTAGCCCCCTGACATCCCAGGAAGAGGAACTTGTCCGAACGACCTTCACCCCCAAGCGACTTAAAAAACGCCAATATCTACTCCAAGAGGGAGATGTCTGCAAACATTTCTGCTTCATCGTAAGCGGGGCAATGAGGCAGTACAGCGTTGATGAGAAGGGAATCGAGCATGTTATACAATTGGGCATAGAAACGTGGTGGATGGGCGATAGGGAAAGCATAGTCATGCACACCCCATCAAAATACAACATCGATGCCTGGGAAAATTGCGAGCTGCTCATCATTAGTTATGCAGATACCATCCGCTTACTCGACCAGGTACCCTCGATAAGGAAGATGCTGCAGATGATGGAAGAGAGAAACTCCATCGCCAACCAGAAGCGCCTGAATTCCACGATCAGCCTTGCCGCAGACTCCCGATATGCAGATTTTGTAAGGGAGTATCCCGATTTCCTGCAGCGATTTCCACTGCATATCATTGCATCCTATCTTGGGATTACCAAGGAAACACTGAGCAGGGTACGCAAGGGTACTATACTTTGAGCTGATGCAAGGTATTAACATGAAAGCCAAATTCCTTGCTGAAAGAGAAGCGAAGCGAAATGCCCCAAAGGGGTAATGCCCTTTTCCCGAATATATTCAATAGCTGTGCCCCAACAATACTGAGATACTTCCTCCCCCACTAAGTCATCCTCGACTACGGCCAGGTCTGCGAATACATCTATTTCACCATCACCGGCCTCGTCACCTCCCTGGAAAAGGAAGACGGCAAGGAGTATAACTGCTGGTTCATGTCCGACGGCGATGTGATCATAGCCATCGAAAGCTTCTTCATGCAGCACCGCAGCCGCGAGCGTCTAATAACGCTTGAAAAAACGGAATGTATCGCCCTGCATGTGGAAGACCTGCATATATTACGCGAGAAACACCCCTCTTTCAACTTCGTGGAGCTTATGCTCACCCGGCATTACTACCAGCAGGCGTTTAACCGCACCAAGTGCCTCAGAAAGGACGCTAAAGGGAAATACCAGAGTAAGGACCATCCCCTCCCTCACCCATTTATGTATTTGGCGGCTTTTTGAAAATGATTGATATTTAGGTACCATCAATACGCTAAACATGACCATCGAACAGATTTTCCAGGACAAAGTCATCAAAGCTAAAGCCAAAGTATCCACCATCGGCCAATGGTTAGCCAATGGCGAATTACCCGTGGAAGAACTGCTGGCATTCGCCGAAAAGCAAAAGGCGGCCGACAAGGCCACCTGCATCGAGGCGGTTGAATATGCCACTAAAACAACGCCCGCTTTGGCCGATGAGCACCTGCCAACACCGCGCGCCATACGTTCGCTACAACCATTTGTCTGGATAACGGCGTTCCGTTAGAAACGGTAAGTCGGATGCTGGGGCATACAAATTTACGAACGACACAGATTTACGCTCGCGTTACCCGCCGAAACATCAGTGTAAATATGGATGGGCTTGAAAAGATCCTTTTTAAAGGTAAAGGGGAATTTAGGGTTGCGAAGTTGCGGGAACTCTATAAGCGTTACAAAATCGCGGCTTAGGGTATGTAAAAAGGGAGCTTCGGCTCCCTTTACTATTCTTTCTTTTTCGCAGCAGCTTTTTTCAGTTTTTCCAGTTCGGCGAGATATTCATCTATATAAGCAAGGTTATGATAATTTTACTATAGAACTAAATGATGAGGTTGCAATTATAAATGGATTAATTCTAAATGATAATAAAAAAAACTCGTGTACAAGCGCGACCGGAATATTGCTTTGATAGAACTTAGATAGAGGATTTTATCAACGAAATAAATGGAATATCTGATTTAGTTGAAAATCAAATTCGCAAAGGAATTACAGAAAGTTTTACATTGTTTCATGATGTAAGAACTTCTTATGCAATTGCATTTTCAATATTAGAATCAATAGTATTTGAGCAGGAAGGAAAAGATTTTCATGCTAAACTGCAGCGATGCAGTAGGAAAATTATTGACCTATATGAAAGTTTAGATTTAGTAAATTCTCAATTGGAGTTAATTGATGTGATGGTTAATTCTAGCGCCATAACACAGGGTTCAAAAAGAGAAAGCAATCTATACCAACTAACTCACAAGCTAACTAAACTTTTTGAAGTCAGAGCTAAAAAGCGGGAGCTAAAATTCAGATTAATTCCAAACTCGGATATTCCAAATAAGTACTACCATGAAAGCATAAAGTTGATTGCTAAAAAATGAAAGTGGACAAACCAGAAGAATTTCCGATTTGTCCACTAAGGTGCACCTAAGTGGACTTTTCTCGAACCATTTTATAAAGGATATACAATTATTACAGTGTATAAATATTTGAAAAATAACTTGTTGTATAATAATGGAATTGGTTGATTTGTGTTCGTTTTTGTAGACATTAATCTTTTAACCTAATTAATAGAAGTTTCAGCTTGTATTCGGTTTTGTGAAACTTGATGGCTTTAATTAGGCATATTGCCACCATAATTGGTTTAAAAATATATGCGCAGGAAACTGAAAATTTGTAATATGTGCGAAGCTGATGCCAAAAAGAATAATTATGTTAGAAGATTTGCAAGAGTTTAAATCGGAGAAATCAGCATGGGTACCTTCGATGTAGCTCTTCTGTACGCTGATTCCCGTCAAAAAATCCAGAAGGGGATGATTATGGGAGGTGTAGCTGGGTTTTCAGGAGACTATTACAAAAAGTGTGTCAGTTTAAAGTTGCTTAACTTTAAACTGACCATATGGACAAACAACAATTCGATTTTGAAGCATTTAAGAAGCAGGCAGCCAGCCGGCTGAAGAAGGGTGACACG